>NZ_JBEXIM010000021.1:0-95217 GCF_040608575.1 Micromonospora sp. NPDC005171 | reverse complement strand
CTTATACCATTCCTCATGCTCCGCTCCCCTCCGCTCTCCCTCTGCGTCCGGCGCGCCCCCCCCCCCCGGGGGGGGGGGGGGGGGGGGGGGGGCAAACGAGTGCGCCCGAGCCGATCCGGCTGCACCTTCGGAGAGCACAGCATCCCATTGACCCCAATGCGGCGATCTTCGAACTCGGCCAGATCAAGCTCGGCGAAACCGACCTGTCTGGGGTGTTGACCCAGGTCTCCGAGTTGGCACGACGCACGATCCCCGGCGCGGAGGAGGTGTCGGTGACGTTGATCAAGCAGGAGGGTGCGCACACCGCCGCGTTCAGCGGCGAGATGGCGCTGCGACTCGACGAACTGCAGTACGAGTACGGCCAGGGCCCATGTCTGGCGGCGGCCAGGGAATCCGCCGTCGTCTCCGTCCCGAACATGTCCGAGGAGGTCCGCTGGCCGCGGTGGGCGGCCCGAGCCGTGCAGGGCGGAGCACACAGCTCACTGTCGATCGGGCTCTACGACGCCACCGCCACCCTGGCCGCGCAGATGCAGTTGGCAATGCAGAGCCGGGCCGTCATCGAGCAGGCCAAGGGCATCATCATGGGCGAACGCCGCTGCACCCCCGACGAGGCGTTCGCCGTTCTCGCGAAGGTCTCCCAGGACTCCAACCGCAAACTGCGGGAGGTCGCCGCCGCGCTGGTGGAGAGGGCCACCCGACCGCCGGGTCTCAAGCGTGATCGCGGTGGGTCGGGCAACCCGCCATAGATGTTCGGAAACCGGGCTGCGGTGCTGCGGGAAATGGCGGCCCACAGCGCGGCGCCGGCTGACCTCGGCCAAGGACGGACGTGCCGACTGGCGGCCGACTGCCCAGCCCGTTATCGTGAAGGTTGGTCAAGCCATGCGCCAATCCTGTTACGGATTTCGACAAGAGGCGTGTGTGCTCCTATGACTGAGCGTTCCTGGTTCTCCGAGACCCGCGTCGACAGTTACCGCGTCGGGCAGGTCACGCCAGCGGTGCTCGCCGGGAGTCGGCGGGACGGTTTTCTTCTTGAGCTGGACTCCTCCGGGCCGTCGTTCCAGGTGACTCGCCACACCGAGCCCACGAACCTGTCCTCGACCATCTCGGCTGACCGGCTGGTTGTCGCCCCGGTCGGGTACGTCGACATGGACACCGCACCACGCCTGGGCGCGGCCCTGATGAACGCGATCGACAGCCATCCCGATGTCTGTTGCGACCTGACCGGCGTGGGCTTCTTCAGCGCCGCGGGTGTGCGCGTACTCCTGCTGGCACGGGACCGCGCTGCCCGGGTCGGCTCCCGCTTCTCGATCAGAGGCGCCGGGGGAATCACCCAGCGGGTGCTGCGGATCACCGGGGTGGAGCGCCTGCTCCTGGCCCCCGAACAAGGCACCGGGCCAGCCGCGCGGCTCGGCTAGTAGCGCAGCACGATCACGGTGCGCTGACGTGGCGGCAGATCACGGACCAGCCGCCACAGTGCGTCGCGCTCGGGCGACCCCGGCGGCCTCGTCCACCTTGCCAGCCCGATCGAGCACCGCGGCGACGGAGATCTTCCGGCTGCTGCGCCGAGGCCACCACGAGTTGTGGGTGTTGACGAGCATGCGCCGGACGTAGGCGTCCGGCCGATCCGTCCGTGTGATGCGGCCCCACCGGGGGTACGCCTGGGCGAGGACCTCCTGAACCAGGTCCTCGGCCCGGTGCTCGTCGTCGGTCAGCAGCCGGGCCAGCCGCACCAGCGCCGAAGTGCGAGCGAACGCGTACTCCTCGAACGTCACGCCCTATCAACGCCGTAGGCCGGGCCGTGCGTAGACACCTGCCGGGCGCTTCGTGCGAAGCAGGCGCGCCTACCTGTCGCTGACGTAGGTGCTCTGATGCGGCACGGTCATCACCCGTCCAGGCTCTCAAGCTGTTGGACGATCTGGATCGGGTTGCCGTCCGGGTCGGCGGTCCAGGCGATCAGCAGGCGGTCGAGCCACCGGTGCGGTGCGGCAAGTGTGGGGGCGCCTTTCGCCGTGACGTCGGCGTACGCGGCGGCGGTGTCGTCGGTCCAGAGGATCACGGCGGCCCGCTGGCCCCGGGGCACGGGGTCGAGCCCGTGATCGTCGCGGGTGGAGGCCACTGACGCGATGCCGATCTTGTAGCTGTCGAGCATGAGGTCGATGTGGATCGGCTCGCCTTCACGTGGCACCCGGAAGGTCTCGGTGAAGCCGAGATCGGCGTAGAACTTGGCCGCGCGCGGAACGTCCTCAGAGAAGAGGATTACCTGGGGAGTGGGGAACATCGACACAACTCGACGCTATCAGCGCGGTGGATCCCTGACTCGCTGGTGGTGATCAGGTCCGTCAGGTTCCAGCTGGTGAATACGCCAGTCCATGGCGTCGAGCAGGCCCGCATTCGACACGACACCAGACCGCGATCACCCCGCGCGACGATCGAACCGGAAGCGAGAAACCCTGGGTTGGCCTACTGTGTCGTCGTGCCTGGACCCGCCGATGCCGCCTGACGGACGCCTCCCGGTGCGTTCGAGACGCCGACGACTCTGGCTGCTGGCGTTCGTCGCGGTTGCCGGCTGCTGTTTCGGCGTGCTCAAGTTGAGGGACCCCGTTGAGACCTCGGCTCAACGCTATGTGTCCCAGGTCGACGTGCGCGGTTACGAGCGAGTGCGCGACCTCATCGACCCTGGCTCGGCGCCTGCCGAGGATCGCGCCGCAGTCGCGGTCTTCGTCGGGCCTCCGGATGGCAAGGTCCTTCGCCGCGTGTCAGGGCCCGGACTCGTCATCGGCGCGACAACGAGTGATCCGGGCTTCCCGGACGCCGAGATGATTGGTCGCGGCAGTTGGCACGGATGTTTCGTGCACGTCAACCGTCGGAAGACGAGTGATCCGCTCCTGTCGTACTACGGACTGACAGCCGAGCAGGTGACGGCGCTCCGGGCGGGACGACTGTCGGTGCTGGATGTAGCCGTTGGATGCGGTGGTGGGTAGCTGGTCAGGTGGCCTCGCCCCTGGTCAGCCCGCCTGCCGTTGTCGGCAAGCGTCGGCGCCAGCTGACAGTCCCGGCGGTACGCACGGCGGTACGGCCGAGCCTTCTACCATCGGGATGTGTGTGGACAGACCGGATCGTCGAAGCAACCGGATGGCGCCAGGCTGCTGAAGGTTCTGAATGGGAGCACGTAGAGGCCGAGCTCGGCATTGCGCTGCCCGCTGACTTCAAGGAGTTGAGCCGGCGGTTCGTGTCGGGGGCGTTCTGGGGCTACCTCAGCCTGCTGCGGCCGACGGACGAGCACTTCGGAACGCCGTTGCTGTCGATGTGGCACGGCGGTCGTCAGGTGTCAGCTCAGAGTACGTTCGGCGCTCAGATCCACGAGCCGTACGCGGTCTACGGGCCGGACGCCGGACCAGGGCTGGTCCAGTGGGGCCTCGACGTCACCGAGGGCGACTACTACTGGCTGGTGGACAGCGCGGTGGAGCCGGAACGGTGGCCGGTGGTCTGCCGACGGGAGGCGGATGAGCCGTGGCACCAGTTCGACATGTCGACGGCGGAGTTCGTCTACCGCGTGATCGCGGACCCGGAGTTCAAGCCCTTCACGGTGGCCGACCCACCGCGCCGGCCGTTCTACCTTCCGTACTGGGCGTCATACCCACCCAGCCCTGAGGAGTGGGAGGCTCTCAGCAACCCGAACCGCGTGGGCTGAGACCGTTGACCGCTGCACGGAGGCCGTGGTGATCGTCTCGACCGGGAGCGGAAAGCCGCTGACCTGCGGTGAGGTGGGTGCGCCCGGCAGGATTCGAACCTGCGGCCTTGGGATTAGAAGTGGCATTCACTCACCCATCTCTAGTTTCAGAGCCTTCACTAGCTGCGGAAACTCACCCCCTGGCCTCCCTGCCTTCCGTTGTTGACTGTATTTCGCACCACGAATAGCTCCATGGTGCTGTTCGTAGACGGGATAGAAGGAACTTGATGCGGTGACTCTGCGTGCTGACTGGCTCCAAGTGGGCTTGGCGCCGGGGAGATGCTCCAGGGTCGCTGTACCTCGATCAAGGCGGCCCTGACCGGGCCGCGGGCCATCCGCCTGCCATCGACCGGGCTAGCCGAGCAGGCGAATGACCAACCCCCAGCATCCGCACGAACTGACAGGGTCCGCATGACATGGCGCTAGGACGGGATTGCATGCCGTCACGAGGTCGTGTCGGGTGCCCTGGCGTGGAATAATCGGGCGCGTGATCGAAGAAGCGTGGCGACCTCTTGGTGTCGATACGGAGGAACAAGTCGCCGAATATGACGCCCTCCACGATGGTCTCCCAGTGTGGATGAGCCCGCCATTTTGGACATGGATTCGAGGCGCGCTGACCGTCATGGCTCGCTATGACGACGGAAGTGGAAGAGTGCATATGGCGGACACGGACTTGGCAGAGAGCATGTGCCAGGTCCTTAAGATCCCCCTGAGTAACATCCGCGCGACGGAGACCGACTACACATTCGGCCAGTGGCAGATCAAGACGTTGATGGCCGCACTACGTACGCATCCTGCACCCCTCCAGATTGCGGACTACCTCCTTGCGCACGGCTGCCACGCGAGCTCAGAGGAGCTTGGTGCATTGCTGGAGCGCAGCAAATCGGCATATGAGATCGGCGCCAGAGCAGGTCATCCGGGCCTGACGCGCCGCGTGCCTATGGGGGTGCAGGTTGCTGCCGATTCTGTGATGGCGCGAGCAGGGCGAGCCGGAGTCCGCCTTGCCAAGGCATGGGAAGAGCTTTACGGGCTTACCCCCAATGCCAGCGAGGCGTATCGGTTGGCCATCTTGGCTGTCGAAGACGCTGCTATCCCCGTCGTGTCACCCACAAATTCAAGGGCGACGCTCGGAACGATGCTCAAGCAGCTTGAAGACCAAGGGGACTGGCGGCTGCCGATGGAGCGCGAGCACGACTCCGCTTCGTCGCCGGGCGTCATCATTAACATGCTACGGATGCTGTGGCATGGACAGCATGACCGTCACGGCGGGCAGCCTTCAGCACCAGGCAACGTATCAATCGACGAAGCCAAGGTGGCCGTGTCGGTAGCAGTTACGCTGATCCAGTGGTTCCATGCCGGGCTGATTCAGCGAGGATCTCGGACGCCCTAGGGTCGACTCAGACCGACAATGTGCCCGACGGGATCAACGCTGCCAGTGGGGGCGGAGGCAGGTGGCGGGGCCATGTGACGCGGAAGGCCGGGGTTTCCTGAACCGCGTGCTGAAGAGAAAGCGCCTACGGAGCGGTGAAGCCGGCGGCCAGCCGCGGGCAGTCGGCCCTGAACAAGCCGAAAGGGCCGCCCCTCGTGTGATGCCGACAAGCGCTCTTGGTTCTGTGATGGCCTTCGGTTGTTACTCACGGACGAAGTTGCCTCTGCCGCTCTCGTACACGCACCCTATGTTGCAGGAGCGCAAAAGCGCGATCAGGTCATCCGCGGGTCGTTCGGGCAAGAGCACTGTGAGCGTGGCGTCCTTTGACTCGATGAGGCGCCGGTAGTCGAAGAGTTGCCCTATTGCAAGCCGGACAGCATTACGGGTTGCTGTTCCCTTGGCCTCATACAGTTCGTTGGCGGTGACATCGAACAAGTCCGTGCGAAGGTCACGCAGAACACCCCGCGGCCGGACAACACAGTTTTTGACATCGTGGCCAAGCCCAACAAGGTACTTTAAGTACCTATCGGAGAGCTCTGCTTCTCGACGCCGAGCAGTGCCGCCCTGGGTAGGGTCGCGGTCGAATCCCGTGACGTTGACGCTCTCAACCGGAACGAGTCTGCTCTCGCCGACGGACACGTCTGCGGCCGAATGCTGGGCTGATGCATCGGGTAGTACGGAACCAACCGGCCTGAGCCGGAATACGACTGCCGATCGCTGTTCGTTCGCGCGATCCAGGCCATCCTCCCGGACGTAGGGGAGGTCGGAGTCCACCTCGTACTCGCCGACATAGGTGTGGAGTTTGCCGCCCTGTGGTCGGTCGCTATAAAACAGGAACAGATGCAGGCTACGGCCGTGCTCTTTATGGCGTAGCACAGAGCCGTTCAGTCCAGTGATGTACTGATCGCCGTAGTTCCCGGTCCCGGTATAGAGAAAGAGAGGGGCGCCGTTTACGTCCTTCGACGGGCCGTCCCAGTGGTAGCCATACCGCTCAGCTTCCGCAGGGTCCGAGTAGATGAAGACGTTGGGTGTCGTGTCGGACGGGATGATGCCGCCCTGGATGCCTCCGCCCCAGTCGCGCTTGATGTCCTCTCGGGACCTGATGTCTCCGGGCGTCAGACCGATGCTTCCCACGTGACGCAGACTACGAGCCACCCACGACAGTTGATCGTGCCGCCCTGGGTCCCGCACTTGGCCGACGGGCCCGCCGCCGAGCGGCTGGTTGTGTGCAGCTCACGATGCGCGAACCGGTGTCATGGGGCTGAACCATCTCCGCATCTCCGCATCTCCGCAAACATGGCTATGAGCTGCGCAAATGCTTGCGGAGATAGTCGGAGGTGGTGAGGGTTCATCTCCGCAAAGAGGTGGGATCTCCGCAGTTGGTTGCGGAGATGCGGAGATCGATAGTCCTCCTGGTTCTGATCTCCGCAGAGTGTTTTCCCTGGTGTTAAGGGGTCGGTGCGGCGTTGCGGAGATGCGGAGATGGTTCAGCGGGTTTCACCCCTCGTGCCGCTCGACCCAGAACACGGACCGGTCGCCCCGGTCGTTGCGGCCGGCGCGCACGACGTGTTCGCCGCGCCACCGCCCGGCCTGCCCGGTCAGGAGTCGGCCGAGTTGCAGCGGGTTGGGCAGCCGCCCGTTGTGGGTGGTGATGAACTGCCCATCCCACGGGTCGTTCACGTCGCTGCCGAGGTGCATCGGCTCGCCGTCTTGCCGCAGTTCGGCGGCGGTCATCGCACGGCCGCCGTGGCGGTCGTGCCAGCAAGTGAGGAACGCGCGCCAGCGCGTTTCATCTTCATCGATCTCACGAATGTCAGCCGCGTTGGTCAGGAACCCGTCGATCCCGTGATGCGCCAGGAACCCGCCGAGGGCTTGCGCCCACGGGGTGAACTGCCGCATCGACAACCCCGATACCCGAGGTGCACCCCGCCGCGTCCAATCGAGCACCAGCACCAACAGGTGCCACAACACGGTGAGTTGGTTCGCCGGGTCGGTGATCCACTGGTCAAGGTGCGGAATGCCGAACCCGCGCTGGTCGCGCAGCTCGGGTCGGGGCATATCCGGATCGAGCCGTACCCGCACCGTGCGGGAAGCCATGTCCCCGCCGACCTGGAGGTTGTTGCCGGTGGCCATCCACAGCCGGTCGTTGACGGTGGCAACGTTGCGCGACGCACCTAGCTGCCGGTCGGACCACACGCCGGAGGTAACGAGCTGGGCGAGAACCGCCGAGTCGATGACGGTGCCCTCGGCCAGGTTGTCCCAGATCACCACGCCCACCTGCTCGGCCAGCACCGCCGTGATGGACTTGCGCAGTTCCTCATCGGAGTAGGCCCAGGTCATGACCCGCTGCCCGTAGAGCATCCCCGGCCCGGCCGTCAGGATCGTCTTACCGGATGAGGGCATGGTGGCGTCGATCAGCGCGAACGGGGTCAGGGAGCGGGTGAAGTGCCGCAGGATCGGCGTGGCCAGCAGCGCCACGTAGTTCGCCCGGTCAGCGGCGGATGCCCATGGGAAGTCCCGCAGGAACCGGCCGAGCAGGAACGTGCGCGCCTCGTCTACCTGCTCCGGGGTCGGTTCGTCCGGCACTGGGGGAAGCGCCACCTTGGACGCCAGGTAGAGGCCGGTCGCTGGGTCGTAGCCGGGTTGCTGGAGCAGGGTGCCGTCACGGCGCAGCACCGGGGCACCGATGATCCCGCGCAGCGGCGGCACGCCCGGCCACGTCTTCCCGGCCAGCACGGACGACAGGATGTCCCGAGGTGGGGTCACCTCGTCTTCGTAGACCTCGGGATCTCCGGTGTCGCTCTTGCGGGTCTTGAGCCGGTACACGTAAGCGTGCTCGGCCAGCAGCCCGGCCAGCCCGGCGGGGTTGACCATGCTGGCCGACACCGGCAGCGGGGAGTCTTCGTCGGCGGCGGTGGCTAGGCCGCCGGATACGGCTTCCATGTGCACGAGGGAACCGGCGGACACGTAGGTGTCGGGGAGCAGCCCGTCGACCAGCGCGGCTTTGAGCACGCGGATGGTTTCGGGGCCGGAGCCGATCTGCAAGCGGGTGCTCATGCGGCGAGTCCTTCCGTGTGTCGATTGGTGACAACCGGGGTTGTCGGCGTGCGCGCCAGCTCGGCGAGCACGGCCATCTGTTCGGGCATGCCGCGTGTGCCGTCCAGTGGCCGGCGGGCGTGGGGCCATACCGCTGTGATGGGGTCGGCGTAGTCGCGGCCGGCGAGCACGGTCACGGTGCCGGCCATGTCGATGCCGAGCCGGCGTGCTTGCGCGCGGATGGTCGGCACGCTTACCGCGCCGGGTTGGCCCATGCGCAGCTCGTATGGCTCGATCTCGGTGTTCGGGGTGAGGAGCCCGTAGCGGGCGGACAGGATGAGCAGCCGTCCGCCGATTCGGTCCGCCGCGCGCCTGCATGCGCGGTGGTAGCTGCCGGTGTACATGCGCCCGGCAGGGGCGGGTCGGTCGAGCTTGGCCACGCCGCACGGCACGATCACCACCGCGTCGTCTCGGCCCATGACGGTGCGGCGCATCCGGGTGTTGACGGCATCGGCGTATGCCTTGCTGGCTGCCTGCCGGGTGGTGCCCATTGCCCGGCCCACGTCGGCATACGACCACCCGTCGATGAGCACCGCGTCGACCGCGATCCACTCCCGGGCCTCTCGGCACGCGGCTTCCAGCGCGGCCAGCGTGGCGAGGGCATCCGAGGGGGTTTGCGCGGCGGCCAGCGCGGCGGCGTGCTCGGCGACATGGCCCGTCGTCGCGTGGAGCTGGGGCGCGCGGCGACAACTCGGGTTGTCACCGATCCCGCTCATGCCGCCCGCCCCATGGTCAGGCGGCGCGGGTTGCGCGCCCCGGTCCGCAGCCCTGACGCGATCGTGCGGGCGACTTCCCCAGCGGGCAGGCCGAGCGACAGCGCGGCGGGTTGCAGCACGGCGGTCACGTCGTCGTCGGTAAGCGCACCCCCGGCGGCGAGCTGCCCGAGCGCCACCGCCGAGGCAAACAGGGCGTGATTGCGCTGCCCCTCTGGCGCGGCGGTGAGGTGAGCGACCTGCCGACGAATCGCGGCCGCGAGGTACGCGCCGCGCCGGTCCGGCGGCAGCGCCACCGGGACGGGCCGGTGCGCGGGTCGCGGGGTGGGTGCGAGCAGCCCGGCGACCCATGTGGGCAGTGGCGCCGGGTCGCAGTCCAGCGCCACGGAGTAGGGGTGGCCGGCGGTGGTGCTGCCGGCGGCGACGACGTAGCCGCCGTGGGCGCGGGTGTCGACCTTCCACCCGAGGCCGCCTCGGTCGCCGGTGGTGTTGCGCAGCTCCGGCCCGGCGGGGTGGCGGTAGTACAGGTGGCTGCCGCCGCTGGCCGTGGTCACGGTGTAGGTGGCGTCGATGCCGCCGTGCCCGGCGGCGAGGGTGGCGAACACGTCCAGGCCGTCACACGCTCCGGCCCACCGTGGCGGTGGGGTGTCGTCGGCGTGCTTGGGCACGTCGAGGTCGACCACGACCAGCCCGGACGGGCCGCAGGCAATGCCGATGCCGTAGGGGCGGGTCGACCACGCCCGGCGGATGCGCTGCGGGTCGGTGGTGGCGCGTTCCTCCCAGCCGACGTGCCGGCCGGCGGCGCGGCAGCGCGGGTCGGTGCGGTTGCAGTGCTCGGCGGTGCAGCGGTTGGGAAACGCGGGCCGCTTGGCGTGGTCCGGGTCGTCGGACCGGTTGTCGGGGCGCAGGGGGAACACGTGCCAGCCGCGCGCAGCGTGCGCGAGCGCGGCCGCCAAAAGGTCAGGCATGGGGAATCTCCCGAGGCTCGGGGGGATGGGTCAGGCCGGGCGGCGGGCGGCGCGGGCGGCCGTGAGGTCGATCAGCGCGCCGCCGGAGACGTCCGGGGTGCCGGTGGGCCGCCGCCGGCCGGCGGCGACGTTCAGGCGTAGATAGAGGCGGTAGCGGCCGGCGTCGGTGCCGGTCAGTGGCCGGCGGGCGCCGTGCTGCGTGAGGTGCCCGGCGTCGGCCAAGGCGGCGGTGACGGCGTCCAGCTCGGCCGGCGTGCCGGTGAGCCACACCTCCAATCCGGACAGCCGGGCGTCACGCGGGGATGGGCCGTCGCGGCGCGCGGCGGGCATTAGGCGGCCCGCCGAGGTCGGGGGCGGCTCGCGATGGCGGCGCGGGTCACCGTCTCCCGCAGGTCACCGAGCAGCCCCACCAACTGCCGCCGCGCCGCCACTTCGCCCGGGGCGAGCGCGACCCTGACGCGCACCTCGGCGTGCTCGCGGCCGGCGGCGGTGCGCACCCTGACGAGGACGGCGCGGGAGCGGCCGGCGACGTTGACCACGATTTCGTCGGATCGGTGCTCGCCGAGGCCGCAGCGGTGGTCTTTGCCGCACCAGTCGGTGTGCCCGTCGCGTGGTCGGCGGTTCATCGCTTGGCCGCTTGGTACTCGTCTTTGATGTGGTTGATGGCGTGTCGGCCGACGCGCAGCCGCAGCCCGGTCCCGGCGCAGCGGCGGCACTCGCGCCGCAGTCGGCCGATGGTGGAGTGTTTGCGGCCGGTGCCCTTGCAGGTGCGGCAGCGTCCGAACGGCGCAGCCACGCACAGGACGAGGTAACCGAGCGTGAGCGCGGCGAGGATGAGGCAGGGAGCGGTGGCTAGCAGGTCGCGGGGGTCCATGACAGCCTCCAAGGCCGGTTTTCGGGTGTGGTTGGGGGAGGCCGCTAGATTCCTAGCGTCCTGATCACGGTTGGGATGGCGTCCTAGGGGCGGTCCTAGGTCTAGGAGGTGCCCGCTCCTAGACCTAGGACCGATCCGGGGTTAGCTCGCGTCGCGCTTTCGGTTACGCTCCGCAATCGCGGCGATGATCGCGGCGCGTTCGAAGCCGCCCCGGTTCGCTCCCTTGCCGGTGTCCGGGTCGGTGCCCCACGTCTGCCCGACCTTCACCCCGAACGGCTTCAAGGCGACGGTCACCTGCTCCCCGTCCCACCCGGTGTAAACCTCGGGCCGCAGCTCGGCCAGCCGGGCGGCGACGGTGCGGCACCACACCTTGGCCTCACTGGCAGGCACCACGGCGGTGATGTCGTCGAGCAGGTTGTAGGACAGCGACTGCACCTTGGCGGGCTGCTCACCGAGGGCGTGCCCCGTCAGCCGTCCAGCGACCTCGCGGGCGGTGCGGGCGCGGGCCGCGATCTTCTCGGCGAGGGGGCCGTCGATGTTGACGGTGGTGGTGATCCTCGCGTCGGCGCCCTCACCGACGAAGTAGCCGGTGCCCTTGTCCGTCCAGGCGAACATGGTCGCCCGGATGCCCTGCTTGTACTGCGACGTGCCGAGGACCATGTCGTTCTCAGTCTGCCCCATCACCTTGAGACAGAACCGGGTCGACGCGTTCGCCGAGATGCCGGTCGGCAGGCTCTTGGCGTCCGGCCGCTGGGTGGCAAACACCGGGATGATCCCGAGCGCCGGCCCCCGCTTCACGAGGTCGGTGCTGATCGCTTCCAGTTCCTTGCCGTATTCGGGGTGCTCGAACCACTTCTGGCACTCGTCCACGCCGACGACCAGCGGATGCAGGCCAAGCGACTTCTTCGAGGCCAGCTCAGGGGTGACCTTGTTCTCGGGGCACAGGTCGCGGGGCAAGTCGCGGATCACCTTGGCGCGGCGGCGCAGTTCCTCGCGCAGCTCCCGCATCCCGGCCACGGCGTACTCGATGTCCTCGTCCTCTTCCCCGGCGCGGTAGCGGTGCGCGACCTGCTCCAACGCCGACAGGTCGCCGGTGCCCTTGAGGTCGTACGCGTGGATCTCCGCACGCGGATCGAGCGCCGCGATGAGCAGCACCTCCCGCAGGGTGAACGTCTTGCCCATTCGGGGAATGGAACCGATGACCATGGCCATGAACATCAGCGTGAGGTCGACCCAGCGGCCGCGCGGGTCGGTGCCGAACGGCTGCGGCCGGAACAGGTCCACGCTGCCGGCCTTGAGCAGCGGCCACACCGGCTTACGCGCCTTGGACATGTCCTGATCCCCAACCCAGAGCACGAGGCGTCCGGGGTGCACCTCCGGCTGCCCCTCCGGCCACACACACCCGAGCGGGCGGGAGAGGCCGGCGGCGAGCTTCTCCCGCTTCTCGATGACCTCGGTCGCGGTGACACCGTTGGGCAACTCCACATCGGCGCGCCAGCCGGGGCCATCGCGGGTGATCGGTGCGGGGAACCAGTCCTTGCCCCGATTGCCCTTGGACAGCGCCTGGTTGATGCCGGTGATCCCGAGGTTGCCCAACGCCCGCACCACCACATCCGAGGTGAGCTTCTGCACGCGGGGCACCACCACGGCGGTGTCGAGCAGCGGCTTATCCGCCGGACGGCCCAGCGCACCGAGCCCGGCCAGTAGCGCGGCGAGGGTGGCGTAGCGGGCCTCGGCCGGGGCGAGAGCATAGGCGATACCCAACGCCGGCAGCACACCCAGGACGACGGCGGCGGTGATGAACCCGCGCCACCGGACCCGCTGGTCACGCAGCCGCGACACCTTGAGGTACATCTCGGCGTCGCCCTTGTCCGCCGTCAACTGGCGCACGTGCTCGCCTTGCAGGTCGAACAGCCAGCGACCCCACCCGCCGAGCAGTCGGCCCGCGCCGCGCGGCGCCCGCCAGGCGAGTTTGCCGGCGTACTTCGGGGTGCGGGTCAGGTGGAACGCTGCGGCGTGGAACAGGTGCCCGATCGTCCAGCGGGCGGCGTCGCGCAGCTCGGCGCGCGAGCGCAGCCACGCCGGCACGATCCGCCGCCGCTTCGCGTCCTGCAACCCCGCGATGCTGAAACGCGGGGACCGCTGCGCGGCCGGCGAATCCACCAAACGAGGGCCGGTGTCGCCCGGGTCGCTGTCGTCATCGGGGGTGCTGGGTGCCTGCCGCCGGGACCGGGCGGCGTCCAGGTCGACCACGTCGGCATCCGGGCCGGTGGTGGGGTCGGTCAGGTCGTTCTCGGCGGCCTGCCAGTCGAATCGGTCATCGTCGCGGGGGGACGTCATGATGGGTGTTCCTCCATCTGATCCGTGAGGGTCGGGGTTGAGGGCCGGCGGCACGGCACGGGTTTCCAGGCCACGAGGGCCGTGCCGCCGGGCGGGACTAGTCCTGAGTGCGGACGAGGTGCGCGAGTGCGGCGCCCATGCCGAGCACCGCGACCGGCAGGCACGCGACGGCGGTGGTGATCCACCACGGGGCCGAGGTGACTCCGGCGGCCTCCAACAGGTGGTAGGCGACCTGGCCGAGCGCGCCGATGGCGAGGGAGCCGAGGGCGGACCACTTGGCGAACGTCCGCGCCCGGTCCGGCACCCGACCCGACAGCCACACGTAGAGCGCGTACGCGCCGTACGTCTCCACCCCGATCGGCAGCGTGATCGCCGAGTTGATGGAGAAGCTGTCCCAGATCCCGGGTAGCGGGTGCACGATGCCAAACCCGGTGAGTCCGCCGAGGCCAACCCACCCGGACCAGATCGCCACGAACGCCGGCAGGGCCAGCAGCACCACCGGCCACACCACCGCCGACCGGGCCGGCGCGGGCGGGGTGGGCGTGTCCGGGCGACTGACCGGCGCGACCTCGACCGGCGGCGTCGGCGGCGTGATCTCCGGCGCGGGCGTCGGATCCGGCACGACCGGCGGCGCGGGCTCGGGTGCGGCCAGGGCGGGTGCCGGGTCCGGGGTGCCCGGCGCGGTGGTGTCGGCCAGCGGCGCGGCAGACATGGTCTTGAGCAGCGCGAGCAGTTCACCGGCCTTCGGTGCGCCGATGCGGAACTCCCGCATCAGCCGGTTACGCGAGGGGAACGCCTCCCCGTCCGGCAGGTCCAGATCCCGGGCGGCGGGCAACAGGTCCTCGATCGGTTGGGGGTAGCGGGTGCCGTTGATGGTCGGGGCGGTCATGCTGCGTCCTCCTGGGGGAAGGCGCACGCGAGGCATTCGCCCAGCGAGCGCGGGATGAAGTACGGCCGCACCGTGCCGCAGGTACGGCAGGTCCGGCGGGCCGTGAGTGCCTTGCCGATCGCGGTGCGCTGCGCGGGGGTCGCGGTGCGCTTCGGGGCGGCGAGGTCGAGGCGGTAGAGGTAGGCGGTGCGGGTGCCGCCGACCCCTTGCCAGAGGACCTGAGCGGCGACGGGTTGACCACCGGGGCGCAGGCCGGCGGCGGTCAGTTGACGGCGGGTGGCGTAGCCGGGCGGAGCACCCTTCCACCAATAGGTGGGGATGCCGTAGCGCGCCCCATGGGGGTCATGGAAGGCGGCGCGAATCCGACTCATCGCCGCTGCCGCCTATGCCGCTCGACCGGTGGACTTGCTCGTGAGAAGCGCGCGGGCTTCGCGGAGCACCCGCCGCTGCGCTCGGCGTAGCCGCTGCCAGTCCAGATCGCTCGGGCTGCCGTCGATGGTCAGCACGGCGATCTGCGCGTCGAGCAGCAGCACCTCTGCCTCAATCAGCGGCAACTCCCGCTCGATCTCGACCAGATCTGCGGTGGATGGATCCGCTGTGAGGAAATCTTCGGAGCTGGTCACGTCGTGTCCTTCCAAAATTCGAGGCGTCTCCGGTGAAACGCGCCTCTGTTGCGCAACAAGGTAGCGATACGCGGGTCCGTTGCGCAAGGGGGTAGCGGTATGTTGGTGTGATGAGTGACGCCCGAGATGTGCTCTCAGCAGCGACGAAGCGGTACCAACGGACCGAGGCGGCTCACGAATCCGCGCGTGAGGCTGTGGTGGCGGCCGTACTCGGTGCTCTCCGCGAGGGTGTCGGCCCGACCGAGGTTGAGCGGTTGTCGCCATTCAGCGGCGCGTACATCCGGAAGCTGGCACGCGAGAATGACATCCCGCCCGCGCCACCGGGTCCGAAGCGGGCCGGCTAGCCGGCGGCAGGCAACGCGTAGCTGCCGGCGTCGACCAGGCCGTGAGCCAGCGCGGACGCTTCCATGTCGTCGATTGCGCGGGCAGGGATCACGAAGCGCCCCCGGACCTTGATGGCCGGGAACTGGCCGGCGTGGATGGCTCGGTAGAGAGTCACCTCCGACATGCCAAGAATCGCGGCGGTGTCCGCGACGGATCGGAAGCGGGGGCGCACCTGAGCGTGGGCAAGGGGTTCAGCCACGGGAGTCTCCTCAGTAGTCTGACGATGGTGTTCCTACCGGCTCGCTGAACCCAGTGAAGTCGAAGTCGGACGGTGCGCCCATGCAAAGTCGGTGCAACGAACAGCAATCCGATGCAACGCAGGCGCGGGAGACCCCATGGCGAGGGTGGATCAGTGGACTGGACGCCTTGCCTGTGCGCTGCAAGGTGCCGCCGGGATGACCAACGAGGGGTTCGCGGGCTGGCTGGGCATCGCCGTCAGGACGGTTGCGTACTGGCACAGCCGGCCGGAGACCGTGCCCGGTAGCGGCAACCAAGAGTTGCTGGACGCCGCAGTCGACCGGCTTTCGGACGCGGTGAGATCTCGATTCTTCCGAAGTCTCAACGACGTTGCCGAAAAGCGGGGAAGTGCTGGCAGCGGCAGTGCTGTTGGTGATGTCGTGAGTGACGCCGCTGATGCAATCGCTAACGACTCGTTGCTGTCGAGCATCGGCGTGCCGCATGACTCGATCGATGCACTGCAGCAGGACATGGGGCTGCTGGCGCGGTCTGGTGGAATGGCTGCCTTCGACACGTTCTCAAGCGCTCGGCGGCTGCGTGACGAGGCGCGAGCACTGGCCGAGCGGACGCGGCGGCCGGGAGATTTGGCCGACCTGTTCGTGGTCGTCGGGCAGGGCACGTCGCTCATGGCCTCTACTGCTTTCGACCTTGGGCACTGGAACGAGTCTGCGGCACTGGCCAGGGCGGCTACCCAGTACGCTGACCTTGCCGGCCACGCGTCGTTAAGGACATGGACCTACGGGCTGCAAATGACGCTGGCGAACTGGCGTAACGAGCCGGATGCCGCCCTGAGTTACTTCGGCCGAGCGCTGCGTGTGGCCCCTGACGGCGAGCCAAAGCTCAGGCTGCGCTACATCGCCGCTCGCTCCCACGCCCTGCTCGATGACCCTGCATCGGTGGCTGCCGTTTTGGACGCTGCCCAGCGGGACAGGGAGGCGGCAGAAGGCCGGCCCGATGAGCTGGCTACGGCGACCGGTGGTGAGTTTGCATTCGGAGATGCACGCGCCGCAGCCTGCGCCGCCGCTGCGTGGCTTGACCTCCGCAATGGGGAACAGGCCGGGAGGTACGCGCGCGAAGCGCTGCGCGTCTTTCAAGCGTTGCCGGCAGCTCGCCGGCCCTACTCGCAGATCAACGGTACGAACATCGACGTGGCTGCCGCGCACCTCCAGATGCGGGACAAGGACGGCGCTGCCGAGGCTCTGCGTAGCGTCTTGGACTTGCCACCGCACAAGCGCAATGTCTCGCTGACTGGCCGGCTGGCCCGCATCGAGCGGCTGCTGAAGGAGGCAACATGGCACGGCGACGCCGACGCGCAGCAGCTCCGTGAGCGCATAGCGGCGTGGCTGTCGGATACCTCAGCTCGGCCGCTCGCCTGAGCGGCGCCAGGCATCCAATACCTGCGCTTCCTTCTCTCGGCCGATGCCGATCTCGGCGGCGCGGCCATGGTTGCTGACCTCCCCGCTGTCTACCAACCAGCGCCAGGTGTCCCGCACGGTTAGGGCGAGTGGCCGGGTACGGAGGCCGGCGGCCTGCGCGGCAGCCGTGTCGACGCGCCACACACCGTCAAAGGTGCGCCAGAGCGGTAGTTCGGACCACTGTCGGACGCCCTGCCCGAGCAGGAAGTCATCGGGCACCCACTTGAAGGAGGCATCGGCCCGAGTCGCATGGGCGCAGTCCGCGAGGAGACCGCCGAAGGTTCCGCTGTCGATGGGGGCGCAGACGTTGAAGGCACCGGACGACCCGTCGATGATTGTGCGCAGCGTGAACGCAGCAAGGTCGCGCACATCAATTGGCTGAATGGACCGGTCGGGGGAGCCTGGTGCCAGAACATCGCCACCAGCGGCCACTCGCCGCAGCCACCAGGGCAGGCGGCCCACGTACTCGCGTGGGCCGAGCACTACGCCAGGTCGCAGGATCGTCGTTCGTTCCGCTCCAAACGCGGCGACTGTCGCAGCCTCACAGCCGGCTTTCTGGTAGCCGTACTGGGTCGGACCGTCTTCGGTGTCGGTGCCGTACTCAGGACCGGCGTCCGGCGGGCAGTAGAGCACCTCGGATCGCTCGCTGAGCGGTTTGACCGGCCAGTCCCGGTAGACGCTGACCGTCGACATGAAAATATAGCGTCTAGCGGCGGGCGTGAGCGTGTGCGCCACGTCGAGGGTATTCCTTGGTACGTAGCCAGACGTGTCAACGATGGCATCCCAGGGACCAGCCGTAGCCAACGCGGCGACATCTTGAGGTCGATTTCGATCTCCGTGAATGGATCGCACGGCCTTACGAGCGAGACCGGAAGTGCCTCGGTTGAACGTCGTCACCTCCCAGCCAGCCTCCATAGCGGCCACAACGACCGCGCGACCCACGAACCAGGTTCCGCCAAGCACCAGCAAGCGCATTGGCCCATCATTACTGACCTGGAGCCAGCCGATGCGGCGGGGCAGGGCCCTCGACTACCTGTCCATGTGCCCTAAGGGGCGTAGCGCTAGGAGTCAGCGGTCTAGGTGATTGCTCCTCGTGTCCCAGTCAAGCAGCCTTTCCTCGCCCAGTTCGATGAAGGACGCATCCGATCCCTCAAGTGATGTTCGAAGGTGAGACATCGCCGTCGTACTGGTAACAATTACCTGAGTGTTGCTGCCGTGCTGGTCGGCAAGGTAGCGCAGAACTGCCTCATAGTCCTCAATCTCCATGTCTTGCTGTCGTGGCTCATCAAGTACTAATAGTCCCGGATGTACGCCGCGTTCCAGCCCGACCTGACGAATTGAATCTAGGTAAGCCAACTTGATACGCACAACGTCGCTGGCGCTAGCATCGGTGTCGACGTCAAAGCCTTGCCGGGCTGGCTGCAAGGAGTCCATGTCAATCTGCACAAGGTCGGGGTCATAGCTGCCAAAGCCCGACGCCCGGAGGCGTCGCCTCATGAGAGAACCTACTGAACGCAATACCGCGACATCGCCGTCGGATAGGCCGACTGGGAGCTCGCTTAGCTCATTACGAGCGTCGGCGATTGCGCCTGCGATCTCGTCAAGAGATCCTATCTTGGTGTCGAACGAGTCCATGGTTCGCTGGATCTCGCCACGTCGCAGCTCCAAAGATATCCTCTTGGCAATATCGCCGCTCTTCGGGATTTGATCTGGAGTTACTGCATCAGACTCAAGAGCGCGGAGCTGAACACGAAGGTGGTCGATCTCGCGCTGCATCGCGGCGTACGCGTTCGCTGATTGGTCTGCCACCGAACGCGAGCGATCTCTCATGGCGGTTGCAGTGGAAATCTGCGAATTGAGCAAGCCGATAGTGTCGCCAACGTCGAGCGTTGGGCCGAGCTCAGCCGACTCAACCCCGTCAAGTGACTGTCTGCATGTAGGGCAATTGTGGTCTGCAATATGCTGCGCTGAGGTCTCGCTACCGAGTCGGATCAGTGTGGCGATATCCCTATTTCGCTCCCTCTCTTCTTGGAGGCTGTCGATCCGTCGATCTAGCGCTGCTAGCTGCGCCTCCGCTAGTGTCAGATCTTGTTCGAGCAGGCGCGCTGCGGCCAAGACGTCATTGAGCTCTTCCTTCACGTCATCGATCTGGCCTCGAAGCCCGATGTCGGTTGGGTTGTTCGGCCGAGGAGCCTCAATGGCTGCGGCGGCGGCCGTCAGCTCAACATCTATGTCACGGAGCAAATCTTCGGCCGGAAGCCACTCGCCTTCTCGAATAACCTGGAGAACTGCGCTGTTAAGGTCGGTTGACTGAACACGCGTCGACCTGGCGGCTGACCCCGCTGGACGCTCTGGGACGCCAACTACGCGCCCGCCAACCGCGCTGGTCTGACCCCGGAGCGCTGACAGCGCCGACGTCCAGTCAATCTGTAAATCATTGATTCGGCGGTCCAGTTCGTCTCGCCGCTTTCGCGCCAAGGGACCTTCCAAAGCAAGGAGAAATTCCGCCGCGCGGCGTACTGGTTCACGGATTTGATAGCGCTCCACCTTGCGGGGTCCCGATGACACCCACGCCTGCTGGTCAACGATGAGAAACGGAAAAACCACGTCTGGATAGAGCAGCATGGGCTTCCCGGTGTAATCCACCACTGTTGGCAAGTCCCACCCGATAAAGTTCATCAGAAGTCTATGGAATCCGCGCTCGCCCTGGACGCTTCCTGCCGAGTGCAGAAAGTAGTCTTCGGGGCGAGAATTTGGCGCTGGTCCAGTGATTGCTGGCTCTCGCCATACCCGTACGAGATCGGGACGAAAAGTTGGGTGCTTTATGTAGCGCTGCGCCGTGAGGTTCGCTCCATCACCGTTCTCTAGTTCTACTGCGACCCAGCTAGAACTGACGGGGCTTGCGAATTCCTGGCCGTCTCGTGCAACTATGGCTTCGCTAGTAAGGGCACTTCCGAGCGGGGCGTGAGCGCGGGCTCTAAGCATCCTCTCCATGCCGAGCGCGTAAATCATGCCCTGAACGACCTGGGTCTTACCCCGGTTGTTTCCAGCTTGGATTAGGTTCAGCCCTGCGCTTAGCCGTATCGTTCGTCCCAGTGAACCATCGTTAGTGTTGACGCGCAGGCGAACGGCGCGAACTATGAGGGTCATTCTGCAATCACTCCCAAGTTGCGCGCGACTGCGGCATCGCTGAGTCGAGGGAACGACGAGAGAAAGCTTTTCTCGACAGAAAAAATCTCTTCTTCTCGATCTATCGCGCCGGCGAGGTCTGAACCCTTATCTGTCAGGTAGACGCGTTGCCGGCTCTGTCCCTTAAGTCCGACTAGTCCATCTGCTATGGCGAGGCGGACCGTCACGAGCAGGTCAGGGTCAGTCCTCTGTAGCTGTGTTGTAGCGAACCTCCGCCCAGCCCACCAAGCCGACAGCATTCTCCGGGTTCTTTTGGTGCGGGTAGCCCACATGAAGAGATGTACGTGTTCAAGCTTTGCGGCGCTGGCATTGAACCGTGAGAGCACCAGCACCAGCAGAGAAGTTCGATATGCGATTCGTCTCCGGGCGTCCATTGCGCGGGGCCTCACGTGGAACCCTGCGGGAATTTGTAGGCCGTCTGGCTCGGCCATTGATGCAGCGGCCGTAAGCGCCCATAGGACGGCCTGGTTCTCATCTTGCCGGTCCGAGTGCGAGGGATTGGCTGTCACGGGAAATCCAGGGGGCAATCCATGAGCCACTGAGCTACCTGGCCCTCTGCCAGAACGCGTGCCTGAGACTTACGTACATTAAGCACGCCGGAGACGACCTCCTCTGTGTCCCTCAGGATCGCTGCAAGTAGGTGGTCGGGGTTCGGCTGGTCGAGTGGGTACTGAGCTTCGAGGCGTGCTTCAAGGTCAGAGAGTTGATCCTCTAATTCGGTGCCCAACTCTGAGTATTGGTCTCGGATCCATTCCCGCTGCTCTTTTCCTACCACGGAGTTCGTCAATAGGCGATCGATGAATCGACTTCGCCTATTCGCGTCGTTGAATCCTGCCGTACGGGACAACTTGCCGTTCATCGTCTGAATCGGCGGATCCGCGATACTTTGGAAGTCTTGAGCGGCTACCTGAGGTAGTTGCAGTCTCTCTATCTGCCGAGCGATTACCCTATGCTTCGCGTCCTCGTAGGAACGGAGTGTGTGCGGCATCACCACGATGTTTGAATCCGCATATGGAAGCGCCTCGGCGCGCAATCGGACGGTCTGGGCGTGGGCATGTTCTAGAAGTCGCTTGGTGGTAATGACAGGCACTAGCAGGATCCACATTTTCGCCTGGTAGCCCGGCGGCACTACCTTCGTAATTTTCTCTTTGTTTTCGATAAACTTGCCTACGTCCGTGGTCATCTTGCGACGTTGCTTTCGGTACCGAGCGCTTGCGTCAAGTGGTTCATTCTCCGGCGCATAGCACTGGTAGACGCAGCCATCGAGAGAATAGCCCTCTAGGCCAGCGTCCCCGTCCTCTTGGTCGGCGACCTCGGTGAACTGTCCGCCGCCATGATGTGCATGCAGCACCCGCACGCACAGGTCTTGCCACTCATTGCCGCTGAGGTGTTCAAAACCGGACATTGTTGAGGTCATACGCTCACCTCTGCGGTGCGGCGAGGATGGAGCATTGGCACTGGCCCGGATGTCGTCGTGAGAGGCGCTAGGTTCACGATGGCTACCCCCTAAGCCGGGCGATTTCCAGTGGTGCCATGACGCGCTTCTAAGTGCAGTGCTACTAGCGCTTTACCCGTCGCGCGTTGGTCACCCATCTTTTCCGTCCGATGGTCAAACAGTCAACCTTCCGAGCGACGGCGGGGTCAGCCTTAGACGACGTACTCGGACATAATGCTCAAGTTGCTTCGGCTCTAGGGTGGTCTGTCGGCTTACCGACATGCTTGGTTCCTCCCGCCGAGGAGTGCGGAAAGGGGGTGCGGGCAGCGTGCGGGAGCGACCGTCGGCCGTCTTGAAGCCTATGAACGGGCTTCCATATGCTCGGCAACGACCGCCCGGCGCCCTCGCGTAACGTTCACGAGTCCTTCGGAAGTCAGTAGTGCTATGGCCCGGTGAGCAGTGCCGACCGAGACGCCATGAGTACTAGCTAGGTTGGCAACTGCGGGCATCTGGTTGCCAGGCGCTAGCCGACCGGTGGAAATTTGCTCTCGCAACTCAGCCGCGAGCGTCTGATATGGGCTGTTCCCCGGCTTGCGCTGCGTCGGTGTTCTCGGCCGCGACGGCATTCGAGCGGCTAGAGTCCCCGCAGCCCGCTGGTCCGATTCCGATAGCCAAGCTGCGTATACCCTCAGCGTCGTGGTTCCACCGCCACCATGGCCCAGCCGCCCGGCGACGGTCCGTACGTCGACACCCGCATTAATCAACTCAGTAGCCGAGTAGTGGCGTAGCGCGTGAAGGTGGCTGTCGATGCCGAGTCGGATGGCAAGGCGGCTGTACCGCTGCGTGACGGTGTCGGGCCGGTAGCCACGGCTGTTGTCCGGCTCGGGGGAGAAGACGTAATCGGCAGTGTCCGCGTCGGCGTCGAGCCGCACCAGGCGGTCAAGGTACCGACCGTGCAGCTCACGCAGTACCTCGATGGTCTCCGGGTCGAGGGCCACCCGCCGCTGCTGGTGCGTCTTGGTGTCCTTCTCTCGCAGCTCGCCGTGTTCGTCCAGGTAGGCGCTGCGCCTCAGCGTCAGCACACCGGCGACCAGATCGAGATGCTGCCAACGCAGCGCGCACAGCTCGCCGCGCCGGGTGCCCGTCGTCATGGCGAGCCACACCAGCGCCCCCCAGTCCGGATCGCGCCATGCCTCATTGATGATTCGGGCTGCGTCGGCCGGATTCGGCGGCTGCGGGTCGGGATGCGGCGGCGCAGGCGGTTCGGCCTGCCCGGCGGGATTCACGGCGATCCAGCGCCACCGGACAGCGCGACTGAGCGCACCACTGAGGATCCAGTGAATCTGGCGCACGGACGAAGCGCTGAGCGGCTTGCAGACGTGCGGCCGGCACTTCGCCGTGCAGGTGTGCTCACCTTCTATGCGGTGCTTCACGTAGGCCTTGCCGCCGCACCAGTCGCGGCAGCGACGCAGGCTCGCGTAGAACGACTCCAACGTCTCGGCATCAAGGCGGCCAACCGGCAGCTTGCCCAGCACCGGGCGGACATGCTTGTTCAACTTGTTCTCATAGCCCATGCGGGTGGTCGGCTCGATGTCCACCACCTCAAGCCATCGGTCGAGTAGTTGATTCAGGGTGGCGCGGGTGCGCGGGTTGCGCTTCTCGTCGACCTGGTTAAGGAGGCGGGTCCGTACCTTCTCCGCGTCTCGCTCGGCGCTCCGACCGGCCGGGACCGTTTCGGTGAGGTAGTGCCGCTTGCCGGTGAGCGGGTCGACGCCCGCGTAGACCCTCACGCGGAGTGATCCGCTGGGGAGCTTCATGATCTCGCCACGTTGCCGCTTCACGCCTGCCACAGGGCCGACAGTAGCTCGATGGCTCCACGAATAGCTCCACGGAAGCCAGTCGGCTGAGAGAAGTACCTGTGCGCCCGGCAGGATTCGAACCTGCGGCCTTGGGATTAGAAGTCCCCTGCTCTATCCGCTGAGCTACGGGCGCGTGTGGCGTGGATGTCGCGCCCAGAGGGTACCGCCGTCTCACTGCCCGACGGCGAAAAGGGTGCCCGAGTCCACGTTGCCGAGCAGGGTCTCACGTTCGCCCCGTGGCGGGCATCCGGGTTACCGCGGACCGGCCCGGCCGTGGACCGTACCTTTGGCTGGTGTTGCTGGATTCCGACGCCGAGAGCGACGTCGCCTACGAGCTGTGCCAGGTCGTCGGTCGCGCCATCCTGCCGTACCGGTCCTCGGGTGACTTCGGCACCGCCTTCTTCTTTCAGGGCGGCGACGACCCGGTGGGGGAGTCGCTGTTGACGGCGGCTGACCTGGTGGGCGCGCCGGGTGGAGAGTTGGGCCTGCGGTCGAGCGTCACCGAGCCGGCGGGGGTGGCCCCGGCCGTCGTTGCCGAGGCCGAGATCGTGCCCGGTTGGGCCCGCTTCCCGGGCGACGGGGTCGCGGTGTTGCCGACCGCCGGCCTGCACCGGTACGCCGGCGACGGCGGCTGGCGGTGGCGCGTCCAGCCGGTGCCGGCGGAGATCGCCGCCGGGCCCGAGGTTGTCGCCCGCCTCGGCGCCGACGCCAGTTCGGCTTTCGTGCTGGCCCTTGGCGTACGCGAAGACGGGTCACGGCCGCTCGAGGTCGCGATCGAGCGGGTGGTCCGCGATGGGGACGCCGTGCTGATCACCACGCAGCTGCCACCGGGGTACGTCGGCGCGCCGGTCTTCATCGTTCAGGCTGGCGCCACCGGTGAGGTCTCCCCGTACTGCCTGGGCCTGGTCCTGCCCGGCGTCGGCGAGCACCCGGTGGCGACCTTCGACCGGATCCGAGCCGTCCTGCCGGCGACGCCCGGCGACGTCTGAGCCGCACGCCTCCGGCCTGGTCAGCGGGCGATCCGCAGCGCCGGGTCCGTGCGCTCACGAAGCTGATGGAGCACGTGCCGCCGGCCCGACCCCACGGTCGGGCGTCGCCCCCCGTCGCGTCGGCCGTCTACGCGTTGGTCGGCGCGGCGTCAGCTCGGGCCGCGTCGGTCGGCGCTGCGTCAGCCGGGGCCGCGTCGAGCCGCGCGGCGTCGGTCGGTGGGGCGTCGGCCGGGGCGGTCGGGCCGGCGGCGAGGAACGCCTCGGCCCAGCGGCCCACCTCGTCGAAGACCTTCTTCCGTACGGCGGGGCCGGAGAGGGTGAGGTCGTGCAGCCCGCCGTCGAAACGGGCCAGTGTGACGTGGCGGCCGAGGCGGGGCGCGTAGCGGACCATGTGCTCGACGTCCAGCACGGCGTCGGCCAGCGTCGCGTTGTCGTGCCACTTCGTGCCCCGGAAGGAGCGGGTCGAGCAGGCCAGCAGCACCGGCACCTGGATGTCCAGCCCGGCGCGGAGCCGACGCTGCCCGGTGCGGATCGCGTTCAGCCAGCCGGCCCGGACCGGGAACCCGGCCAGCGGCTTCCACGCCAGGTCATAGGTCCACTCGCCGCGGTGGTCGGAGTGGATGCTCTCGCCGTACACCGTGCCCAGCCCGAACGGGAGGATGCGGTGCGGCGCCCTGCGGCCCAGCCGGGACGCGGCGGCCGCGAGGGGTCGACGGACCGCCCAGGGGGCGTTCAGGTCGAAGAAGGGGCTGTTGAGGACCAGGCCGTCGATGACGCCGGTGTCGCGGCGGGCGTCCGCCCAGAGCGAGATGATCAGGCCGCCGGTGGAGTGGCCCATCGTCAGCAGCGTGTCGTGCCCGTCGTCCTTGCGGATGATCTCGGCGGCAGCGTCCAGCTCGGGAAAGTAGTCGCTGATGTCGTGGCAGAAGTTCGGGGTCTGGCCCGGGAGCAGGCTGCGACCGTATTTGCGCAGGTCGAGCGCGTAGAAGTCCCAGCCTCGCTCGGCGAAGAAGTCGGCCAGATGGGTCTGGAAGAAATAGTCGACGAAGCCGTGTACGTAGAGCACGGCCCGCCCGGTGGGGCGCTCGGCCCGCCGCCGGACCAGTGTCGCGACAACGGGGCCTTCGTCGTCGGTGCCCAGGTCGATCGTCTGCCGCTCGTACGGCGGCCCCAACACGTCCGGTTCCACGAACGCGACGCTACGCCGCCGACCTACCCAGCGGTAGCCCACGCCTGGCTCACCCCGCAGGCCCCGCGCGCCCCGGCGCGCCCTGCTCGCCCCGCGATCTTGCACTTTCTGTCCCGGCATAACGGGCGACAGCCGCTGGTTCGGGAGCCGAAAGTGAAAGATCGCGGGGGCGGGGCGTCGTGGGTCAGGCCGTTTCCGCGTCGGCGCGGGCGGCCGGGTCCTCGGACTCGTCGTTCCCCAGCTGCGGCTGGGGGAGGTCGCGCAGGTGCTTGTTGTGCCGGGGCTCCTGGCGGGTCTTGGCGTCGTTGAGCCGACGCCGCAGGTCGTCGCGGACGTCGTTGAGGGCGGCGTGCAGGTCCTCCTCGGCGGAGGTGGTGACAATCTTCTGCCGACCGGCGATCCAGCACTCCAGGGTGACCTTCTGCCCGCGCGCCTCGCGGTCCTTCACCGACACCTCAAGCTCGGTGGCGTCGGCGTGGAAGCTGGCCAGCCTGGCGTCGAGGGTGGCGAACTGCTCGGCGATCCAGTTGCGGTCGCCCTGCGAGAACCCGGCGCCCACCCGCAGGCACTCGGCCACGGTGGCCGGGTTCGCCACGGCGCTCATCGCTGCGCCTCGGAAGCGTTCGCGGAGCCGATGGTAGTGATCGTCATGGCGCTGACCTCTCGTCGACGTGGAGCTGTCGGTG
Source organism: Micromonospora sp. NPDC005171 (assembly GCF_040608575.1). NCBI lineage: Bacteria > Bacillati > Actinomycetota > Actinomycetes > Micromonosporales > Micromonosporaceae > Micromonospora > Micromonospora sp. NPDC005171. The sequence goes on along the minus strand of NZ_JBEXIM010000021.1, from coordinate 69,172 downwards.
GTGCGTTGATCAAGTCCTTACCCAGTTCAGGCGGACCGGGAAACCGTGGACGGCGCGTCGAGCGGGTCGGGCGTACCACATCCGAGCGTGATCAGGGCGTTGTCCACAGGTGGGTCCGTCGTCCACAGGCCGGGGATCGGCGCTCGCGGCAGGTGCCCTCAGTGTCGATGCTCGGTGTCGAGTCGACTCGCGCTGGCAGGCCCCGATCCCCCTGGAGGGACGATGTTCGACACTTACGTGACAATCGTCGGCAATGTGCTGACTACGCCCGAGTGGCGGCGTACGACCCAGAGCAACACCCTGGTGGCCAACTTCAAGGTCGCCTCCACCGCCCGCCGACTCGATCGGGACAGCGGCCGGTGGGTCGACGGCAATTCCCTTCGCGTCCGCGTCAACTGCTGGCGCAAGCTCGCCGAGGGGGTGGCAGCCTCCGTCATGGTTGGCGATCCGGTGGTGGTCTGCGGGCGGCTCTACACCCGCGACTGGACCGACGACGCCGGCAACCACCGCACGCTCTACGAGCTGGAGGCGGTCGCCGTCGGCCACGACCTGTCCCGGGGTCGGGCACGGTTCCTGCGCAACCGGCCGAGCATGACGACAAGCACCGTGGAGGACGCGGAGGCCGAGAGTCGGGTGCACGGCGAGCCCACCGAGCCGGTGCCGGCCGGGCAGGCACCCGTGCTGCCCGACGACCGTCCGCTGGACGACGACTTCGAGCTCCCCGACTACGCCGAGCTGCGCACCAGCCCGTTCGGCAACGTCCCGGAGGACGACGACAGCACCTCGAGCGGCGGGCTCTCCCTGGGCGGCGGGGTCTTCGGGGACGGCGGTGCGCTCCCGAGCGGCGGGCAGGTCGGGCAGGTCGACGTCCCGTCGGGTCTCGACGACGAGTTGGCACCTCCGCCCGAGACGGAGGACGACAACCCCGACGGTGACCTGGACATCGAGTTGGGGCCGGTGCCCGACGAGGGGCAGCCGGAGCCGCCGCAGCCCGGTCGAGGGCGGCGTGGCCGGGGCCGGATCCCGCAGCCGGCCTGACGGCGTGCCGGTGTCCGGGTCGGCGGGGCTCGCCACGGCGGACGGGGCGGCGGAGGTGCTCGCCGATCGGCTCGGCCGTCCCGGGCCGGGCGGCGGTCGAGCTGGCTGAGGTCCCGTATCGGTCGTGGGTGTTGCGGCCGGACGGCACCAAAACACGGCGCGGCGTGGTGCGCGCCGTGCGGTGCGGCACGACGGGGGCGGGGTGGCGGCGTGACCAGCGCCGTCACCCCGCGTGACGGGGCGTCAGCGGCCTGGCCTGCCGCTTCTCTCCAGGGGTTCTCGTTGCCGGTGCGGGACCGTGGGTTGGGTTGGTTCACGGGGTGCTCGTCTAGGCTGGCCGGCCGGAGGTGGTGCGGGTGCGACGGACAGCGCCGATGGCGAACGCGGTGGGGCTGCTGGCCGGGTACGCGCTGGACAGGGTGCTCGGCGACCCCCGCCGGTGGCACCCGGTGGCTGGCTTCGGGCAGGCCGCGGGCGCGCTGGAGCGCCGCCTCTACCGGCCGGACCGAACGGCGGGTACGGCGTTCACCGCGCTGGCCGTCGGCGGGCCGGTGTTGCTCGGGGCGGTCGCCGCGGCGGCCACCCGGCACCGGCCGGTGACCCGGGCGGTGCTCGTGGCGGCCGGCACCTGGACCGTGCTGGGCGGCCGCACGCTCCGGCACGAGGCGACAGTCATGGGTCGGACGCTGCGCGGCGGTGACCTGCCCGCTGCCCGGCGACGCCTCGGTCACCTCTGCGGACGGGACCCGTCGACGCTCGGCGAATCGGAACTGGCCCGTGCCACCGTCGAGTCGGTCGCGGAGAACACCTCCGACGCGGTGGTCGCTCCGCTGCTCTGGGGTGCGGTCGCCGGCCTGCCCGGGCTGCTGGGCTACCGCGCGGCCAACACCCTCGACGCGATGGTCGGGCACCGGTCGACGCGCTACGCGCGGTTCGGCACCCCGGCCGCCCGGCTGGACGATGCGCTCAACCTCGTGCCGTCCCGACTGACCGGGCTGCTCACCATCGCCGTCGCGCCGGTCGCGCACGGGGACCGCCAGCGCGCCTGGCAGGTGTGGCGTCGGGACCGCAACGACCACCCGAGCCCCAACGCCGGTCAGTGCGAGGCGGCGATGGCCGGTGCGCTCGGGGTCCGCCTCGGTGGCCGCAACGTCTACTTCGGGCGCTCCGAGGTGCGGCCCTTCCTCGGCGACGGTCCCCGCCCGGAGGCGCGGCACCTGAAGCGGGCCGCCCGGATCTCCGGTGCGGTGGGGCTGGCCGCGGTCGGGCTGGCCGCCGCGTACCCGGTGACCCTCGGCCGGTTGGTAGGTGCGGTGAGCAGGCGTGCACTTGTCGGTGCCGTGGGCCGACGAGGGCTGATCGCGGGGGTCGGCGGGCGCGGGCTGGCCGCCGTGGCCGGGGACGCTGGGGCGCGGCGGGGGAGCGGGCGGTGAGCGGCGGGCTGCTGGTGGCCGGCACGACCTCCGACGCTGGCAAGAGCGTGCTCACCGCCGGCATCTGTCGCTGGCTGCACCGGCAGGGCGTGAAGGTCGCGCCGTACAAGGCGCAGAACATGTCGAACAACTCGGCGGTGGTCGTCGGGCCCGACGGGCGCGGCGGCGAGATCGGGCGCGCCCAGGCCATGCAGGCCGCGGCGTGCGGGCTCGCGCCCGACCTGCGGTTCAACCCGGTGCTGCTCAAGCCGGGCAGCGACCTGGCCAGTCAGGTGGTGCTGCTGGGCGAGGCGGTCGACACGATCACCGCCGGCACCTTCCGGCAGCTACGTCCCCGGCTCGCCGAGACCGCGTACGCCGCCCTGGCGGAGCTGCGTGAGGCGTACGACGTGGTGATCTGCGAGGGCGCCGGCAGCCCCGCGGAGATCAACCTGAGGGCCGGCGACTACGTCAACATGGGGCTGGCCCGGCACGCCAACCTGCCCACCATCGTCGTCGGCGACATTGACCGGGGCGGTGTCTTCGCCTCGATGTTCGGCACCGTGGCCCTGCTCGACCCGGCCGACCAGGCGCTTATCGCCGGTTTCGTGATCAACAAGTTCCGGGGCGACCTCGGGCTGCTCCAGCCGGGTCTGGACATGCTGCGTCAGGTCACCGGCCGCCCCACGTACGGCGTGCTGCCCTGGGCCCTGGACCTGTGGCTCGACGCGGAGGACTCACTCGCCTACGGCCGGGTGCTCGGCCGACCGGCCGCCCCGCACGGCAACGAATGGCTGGACGTGGCCGTCGTCCGCCTGCCCCGGATCAGCAACGCCACCGACGTGGAGGCGCTCGCCACCGAGCCGGGCGTCCGGGTACGCCTCACCATCGAACCGGCCGAACTGGCAGTCGCCGACCTGGTCGTCCTGCCTGGCTCCAAATCCACCGTCGCCGACCTCGCGTGGCTGCGTGAAACCGGGCTCGCCGACGCGGCGGCCACCCATGTGGCGGCCGGCAAGCCCCTGCTCGGCCTCTGCGGCGGCTTTCAGATGCTCGGCCGCGCCATCCACGACCAGGTGGAGAGTCGGCAGGGCAGCGTGCCGGGGCTCGGTCTGCTGCCCATCGACATCACCTTCGATGCGCGTAAGACCGTCCGGCAGTCGGTGGGCACCGGCCCCGGTGGCCTCCCGGTGCGGGGCTACGAGATCCACCACGGGTACGTCTCACAGGCCGACCCCAGCCTGACCCCGCTGCTGACCGGCGACGACGGTGTCGGAGAGGGAGCGGTGCTCGGCGCGGTGCACGGCACACACTGGCACGGGGCGTTCGAGTCCGACGGGTTCCGCCGGTGGTTCCTCACCGAGGTGGCTCGTCTGGCCGGGCGCCGCGGGTTCCGGGTCGCACCGGCCACCAGTTTCGCCGCCGCCCGGGAACGCTCACTCGACCTGCTCGGCGACCTGGTCGAGGAACATCTGGACACCGATGCCCTCTGGCGGCTCATCGAGGCTGGCCCACCCGCCGGCCTCCCCTTCATCCCACCCGGCGCCCCGTCCTGACCGGCGCACCGTCCCCTGGGGAGGGTGCGGGTGGGGACCGCGCATGATCGTGCTCGATCTTTGTTGCAGGGGCCTCGTCCGCGCGGGGAGGGGCCTGTTTCCTGGATCGAGCGCGATCTTGAGCCGGCTGCCCGCCGGAGATGGGTTCCAGAGGCAGGGTGGCGGGAATCAGGGACGGATGTCGGCGGGGCGGTCGGTGGTGGGCAGGCCGGCGGCGAGCCAGGCGTCCATTCCGCCGATCATGTCGGTGGCCCGGCGCAGCCCGAGGGTCTGCAGGCTGGCGGCGGCCAGGCTGGAGCTGTAGCCCTGCCGGCACACCAGCACGATCTCCCGGTCGTACCCGGTGGCTTCCGGGATCCGCCAGGCGCTGGCCGGATCGAGGCGCCACTCCAGGACGGTCCGGTCGATGACGACAGCGCCCGGCAGGTCGCCCTGTTCGCGGCGCTGAAGTTCGGTACGGGTGTCGACAAGCAACGCACCGCCGCGGACCGCCTCGACGGTCTGCTGCGGAGTCAGTCGGTGCAGCCCGGCGCGGGCCTGTTCGAGCAGGGCGTCGATACCGGGGCTCATCACGTCTCGGAGCACCACCCGATCATGCCGATTCGGTGGCACCCCGGGCGGCGAACGGGCCGCCCGTCACCCGTCGCCGCCCCAATTCCCCCGGACGTGACGGTGGCCGGCCAGGGCGGTCAGCCGGACGTGTCACAGTGGCTCACCCTGGCCGCGCACCCGGCATGATCGACACGGCCTCGGTGATGTCGCGGTCTCCCGCCGACAGGGACACCGCGGCTTCAATGAACCCGAGTCGATCACCCTGCCCAGCAATGGGGGCGGCATACTTCGGGCATGCACCACGGGAGGCTGGGCTGAACCCGGAGACTGGCGGGCCGACAGTGGCGGTCGTCGAGGCGTACGCCGAACTGGCTCGTCGGGTGCTCGCCGGCCCGGCGCGGTTGGGGCGGACCCGGCTGGTCGCCGTCGACGGGCCGAGCGGCGCGGGTAAGAGCCGGTTCGCCGCGCAGCTCGCGGATGCCCTGGCGGGGCCGCTCGGCGGCCGACCGCCGGTGGTGCACACCGACGACCTGCTCGACGGATGGGACGACCAGGTCACCTTTTGGCCCCGGCTCGATGAGGGGGTGCTCGCCCCGCTGCGCAACGGGGAGCCGGGCGCCTACCGGCGGTACAGCTGGGTCCGGCGACGCTTTCTGCCCCGGCCGGTTCCGGTGCCGGTGGCCCCGGTGCTGGTGGTCGAGGGGGTCAGCGCCGCCCGTGCGGTCGTCCGGCCGGAGCTGACGCTGGGTGTGTTCGTCACCGCGCCCGCGTCGCTGCGGCTGGCTCGCGCGGTCGACCGGGACGGGCCGGAAATCCTGCCCGAGCTGCGCCGCTGGCATGACGGGGAGCGGGCGCACTTCGCCGTCGACGAGACCGCGACCCACGTCGACCTGCTGGTCGATGGCGCACCGACCCTCCCGCACGACGCGGACCGGTACTACGTGCGGCTTCGCTAGGGCGTGGACGTCGGCCACCGACTGCGGCACGATGCGGGGAGCTACGGCGAACGGGGAGCCACAATGACGGCAGCGGACGCGCCAGCGCGGCGTCGGATCACCCTCACCGGAATCAGCTCGCGGGCCTGGGAGCATCCGGCCGACCGGGGTGCCCTGGTCGCGCTGCGGGAGCTGCGGGGTTTCGACGACGTGGTGCGGGCGTTCTTCGGGATGTGGAACGAGCGGGGGTTCCGGCTGTCCGTGCTCGCCTCCGGCATCCGCGTCGACCACCGGCAGTACCCGGCGGTGTGGCAGCGCTACACCGAGGCCGCGGCGGCGCTCGACGTGGCCGAGCTGCCCGAGCTGTACGTCACCCAGTCGCCCTGGTTGGGCGCCGAGGCGGTGGGGCTGGAGCGGCCGTTCATCGTGCTCAACTCCGCGTGCGTGCAGCAACTCGACGAGGACGAGCTGCGCTGCCTGCTCGGCCACGAGTTGGGGCACGTGGGCAGCGGGCACGCGGTCTACAAGACGATGCTGATGATCCTCACCCGCTGGGCGGCCAACCTGAGCTGGTTGCCGGTCGGCGCGATCGCGCTGCGGGCCATCATCGCGGCGATGTTGGAGTGGTGGCGTAAGGCCGAGCTCTCCGCCGACCGGGCCGGCCTGCTCGCCGGGCAGGACCCGGCCGCCGCGCTGCGGCTGCTGATGAAGCTGGCCGGCGGCGGTGACCTGACCCAGGTCGACACCACAGCCTTCCTGGAGCAGGCCGCCGAGTACGCCGGCGGCGGCGACCTGCGCGACAGCCTGCACAAGATCCGGATGACGGCGTGGAGCACCCACCCGACGCCCGTGGCGCGGGCGGCGCAGCTGCGCCAGTGGATCGACTCCGGGGCGTACGGGCAGGTGTTGGCCGGGGACTATCCGCGCCGCGAGCAGGACAGCTCGACAAGCGTCTCCGAGGAGATCAAGGCGGCTGCCGAGTCGTACCGGGAGGAGTTCGGCCGGTCCACCGACCCACTTGTCGGGTTGCTGCGCCGGCTCGGCGACGGCGCGAGCGACGTCGGCGAGTGGGTGGGTGGCACCGCTGGCCGGGCCCGTTCCTGGATGGACGCCGCCACCGAAGCGGCCGGCCGGGCACACCGCGCCGGGCGGGCCGCCCCCGGCGCGCGGGCCGGCACCGGCCCCGCGGACAGCGGTGCTGGTACGGGCTCCGCCGGCACGCCCAGGTAAGGCCGGCATACGATGCCGGTCATGACCTCACCGATCATGTCCGAGTCCGAGGTGCGGGCCGCCGTCGAGCGGGAGATGCCCGGCGTCCGGGCCGACCTGGAGCGCCTCGTCCGCATCCCCGGCATCGCCTTCGAGGGCTTCGATCACTCGCACGTGGAACGCTCCGCCGAGGCGGTCGCCGAGCTGCTGCGCGGCTGTGGCCTGGATGTCGACATCGTGCGATCCGGCGGCCAGCCGGCGGTGATCGGCCGTCGGGCCGCCCCGCCCGGAGCGCCCACCGTGCTGCTCTACGCCCACCACGACGTCCAGCCGGTCGGCGACCGGTCGCTGTGGGAGTCCGACCCGTTCGAGCCGGTGGAACGGGACGGCCGGCTCTACGCCCGGGGCGCGGCCGACGACAAGGCCGGCGTCATGGCGCACGTCGCGGCGCTGCGCGCGTACGGGGACGCGCTGCCGGTCGGCGTGGTCCTCTTCATCGAGGGCGAGGAGGAGTACGGCTCCGACTCGCTGGAGCAACTGCTGGCCGAGCACCGCGACGAGCTCACCTCCGACGTCATCGTGATCGCCGACTCCGGCAACTGGGACATCGGCGTACCGGCGTTGACGACCTCGCTGCGCGGCATCGTCAACTGCTTCGTCGAGGTGCGCACGCTGGACCACGCGGTGCACAGCGGCATGTTCGGCGGTGCGGTGCCGGACGCGCTCACCGCGCTGGTCCGGCTGTTGGCGACGCTGCACGACGACGCCGGCGACGTGGCCGTGGACGGCCTGGTCGGCCGGGAGGGCGCCGCCGTCGACTACCCGGAGGACCGGGTTCGGGCCGAGGCGGGGCTCGCCGAGGGCGTGCAGTTCATCGGCACCGGCCGGATCACCGACCGGCTCTGGACCAAGCCGGCGCTGGCCATCCTCGGTGTCGACGCGCCGTCCACGGGTGAGGCGCCGAACGCCCTGGTCCCGGCCGCGAAGGCGAAGCTCAGCATCCGCCTCGCCCCAGGCGACGACAGCAAGCGGGCGTACGCGGCGGTGCGCGCGCACCTGGAGCAGCACGCGCCGTGGGGCGCGCAGGTGACTGTCACCTTCGAACACGACGGCGACCCGTGCGTGATCGACGCGTCCGGGCCGATGTTCGACGCCGCCCGTTCGGCCTTCCGGACCGCCTGGGACGGCACCGCCTCGGTGGACATCGGCGTCGGCGGCTCGATTCCGTTCATCGCCACCTTCCAGGAGATGTTCCCGAAGGCGGCGATCCTGGTGACCGGTGTCGAGGACCCGCACGCCCGCGCGCACGGCCCGAACGAGAGTCTGCACCTGGGGGAGTTCGCCCGGGTCTGCCTCGCCGAGGCGCTGCTCCTGCGCAACGTGGCGGCGGCCGGCAGTTAGGCATCAGAACGGCAACTTTGGGCCTGATCTGGGAGTTTACGGCGTGTCGGATGGTCAGCTGTTATAGCCTTTCGTACATGAGTACGAACGAGGTGATGGCCCGGTTGGGGGCCGCTGTCAGCGCGCTGGGAGATGTCGATGTCTCCGCGTGGTCCGAGGACACGCTCAACGAACAGCTCGGCGAGCTCTCCGCCGCCCTGGTCGCCCTCGACTCGGTGCTCTCCCGGGTCGCCGGCGAGGTCCGCGCCCGAGGGCTGCGCATCGAGGAGCCCGTCTCCGCCTAGGGCCGGTTTCATGCCCTGATCCGTCGTCCACGTGAGTGGGCGGCACCCTGCCGACACCGCCCGGGCACGGCAATGCCCGGGCGGTGTCGGAGGTGACTGGCAGGATGAGCTGCGTGCGGTTCCTCGATCTGGCAGCCACCTCCGCCGCCGTCGGCGCCACCAGCGGTCGACGGGCGAAGGTGGAGCTGCTCGCTGACGCGCTGCGCCGGCTCGACCCCGGCGAGGTCGAGCCCGGCGCCGGTTATCTCGCCGGTGAGCTGCGCCAACGGCAGACCGGGGTCGGCTACGCGAGCCTGCGTGACCTGCCGCCACCGGCAGCCGAGCCGACGTTGACGGTGGCCGCCGTGGACGCGGCCATCGCGCAGATCGCCGCAGTGCACGGCTCGGGCTCGCAGGCCCGGCGTCGGGCGCTGCTCGGTGCCCTCTACGCGGCGGCGACGGCCGACGAGCAGCGCCTGCTCACCGGCCTGTTCAGTGGCGAGTTACGGCAGGGCGCCCAGGCCGGGCTCCTCGCGGACGCGGTGGCCCGGGCCGCCGAGGTGCCGGTGGCGGCGGTCCGCCGGGCGCTGCTGCTCGCCGGTGATCTCCGGGCGGTGGCGGTGGCCGCGCTGGCCGGCGGGGCCGCCGAGTTGGCCGGGTTCGGTCTGCAGGTCGGCCGGCCGCTGGCGCCGATGCTCGCGCAGAGCGCCCCCTCGGTCGACGAGGCGCTCGCCGCGACCGGCACTCCGGCGGTGGTCGACGTGAAGCTCGACGGCATCCGCATCCAGGTGCACCGCTCGGGCGCCGACATCGCCGTGTTCACCCGCAGCCTCGACGAGATCACCACCCGGGTGCCCGAGGTGGTCGCCGCGGTCCGTGCCCTGCCCGGCCGGGAGTTGGTCCTCGACGGTGAGGCGATCGGGCTGGACGAGACGGGCCGCCCACTGCCGTTCCAGCAGACGTCGAGCCGGGCCGCCCGGCGCACCACCCCCAGCACCACCGGGCGCACACCTGTCGCCCCGGCGGTGCTCGCGGCGGCCGCCAGCACGGGCGCGACGGTGCTCACCCCGTACTTCTTCGACCTGCTGCACCTCGACGGCCAGGATCTGATCGATCTTCCCGGCCGGGAGCGGTGGGAGGCCCTCGCCGGTTCGGTGGATTCGTCGCTGCTGGTCGGGCGGATGGAGGTCGACGATCCGGAGCAGGCCGCCGCCGCGTTCGCCGCCGCGCTCGACGCCGGGCAGGAGGGCGTGGTGGTCAAGGCGCCGGACGCCCCCTACGACGCCGGTCGGCGTGGCGCCGCCTGGGTCAAGGTCAAACCGCGGCACACCCTCGACCTGGTGGTGCTCGCCGTCGAGTGGGGCAGCGGCCGACGCAAGGGCTGGCTGTCCAACCTGCATCTGGGTGCCCGCGACCCACGCACCGGCGACTTCGTCATGCTCGGCAAGACGTTCAAGGGGCTCACCGACGAGCTGCTGCGGTGGCAGACCGAGCGGTTCCTGGGCCTCGCCGTGGAACGCGGGGACTGGGTGGTCCGGGTCCGGCCCGAGCAGGTGGTGGAGATCGCCTTCGACGGGGTGCAGACGAGTTCGCGCTATCCCGGTGGGATGGCGCTGCGGTTCGCCCGGGTGGTGCGCTATCGCGACGACAAGTCAGCCGCCGAGGCGGACACCATCGACGCGGTCCGCGCCATCCACGGCGGCCGGGTGAGTGGCTGACGGGGCGAGGTCAGGCGGAAGCGGTAGGCGTCGGTTCGGCGGCCCGGTCCAGCGGAGCCGGCGTGATGCCGATGCCGGCGGCCCGGCGGGCCTCCCGACGGGCCACCCAGCCGTAGCCGAAGAGAGCCATCACCGCGAAGAGCCACCACTGCACGACGTAGCCGAAGTTCTGCCAGTTGTTGGCGTGCCCGACCGGCACCGCCTTGAACACCGGATCGGCGGCCGGGGTCTGCTCGTCGAGCAGCAGGTAGGCGCCATAGACCGGGTAGGGAAGCTCGCCGGCCAGCCGGGACACCCCGATCCGCCGGATCTCCAGCAGCCCGTCGCGTCGGGTCACCGCTCCGGCGGCGCTCTCGGTCTCGTGCACCCGGCCGACCACTGTCACGTCGCCGGTCGGCGCGGCCGGCACCGACGGCTGGGCCGTCGCCCCACCGGGTGCCGGCGGGATCCAGCCCCGGTCCACCAGCAGCGCCGTGCCGTCGGCGAGCACCAGCGGGGTGAGCACCTCGAAGCCGACCCGGCTGTCCACCGTCCGGCCACGCACCAGCACGGTGTTCGTGGGGTCGTACCGGCCGGTGACGGTGACCCGGGTCCAGACCTTGTCCTCGGCGGGGGCCGGACCGGCGGTCCCTGCGCCGCTGGTCGGAGCGCGCAGCGCGTCGGCGAGCGGCGCGGGGGCCATCCGCTGGCCCGCGTCGATCCGCTCGTTGACCTCGGTGCGCCCCCGGTAGCGGTCCAGCTGCCAGTTGCCGAGGAACACCATCACGGCGGCCGCGACCAGGGTCAGCGCGAGAGCGCCCAGCCAGCGTGGGCTCAGCAGGAACCGGTACACGGCACCGAGGCTACTCGTATGACCGGCGCCACTGACCTGGACCGGGCCGAACGGGCCGGGACCGACGCCCCGGGGCCCGGCCAGGGCCGGACCGTCCACCCCGGTTGGCGGTGCTCGCGCCTCCAGCCGGGCGGGTATCGTCACGCCGACGGATCGGCCTCGGTCGTCCCGTCGCGTACCCGCCGCCGCTCGCGAGGAGTCGATGATGACCGTCGTGCCGCGCCTGGTGCTCAGCGCGCCGTCCTCCGGGCACGGTAAGAACGCGCTGGCGATCGGGCTGCTCGCCGCCCTGGCTGAGCGAGGGGTCGACGTCGCCGGGTTCAAGCTCGGGCCGGACCACGTCGATGCCGCCTACCTCGGTCTCGCCTCCGGTCGGCCGGGTCGGGCGATCGACCCCCGACTGGTCGGCCTCGACCGGCTCGCCCCGCTGGTGGCGCACGGTGCCGCCGGCGCCGAGCTCGCCGTGGTGCAGGGCAGCATGGGGCTGTACGACTCGGTCGGTGGCCATCCCGAGCAGGAGTCCACGGCCGCCGCGGCCGCCGCGCTGCGCAGCCCGGTGGTGCTGGTTGTCGACGTGGCCGCGATGGGTCAGTCGGTGGCGGCCCTGGTGCACGGGTTCCGCTCGTACGACGAGCAGTTGTGGCTCGGCGGCGTGATCCTCAACCGGGTGGCGTCGTCGCGGCACGAGGGGATGCTGCGCGAGGCGTTGGACGACGTGGGAGTGCCGGTCTACGGCGCGTTGCGTCGCCAGGACCTGCCGGCGGTGCTGCCGTCGCGGCGGCACGGGGTGGCGCCGGTGGTCGACAACTCGGCCGACGCCGTCCGTGCGGTCCGCCGGCTGGGCGAGGCCGTCGCCGCCACTGTCGACCTGGAACACCTGCTCGGGCTGGCCCGCTCCGCCCCGCCGCTGCCGGCGCCGGCCTGGTCTCCCGAGGAGGCCCTGGGCGCGTTCACACCCCCGGCGAACCGGCCCCTGGTGGCGGTGGCCGGTGGGCCGGGCGGCAGCTTCAGCGGCCCGGAGACCACCGAACTGCTCCGGGCCGCCGGCGCCGAGGTCGTCGTCCTGGACCCGCTGCGCGACGAGGCCCTGCCGGTCGGCACCCGCGCGCTGGTCGTCGGCGGCGCGCTGCCCGAGGCGTACGCCGAGCAGTTGTCGGCCAACCGGCGGCTCTGCATCGCGGTGGCCGAGTTGGCGCGGACCGGGCGTCCGGTGATCGCCGAGGGTGCCGGCCTGCTCTGGCTGGCCCGGGAGTTGGACGGGCTGCCAATGTGCGGTGTCCTGGACGCGGTCGGGGTCAGCCGGGAAGGGGTGGTGGCCGGCTACCGGGAGGCGACCGCCCAGACCGACAGCGTGGTCGCCGCCACCGGCACGGTGCTGGTCGGGCACAAGGCCCACCGCGCGGTGCTCACCCCCCGCGCCGGCCAGCGCCCGGCCTGGAGTTGGGACGGCGGCTCGCCGGAGGGCTTCGTCTGGCGCAACGTGCACGCCTCGCAGCTCACCCTGCACTGGGCGAGCCATCCGGCGACCGCCGCCCGGTTGGTCGCCGCGGCGGCGGCTGACCCGACGAGCGAGGTGGTGCCCGCCCAGCCGGGCGGGGTGTCGGTGTGATCGGTCAGGTGGCGGTGCGCCGATTCCCGGCGTTGACCGTCTCCACCCCGCGTACCGAGGTGCGTCAGCTCACGGCGGCCGACGCGGCGGCGGCCGGGGAGATCTTCGTCGACAAGCTGACCCGGCGTTGGCTGCCGCTGCCCGACGACTCCGGCCCGATCGACGGGCTGGCCTGGTGCACCGATCTGGCCCGGCAGCGCCGCGACAGCGGGGAGGGCGACCACTACGCGGTGGTCCGGCGCGAGGACGACCAGGTGGTGGGCTCGCTGTGGACCCGGCGTACCGACTGGGGCGCCCGCCTCACCGAGATCTCCTACGCGATGGCGGCGCACGCGCGGGGCTTCGGCTTCGCCGCCGAGGCGGTCGACGCGGTGGCCATCGCGCTGATCCTGGAGCACGGCTTCCAACGGGTGGAGCTGCGGGTGGCACCCGGCAACCTGGCCTCGCGTCGGGTCGCCGAGAAGGCTGGGTTCAGCTACGAGGGTCTGCTGCGTAACGCCGGCTTCGTCAGCGGCGGCCGGGTGGATCTGGAACTCTGGTCGTTCGTCGCCGCCGACCTGCGCTGAGCCGCTGACCCTCAGCCGACTATGGCGTCCGATGGTGGGGTGAACTGGCGGGTCGGGCTGCCCTTCAGGCCGTCGCGCAGAGTCTCCGAGACCGCACTGATCGGGATCTGGGACTGCCCGTCACCGACGGCGTTGAACGGATTGTCGGGGTCGGAGATGAAGCTCGCCGCGGCCAACTCCGGGGTGTAGCCCACGAACCAGGCGGACCGGGTGCTGTCGGTCGTACCGGTCTTGCCGGCCACCGGGCGTCCGACAGTGCCCCGCACGCTGTCGGCGGTGGACCAGCCGCCGCAGCTGCCGCGCGCCGGGGTGTCTCCGGTCGGGCAGCGGGCCGCGTCGGTGGCCGCCCGCGCGGCGTCCGCGCTCACCACCTGCCGGCAGCGCGGCTTGGCCACCTCGCGGTGCAGACCGCCCGGGGTGGCGTACGTGGCGGGCGTGCCGTCCCGGTTCATGATCGCTTGCACCGGGATGGCCTCGCAGTAGCGGCCGTCGGCCGCGATGGCGGCGTACGCGTTCGCCATCTCCAGCGGGGTGGCGTCGGAGACGCCGAGGGTGAACGCACCCCACTTCTTCGCCTTGCCCGGGGACGCCTGTTCCCGGTCGACGTCGGTGCGCCACCGAAGCCCGAGCTGTTCGGCCAACCGGACCGCCCGGTCCGCGCCGACCTTCTCCTCCAGCCACACGAAGTACGTGTTGACCGATTTGCCGAAGCCGGACCACATGGTCTGCTGGCCGGTCATGGCGCCGCTGGCGTTGGAGGGCGCCCAGCCGTCGTACACGGCCGACTTGTAGCGGTACGGCGCGTTGAACGAGGTGGAGAGGGTCATTCCCGAGTCCAGCGCGGCCAGCATCGGGAACATCTTGAAGGTCGACCCGGCCTGGTAGCCGGCCAGGTCACCGCCGCCGAGCAGTGGCGCCACAGTGTTCGGGTAGTTGGCCTTCACCTTCGGGCCGGCCTCGGGGTTGGAGCTCTGCGGGTTCTCGGCCAGGTCCAGCGAGTAGGTCCGGTTCACCGCCATCGCCTTCACCCGCCCGGTGCCCGGCTCGGAGACCACGATGCCGTTGGCGAACGGGCTGCCGGTGGCTTCCTTGGTGCCCACGCTCCTCTCCGCGGCCTCCTGGATCTTCGGGTCGAGGCTGAGCACGATCCGGTAGCCGCCCCGGCGCAGGTTGTCCATCCGTTCCAGCCGGTTCGCGCCGAACGCGGGCTGCGCGCTCCACCAGTTCTTCAGGTAGTCGCAGGCGAAGCCCCAGCTGTTGTACTTCTCCGCCACCGCGGCGCAGTCGTGCGGCGGGGTGGTCAGCTTGAGCCGGATCGGTTCGGACTTGGCGGCGGCGGCCGAGTCGGGGGAGAGGTAGCCGAGTTGGCTCATCCGGTCCAGCACGTAGTTGCGCCGCCCGGTGGCCTCCTTCTGGTCGGAGTCGGCCGGGTCGTACTCGGAGGGGGACTTGACCAGACCGGCGAGGGTGGCGGCCTCGACCGGGGTGAGGTCCTTCGGGGTCTTGGAGAAGAAGATCTCGCTGGCCGCGTAGATGCCGTACGCCCGGTGTCCGAAGTACGCCGAGTTCAGGTAGCGCTCCATGATCTGTTCCTTGCTCATCTCCTTCTCCAGGTCCAGCGCCATCCGCATCTCCTTGACCTTGCGGATGCTGGTCTGCTGGGTGGCTTCCTGGACCTCCTTGGGCGTTGTCGCGCTGTCCCGCAGGGCCATCCGGACGTACTGCATGGTCAGCGTCGACGCGCCCTGGGAGCCGCCGGAGCGGGCGTTGGACACGAAGGCGCGGGCGACGCCCTTCGGGTCGACGCCGTGGTGCTGGTAGAAGCGGGAGTCCTCGGCGGCCACGATCGCCTGCTGGATGTTCGGCGACATGTCCGACAGCTTGGTGTACTGCCGGTACTCCTCGTAGAACATGGTCAGCACGGTCTTGCCGTCGGGGCCGTAGACGTACGAGGTCTCGGCGGGCAGGGCGGTCTTCAGCACCCGGGTCTTCTGTTCGACGGCGTGCGCGGTGGCCTTCGCGCCGAGCCCGGTGAGGGCGACCAGTGGGTACGCGGCGGCGGCGATCACGATTGCGGCGATCAGTCCGGCGCGGAGGAGAGGGACGAGACGACCAGCGGCAGCAAGGGGTCGATTGCTCACCTGGTCAAGTTATGACATTTCCGATTCGTACATGAGAAGAACTCTTAAACCGGCGAGTGGTGACGCGGCTTACGCCGACATCGACTGTCCCACCGGCCACCTTCCCGGCAGGATCGCGGACATGTCTGATCAGCCGAGCGCGGTCACCCCACCAACCGGGGTCGAGCCGGACCTCGCCCACCACGGCGACGCGGAGGCCACCGCCGGCCTGATCGACCTCGCCGTCAACGTCCGGCGGGCGCGGCCCCCCGCCTGGCTGGCCGACCCGATCGCCGCCACCCTGACCGACCTGGCCCGCTATCCGGACCCGGCGCCGGCCCGGGCGGCGGTCGCCGCCCGACACCGCCGTCACCCGAACGAGGTGCTGCTCACGGCCGGTGCCGCCGAGGGCTTCGTCCTCATCGCCCAGGCGCTGCGCGGCGTTCGCCGCCCCGTGGTGGTGCATCCCCAGTTCACCGAGCCGGAGGCGGCGCTGCGGGCCGCCGGACACCCGGTCGAGCGGGTGCTGCTCGACGCCGCCGACGACTTCCGGCTCGACCCGTCCCGGGTGCCCGCCGACGCCGACCTCGTGATGATCGGCAACCCAACGAACCCGACCTCGGTGCTGCACCCCGCCCAAACGGTGGCCGCGTTGGCCCGCCCCGGCCGGGTGCTGGTGGTCGACGAGGCGTTCGCCGACACCACAATGGCCGCCGGGCACCCCGGCGAACCGGAGTCGCTGGCCGACCGCCGCGACCTGCCCGGGCTGCTCGTGGTGCGCAGCCTCACCAAGACGTGGGGCCTGGCCGGGCTGCGGATCGGCTACCTGCTCGGCGACGCGGAGCTGCTGTCCCGGCTGGCCGCTGTCCAACCGCTCTGGGCCGTCTCCACGCCCGCGCTGGCGGCCGCGTCGGCCTGCGCCAGCAGCGTCGCGGTCCAGGCCGAACGCGCGATCGCCGCCGACCTCGCCGCCGACCGCGACCACCTGGTCGCGCGCCTCGCCGACCTGCCCGGTGTACGCGTCGTCGGCCGTCCCGCCAGCGCGTTCGTCCTGCTGCACCTGCCAGGCGCGACAGCGATCCGGGCCGCCCTGCGCGAGCGCGGCTGGGCGGTGCGCCGAGGCGACACGTTCCCCGGCCTCGGGCCGGACTGGCTGCGGGTGGCCGTACGTGACCGAAACACCACCGACGCGTTCATCGACGTGCTGCGCGAGACCATGGAGGCATGATGCTGGAGACCACGATCGCGGCGATCCGCCCGGCGGACGAAGCGGCAATGGCCGCCGCCCGGGAACTGCACGGCCGGCTGACCAAGCCGGCGGGCTCGCTGGGCGCGCTGGAGGAGCTTTCGGTACGCCTCGCCGGCCTGGCCGGAGCCTGCCCACCACCGCTGCCCGAGCCGGCCGCAGTGGCGATCTTCGCCGGTGACCACGGGGTGCACGCCCAGGGGGTGAGCCCCTGGCCGCAGGAGGTCACCGCGCAGATGATCGCCAACTTCCTGGCCGGTGGAGCGGTGGTCAACGCGTTCGCCCGGCAGGCCGGCGCCTCGGTCACAGTGGTCGACGTCGGCGTGGCCACCCCGTTGCCCACCGACCCGGTCGCCGAGCCGGCCGTCGTCGGCCCGGCCGTGCTCGACCCGGCCGTGCCCCGGCTGGTTGTCGCGTCCGTCCGCCGGGGCACCCGGGACCTCACGGTGACCGCCGCGCTGACCCGGGACGAGGCGCTGGCGGCGGTGCAGACCGGCATCCGGATCGCCGACGAGTTGATCGATGCCGGCGCGGGCATCCTGCTCACCGGGGACATGGGCATCGGCAACACCACCCCGGCGGCCGTGCTGATCGCCGCGTTCACCGGCGTCGACGCGCTCGACGCCACCGGTCGGGGCACCGGGGTCGACGACCCGACGTACGCGCACAAGGTGGCGGTGGTGCGGGCCGCGCTGGCCCGGCACACCCCCGACCCGGCCGACCCGCTGGGGGTGCTGGCCGCCGTCGGTGGCCTGGAGCACGCCGCCCTGGCCGGGCTGATCCTGGGGGCCGCGGCGCGGCGCACACCGGTGCTGCTGGACGGCGTGATCGCGGTCTCGGCCGCGCTCGCCGCCGCCGCGTTCGCCCCGGGCGCGGTCAGCGCCATGGTCGCCGGCCACCGCTCGGCCGAGCCCGGTGCCACTGCGGCGCTGCGCCACCTCGGCCTCGACCCGCTGATCGACCTGGGGCTGCGCCTCGGCGAGGGCACCGGCGCGCTGCTGGCGTTGCCGGTGGTCACCGGCGCGGTCCGGGTGCTGCACGAGGTGGCGACGTTCGACTCCGCCGGGGTGGCCGAGAAGTGACCACGCGCAGCGAACGAACCCTCCGCCTCGGTGGTGCGGCGTGACCTCCAATCCGTACCCCCTAGGTTTGCGGTTGCACGGGCGGCGGGTGGTCGTGGTGGGCGGCGGCGCGGTCGCCACCCGGCGCGTACCCGCGCTGCTGGACGCCGGTGCGGACGTCCTGCTGGTCTCCCCGGAGCTGACCCCGGCGTTACGCGCCCGGGTTGACGCGGGCCGGCTGCACTGGGTTGCGCGCCGGTTTGTTCCCGAGGACCTGGACGGCGCCTGGCTGGTCCAGGTCGCCATCGACGACCCGATCGCGGCGGCTTCGGTGAGCGCCGTCGCCGCCGAGCGACGGATCTTCTGCGTCCGGGCCGACGACCGGACGGCCGCCACCGCCTGGACCCCGGCGGTGACCCGGCACGGCCCGGTCACCGTGGCGGTGTTCGGCGGCGGCGACCCGCGCCGTGCGATGACCGTCCGCGACGCGATCCGCGACCTCCTGGCGGTCCGCCTGGCACCTGACGAAACCGCTCCCACACCGAGCCGGCCCGACGCTTTGCCTGGCGCGACCGGCGGGCGGGTGGCACTGGTGGGGGCGGGGCCGGGGGACCCGGAGCTGATCACCGTGAAGGGCTGGCGGCTGCTCACCGAGGCCGACGTGGTGGTCGCGGACCGGCTGGTGCCCGGCCTGCTCCTCGACGAGCTGCGCCCCGACGTCGAGCTGGTGGACGCCTCGAAGATCCCCTACGGCCCGTCCCGGGCCCAGGAGGAGATCAACCAGATCCTGGTCGACAGGGCCCTGGCCGGCGCCTTCGTGGTGCGGCTCAAGGGCGGTGACCCGTACGTCTTCGGTCGCGGCGGTGAGGAGCTGCTGGCCTGCGCGGCGGCCGGCGTGCCGGTGACAGTGGTCCCCGGGGTGACCAGCTCGATCGCCGCTCCCGCCGCGGCCGGCATCCCGGTCACCCATCGGGGGGTGGCGCACGAGTTCACAGTGGTCTCCGGGCACCTGGCACCCGACGCGCCGGCCTCGCTGGTGCGCTGGGACGCCCTCGCCGGTCTGCACGGCACCCTGGTGATCCTGATGGGGCTCAAGAACCTCGCCGCCATCACGGCCACCCTGATCGCCAACGGTCGGTCGCCGCAGACGCCGGCAGCCGTCGTCCAGGAGGCCACCACCGGCACCCAACGGGTCCTGCGGTCCACGCTGGGCGAGGTGGCCGCCGATCTGCTGGCGGCCGACCTGCGCCCGCCCGCCGTCGTCGTGGTGGGCGACGTGGTGGGCGCCCTCGACGGCTGAGGCGACGGAGCGCGGCGGTGAACTCGGCCGGCGGAGGTGCCGGATAGACGACGGGCCGGAGCAGCGCTGCTCCGGCCCGCCGTGGTCTCTCCGTCGAACTACTGCTTGAGCATGTTGTCCAGCAGCAGGGCGCAGCGGATCAGCCCGAGGTGGCTGTACGCCTGCGGGTGGTTGCCCAGGCCCCGCTCGGCCAGCGGGTCGTACTGCTCGGGAAGCAGGCCGGTCGGGCCGGCGGTCAGCACCATCTGCGCGAACAGCTCCTCGGCGTCGGTGCGGCGTCCGGTGCGCAGGTACGCCTCGATCAGCCACGCCGTGCAGATGTGGAAACCGCCCTCACGGCCGGGCAGGCCGTCGTCCCAGTGGTAGCGGTAGACGACCGGGCCGCTGCGCAGGTCCGCCTCGATCCGCAGGACGGTGGAGAGGAAGCGCGGGTCGTCGCCCGGGAGCAGGCCGGAGAGCCCGATCCAGAGTGACGAGGCGTCCATGTCCTCGTCCCCGTACGCGACGCTGTACGCCTCGACGTCGGAGTGCCAGCCGTGCTCCAGCACGTTGGCGCCGATCCGGTCCCGCAGGTCCTTCCACTCGGGCCGGTCCTCGCCGCCGTGCTCGCGCATCACGTGCAGTGCGCGGTCGACGGTCATCCAGCACATCACCTTGGAGAAGACGTGGTGCCGGGGTGGCAGCCGGGCCTCCCAGATGCCGTGGTCGGGCTCGTGCCAGCGGCGGCGGACCGCCTCGACCATGTTCTCCAGGACCCGCCACTCGTCGTCGCGGACCGAACCGCGAGCGTCGGCGACGGCCGCGATCAGGTCGGCGATCGGGCCGAAGACGTCCAGCTGCAACTGGTGGTTGGCCAGGTTGCCGACCCGGACCGGCCGGGAGCCGGCGTAGCCGGGCAGCGTGTC
The DNA here is from genome assembly GCF_040608575.1 of Micromonospora sp. NPDC005171. Classification (NCBI taxonomy): domain Bacteria; kingdom Bacillati; phylum Actinomycetota; class Actinomycetes; order Micromonosporales; family Micromonosporaceae; genus Micromonospora; species Micromonospora sp. NPDC005171. The sequence goes on along the minus strand of NZ_JBEXIM010000021.1, from coordinate 49,449 downwards.
GATGACCGCCTCGGCGCCCAGCTCGTAGCCGTCGATGGTGTAGAGCGGGTGCAGTCGCTCCGGGTGCCCCCCGGTGCGCTCGATGCAGCCGTCCACCCAGCGCAGCAGCGCCTCGGCTTCCTCGACGGAGCCCAGGTCGACGAGCGCGCGGGCGGTCAGGGCGGCGTCCCGCAGCCAGCAGTAGCGGTAGTCCCAGTTGCGGACGCCGCCCAGCTCCTCGGGGAGCGAGGTGGTCGCCGCGGCCAGGATCGAGCCGGTGGCCTCGTGGCAGAGCCCGCGCAGGGTGAGGGCGCTGCGCGCGACCAGGTCACGGGCGGTGGACGGCAGCCGCAGCGAGGCCACCCAGTCCTTCCACGGCTGCTCGGCGGCGGCCTGCCGCTCGTGGATCGGCACCCGGTGGTGCTCCAGGCTGTGCGTGCCGAAGCGCAGCTCCAGCACGACCTGCCCACCGGCGGCGGAGAGGTCGACTATCGCCTTGGCGGTCTCGTAACCGCCGTCGTTGCCGACCTCCCACTCCACGCCGGGGGCGTAGAGCGCGACCGGCTCGTTGGAGCCGAGCACCAGCAGGCCGTCGCCGAGCGGCTGCAACTGCACGGCGACCTGACCGAACTCCGGCCGCGGCGCGAACTCCACCCGAGCCTTGCCACTGCCGGTGAGCACCCGGATCAGTGTCGAGTCGCCGGTGATGACCGCCGGGCTGTCGTCCGGGGTGGTTTCCCGGGCCGGCTTGTCCAGCCAGTCGGTGACGGTGAGCCCGGACCACCGGGTCTCCACTGTCATCGTGCCCGAGCGGTAGCGCTGACCCAGCGGGATGCCGCCGCGTTCCGGGGCGACGCTGAAGTGACCGGCCGGGCTGCCACCGACCAGGTCGGCGAAGATCGCCGCCGAGTCCGGCTTGGGGTGGCAGAGCCAGCTCACCTTGGCCTCGGGGGTCAGCAGAGCGACGGTGCGACCGTTGGCCAGCATGGAGTGCCGTTCGATCGGCACCGCCCGCTCGCCGAACAGCCAGTGCCGCCGGGTCTCCAACAGCAGCGCCAGCGCGCGGGCGGCCTCCAGCGGGTCGCCGACCCGGTAGCTGGCCTGGGTGTCGCCGGGGCCGATCTTGATGCCGAGGTCGGGCCCGTGCAGGTGGCCGAACGCGTTCTCGTCGGTGATGTCGTCGCCGATGAAGAGCACCGCGCTGGAGGCGAGCTGGGTCCGGAGCTGATCGAGTGCGGTGCCCTTGTGAGTGGCCACCACGGAGAGCTCGATGACCTCCTTGCCCTGGGTCACCGTGACGCCGTCGAACGTGGCCGGACCGTTGCGGACCGCCTCGATGGCGGCGGCGGCGATCTGCGGGTCGACGCCGCGGGTGTGCATCGCGACGCTAGCCGGTTTGCGTTCCAGCCGGATGCCCGGGTGCTGGGCCGCGATCTCGCGCAGGGCGTTGCGGACCTGGGTCCGCACGGCGACGAGCTCGGGGGAGAGCCGCTCGACGAAGCCGATGTCGAACTCGGAGCCGTGGCTGCCGACGAGGTGCACCTCGCTGGGCAGCCGGGACAATGCGGCCAGGTCGCGCAGCGCCCGACCGGAGACCACCGCCACGGTGGTCTGTGGCAGCGCGGCGAGCGCGCGGACCGCGGCCACCGACTCGGGCAGCGGGACGGCCGTGCTCGGGTCCTCCACGATCGGCGCCAGCGTGCCGTCGTAGTCGCAGGCGACCAGGAGCTGGGGGACCCGGGCGATCCGGCCGATGGCGGCGCGCAACTCAGGGTCCATGACCCCGGTGGCGCTTGCCGCCAAATCGTTGACGGACGTGTTCACTCGGCCTCCGCCTCGGGAACTCCGAGCTCCGAGAGGAAAGACTTGGCCCAGTGGCCCACGTCGTGGGTACGCAGGTGACGTTGCATTGTCCGCATCCGGCGGCGTGCCTCGGTTTTCTCCACGTGCACTGCCCGGAGGAGGGCGTCCTTGACCGCGTCCGGGTCGTGCGGGTTACACAAAAATGCCTGGCGAAGCTCGGTGGCGGCGCCGGCGAACTCACTGAGTACGAGCGCACCACCCTGGTCGGCACGTGATGCTACGTATTCCTTCGCCACGAGGTTCATTCCGTCTCGCAGCGGGGTCACCATCATCACGTCGGCAGCAACGTACATCGCCGCCAGCTCACTGCGACTGTACGACTGATGCAGGTAATGGACCGCCGGCACGCCGACCCTGCCGAACTCGCCGTTGATCCGGCCGACCTCGCGCTCCACCTTGACCCGTAGTGCCTGGTAGTGCTCCACGCGCTCGCGGCTGGGTGTGGCGACCTGAACCATGACCGCGTCGGGAACTGTCAACTTTCCGTCAGCCAGCAGCTCCCGGAAGGCCTTCAGGCGCAACTCGATGCCCTTGGTGTAATCCAGCCGGTCCACGCCCAGGATTATCGTCTTCGGGTCGCCCAACTCGGCGCGGATCTGCTTGGCCCGGGCCTGGATCGCCGGATCGGCGGCCATCCGTTCCATCTCCTGGGTGTCGATCGAGATGGGGAAGGCGCCCGCCTTCACCTGCCGACCGTCGACCTGGATCATCTGCCCCTCGTAGCGCAGCCCGAGCAGGTGCCGGGCCAGCCGGACGAAGTTCTGTGCGGCCAGCCGCTGCTGGAAACCGACCAGGTCGGCGCCGAGCAGACCGCGCAGGATCTCGGTGCGGAACGGCATCTGCATGAACAGCTCGATCGGCGGGAACGGGATGTGCAGGAAGAACCCGATCCGCAGGTCCGGGCGGAGCTCACGAAGCATCGCCGGCACCAACTGAAGCTGGTAGTCCTGCACCCAGACCGTCGCGCCCTCGGCCGCCACGTCGGCGGCGGCCTCCGCGAACCGGGCGTTGACCAGGCGGTACGCCTCACGCCACCGGCGCTTGTAGGCCGGCGTCTCCACCGCGTCGTGGTAGAGCGGCCAGATCGTCGCGTTGGACTGGCCCTCGTAGTAGCGCTCCAGCTCCTCGGCGCTGAGCGGGACCGGGTGCAGCCGGATCCCCTCCAGGTCGAACGGCTCGGGGGCGGCGCCGGTGCCACCGGCCCAGCCGACCCAGGTGCCCTTGTGTTCGGCGAGTACGGGATGCAGCGCGGTGACCAGCCCGCCGGGGCTGCGTCGCCACTGCCGGCCCTCGGGTGTGCTCACCTCGTCGACCGGCAGACGGTTCGCCACTACGACAAAGGAGCTACGGACGGTCACGATCGGCCACCTCCGGGTACTGACGGGTCCACCGCGCTGAGCGTACTGAGCGTAGCTGCGGCGTCTTGTGCCCCGTGCCGGAGTCTCCTACCCGCCTCGGTCTGGCCGAATCCTAAGGGTGATCTTGTCGACAGCCGTGACCGTCAAAGGTCCATGATCGGCCATTCCTTGGGCAGTGCCTCGTCCAGCTTCCTGCCCGCCTCGGCCAGGCCGGCGTCGGTGAGCACGAAGCCGACCTCCCGCAGCGACTGCCTCGTGCGGTCGCCGGCCATCACTCGACGCACGCTCCCGGCGATGAAGGCGGACACGTTCGGTTCCTTCGCCAGCCGTTCTGCGACGTCGTCCGGCACGCTGATGGCGATCTTCTTGGTCGTACCTGAAACGCTGGCGGGTGATGCAAGAAGGCACGCCCGCGTACTCCTGAGGCGGGGTGATGTGGGCGAAGCGCGCCGTACCTGTCAGGATTGACGATGGCGTGCGCGCGGCCGGCTCCCGGCCGGCGGCGGCGGGCGGTCCTCGCAGCCCGCGCCGCGCCGCCGATCAGCGACAGCAACCGACGGAGGTAGCCCGCACCGTGGCCCAGTACATCTACGTTCTGGAAAAGGCGCGCAAGGCGCACGGCGACAAGGTCGTGCTCGACAACGTCACGTTGAGCTTCCTGCCGGGGGCCAAGATCGGTGTGCTCGGTCCGAACGGCGCCGGTAAGTCCAGCCTCCTCAAGATCATGGCAGGGCTGGACAAGCCGAGCAACGGCGAGGCCCGACTCATGCCCGGCTACACAGTCGGCATGCTCGCCCAGGAGCCCCCGCTCAACGAGGCCAAGACCGTGCTCGGCAACGTCGAGGAGGCGGTCGCCGAGACCAAGGCCAAGCTGGAGCGGTTCAACAAGATCGCCGAGCAGATGGCGACCGACTACTCCGACGAGCTGATGGAGGAGATGGGCAAGCTCCAGGAGGAGCTTGATCACCTCGACGCCTGGGACGTCGATTCCAAGCTCGAACTCGCCATGGACGCGCTGCGCTGCCCGCCGCCGGACGCCGACGTGACCCAGCTCTCCGGTGGTGAGCGTCGCCGGGTCGCGCTGTGCAAGCTGCTGCTGGAGGCGCCCGACCTGCTGCTGCTCGACGAGCCCACCAACCACCTGGACGCGGAGAGCGTCTCCTGGCTGGAGCAGCACCTGGCGAAGTACGCCGGCACCGTCATGGCGATCACCCACGACCGGTACTTCCTCGACAACGTGGCCGGCTGGATCCTGGAGCTGGACCGCGGCCGGGCGATCGGGTACGAGGGCAACTACTCCACCTACCTGGAGAAGAAGGCCGCCCGGCTGGCCGTCGAGGGTCGCCGCGACGCCAAGATGAAGAAGCGCCTCACCGAGGAGCTGGACTGGGTCCGCTCCAACGCCAAGGCCCGGCAGACCAAGTCCAAGGCCCGCCTGGACCGGTACGACGAGATGGCCAGCGAGGCGGAGAAGACCCGCAAGCTGGACTTCGAGGAGATCCAGATCCCGCCGGGCCCGCGCCTGGGCAGCACGGTGATCGAGGCGCAGAACCTCAGCAAGGGCTTCGGCGACCGGCTGCTGATCGACAACCTGTCGTTCTCGCTGCCGCGCAACGGCATCGTCGGCATCATCGGCCCCAACGGCGTCGGCAAGACCACGCTGTTCAAGACCATCGTCGGGCTGGAGGAGCCGACCAGCGGGTCGGTCCGGGTCGGCGAGACGGTCTCGCTGTCGTACGTCGACCAGAACCGTGAGGGCCTCAACGGCGACAAGACCGTCTGGGAGGTCGTCTCCGACGGACTTGACTACCTGATGGTGGGCAAGGTCGAGATGCCGTCGCGGGCGTACATCGCCGCGTTCGGCTTCAAGGGCCCGGACCAGCAGAAGCCGACGAAGGTGCTCTCCGGCGGTGAGCGCAACCGGCTCAACCTGGCGCTGACCCTGAAGATCGGCGGCAACGTCATCCTGCTCGACGAGCCGACGAACGACCTGGACGTGGAGACGCTGTCCAGCCTGGAGAACGCGCTGCTGGAGTTCCCCGGGTGCGCTGTGGTCATCTCGCACGACCGGATGTTCCTGGACCGCGTCGCCACGCACATCCTGGCCTGGGAGGGCGACGACCAGGACCCGTCCAAGTGGTTCTGGTTCGAGGGCAACTTCGAGGCGTACGAGAAGAACAAGATCGACCGGCTCGGCGCGGAGGCCGCCCGGCCGCACCGGGTGACCTACCGCAAGCTGACCCGCGACTGACCGGCCGAGACGGTGTCCGACCGCTTCGTTTACCACTGCACCCTGCGCTGGTCCGACCTGGACGCGTACGGCCACGTCAACAACTCGCGCTTCCTCACCCTGTACGAGGAGGCGCGGGTCGCGTTGATGTTCGCCGGCGGCCGGGCCTGGGGGGTCGGCTCGTTCGCCGACGGTGTGGTGATCCGCCGGCACGAGGTCGACTACCTGCGCCCGGTCGACTACGCGCTCGGCCGGGCCACCGCGGAGGCGGCACCGACGGTGCGCATCGAGCTGTGGGTGGAGGAGATCCGGGCCTCCCGGTTCACCGTCGCCTACGAGTTGTACGACGGCGAGGTGCTCGCCGGCCGTGCCCGCTCGGTGCTGGTGCCGTTCGATCTGACCCGTCAGGTGCCCCGGCGGATCACCACCGAGGAACGGGACTTCCTGCTCACGTACGCGCCGCAGGGCGGTGTGGCGTGACCCGGCCGGGCACCGCTGAGCCGGGCCGGGTGGCGGCGTCGGCGTCCACGCATGGTGTCGCCGGGGTGGCCGACGCGGGCGCCTTCCTGGCCCGGCTGGTCCGGCTGGATCCGGCCGCGCCGGTCCGGCTGCGGCCGGCCGGCGCGCCCGGCCGGGTCGCCCTGTGGGCCCGGCTGCCGTGGCAGGTTCTGGTGGTCCGCACGGTCGCCGGTGGACCGGCCGACGGTGTCGCCGACGACGTCACGGTGGCGGCCGCGGAGCTGCTCGCCGAGTTGGAGCGGGGCGGCGCGGCCCTGCCGACCCGCCGGGACGCCCAGTGGCGGTGGCCGCTGCCGCCGACGCGAAGCCGTCAGGTGGAGGCGCTGCCCGTTGCCGAGGTGCGACGGATCGCTGCCGCGGCGGCGGGCACCCTGCGGACGGCGAGCGAGCAGGGGGTCGCCGGCCGTGCCGTGGGCCAGCGGGCCCTGCGTGACGCCTTGCTGGACCACGTGGCGGTGCTGATCACCCCGGACGGGGCGCCCGCCGAACCGGTCGAGGTGCCGCAGCGGCTGGTGCAGGGGGTGGCCCGGATGGGCTTCCTCGGCGCCGCCGACGACCCGCCGGCGGGCGACGGCGCAAACGCCGTTCAGGTGCGGGTGGCAGGTCGTTGGGTCGGCCTGGTGGGACCGCACGGAGCGGCATGGTTGCAGAAGGCCACGGATCTTGCCGTGACACCCCTGAGTACTCGTCCGAACGGATGACCCCAGATCATTCTTCTGGTCAGGGGCGGTCGTTGGGGGGGTGCTTCAACCCGGCTGTCCGGGTACCGTCCATCCTCGGATCCAACGCACCGTAGGCGAGTGGATCCGCTGGGGAGTGAGGTGCGCGAGCGATGCCGTGGTGGTCATGGCGCCCCGGTCCCGCCGACGGCGGCGATCCGGAAACCCGAAGCGGGACCACAGTCGAAAGCGCGGTCCGGATCGGGCCGCCCAGTCCTCGCCAGCCGGGGGACGACTGCCCGTCCAACGAGCGGCCCGTGCTGACCGAGATGCCCGCCACCGTCGAGCCGGTGAATCTGCGCCGGATCTGTGACGCACTCGATCTGCTCGACGTGCGTTACCTGGCCGACGGCGACGGCAACCTGCTGGCGATGTGGGAGCGGCACGCCGTGCTGGTCACCCTGGAAGGCCCGGAGGACGAGATCCTGGTCATGCGGGCACGCCCGCACGCCACGGTCCCGCCGGACTGGGCCGACCGGGCGTACCGGGTGGTCAACGAGTGGAACCACACCCGTCGGTTCTGCAAGGCGTACATCGGTGACCCGACCGAGCGCGGTCAGCTGCCGATCTACGCCGAGCTTCAGGTGCCGTTGGGCGCCGGCACCCACGACGCGCTCCTGGTCGAGATGCTCGACTGCGGCGCGGCGGTCGCCACCAGCTTCGTGGACTGGCTGCACGACGAGGGCGCGCTGCTCTGACCCCACGCCGGGTCGGACGGGTCAGCTGCCGCCGGCCGGGTCGTCCTCGACGTTGACCATGAAGTACGCGGCCCGCTCCAGGTAGTCCCAGAGTGTGCCCGCGATCTCCGGCTCAAAGTCGAGCCGGTCCACGGCGCGGCGCATGTTCCGCAGCCAGGCGTCCCGTTCGGCCGCGCCGATCCGGAACGGCGCGTGCCGCATCCGCAGCCGCGGGTGCCCGCGCTGGACGGAGTAGGTGTTCGGGCCGCCCCAGTACTGCATCAGGAACAGGGTCATCCGGTCCGCGGCCGGGCCCAGGTCCTCCTCCGGGTACATGGGCCGCAGCAGGGGATCGGTGGCGACACCGGCGTAGAACTCGTCGACCAGCTTGCGGAAGGTGGGTTCGCCGCCGACCGCCTCGAAGAGGGTCATCGACGCACCGGGACGGTCGGATTCACCTGCGGAAGTCACCGTTCCATCCTGCCAGGTGCGCCCGGTCACGACCCGACCCGCACGGCGTGGGTCGGATCACGCCGGGTCGACACCCCCGAATGCCCGGCAGCCGGCCCGCTGGTGTCGAGGTCGGCTCGACGGTCAGGTGACGGCGTGCCGGCGGTGGCCGTCACCCGCATGCGGGTCGGACGCGCCTCCCACCGGGCCGTCGCCGGTTGGACCGTCGGGCTCGGAGGGCGGCGGCTCGGCGTTGGCCCGCGAGGCGGCAGTGATCGCGTCGTCCACCGTCTGCCGGTCCGGCCAGCGCAGCGTGGCCACCGCCATCAGCGCCACCCCGGCCGCGCTCCACACCCCGACCACGATGGGAATGGGGAACCGTTCGGCGAGCACCCCGGTGACCAGCACCGCGAAACCCTGGATGACCTGCACGCCGGTGGCCATCACACCGAAGGCGCGGGCCCGGAACCCGTTCGGCAGCGTCTGGATGAACAACCCGTTGGCCATCGGCATCATGCCGGCGACCGCGAACCCGCAGAGCGCGGCGAGCAGCGCGACCACCAACGGCGGGGGATCGAACAGCACAGGTACGAGCACCAACGGGGCGAGCACCGCGAGTGGCCGCATCAGCTTCAGCCGGCGAGCCGGCCCGAACAGGCGACTCACCAGCAACCCACCGAGGATGAAGCCGACCGGGTTCGCCACCATGATCGCTGCCTGTGCGGTGCCCGCGCTCAGCGCGCCGCGGCTCTCGTCGTTGGCCCAGGCCGCGGCCAACCCCTCGGGAACGATCGAGAAGAGCATCGCGCTGAACACCAGAACCGCGATGGCCCGCAACACTGGTGTACGGAAGACGATGCCGAACCCCTCGCGGGTCTCCCGCAGCAGGTGGCTGCGGTGCGCCGGGTTCATCACCGCCGGGCGGTGGCGCACCCCGAGGCGAACCAGCAGCGCCGAGAGACCGAACGTGGCCGCGTTGAACAGCAGCGCCACCTCCGGGTCGATCGCGGCGACAGCGGCGCCGAACACGTACCCAACGACCTGGGCGGCCTGCCCGATGCTGCTGTTCAGCGACAGCCCCACCACCAGTCGGTCCCCGGTGAGCAACTGCGGGATCAGCGCGGACTTCGCCGCCTGGCTCGGTGGGTTGGCCAACGTGGCGGCGAAGATGAGCACCAGCACCGCCTGGTACGGCAGGCTGGGAATGGCGATGAGCAGCATCAGCGCCATGCGAATGAGGTCGCACGCCACCATCACCCGCCGGTACGGGTACCGCTCCGCGAGGGCGGCGAGCACGGGACCGCCGAGCAGCCAGGGCAGGAAGCTGACCGCGAAGGCAGCCGCGGAGAGCGCGACGGACCGGGTCTGCTGGAAGACGAGCAGGGTGACGGCGGCCTTCGCGACATAGTCGCCGACCCAGGAGAGAGCGCCAGCCACGAACACAGCCCGGAACTCGTGCTGGGCGAACACTTCGCGAAATGTGGCGGGCCCTTCCGCGGAAGGTCGCTCGTCAGGCACCGTCGCCTCCATCGGCCCCGGCTCGACCGCTCGTGGCAGCCGGGCCGGAATCTCTCGTCAGATCTACGGATCAGCGAGGATGTGATCACGCTTTGGTGGGAACGCGTGCTCCGGATTCTGCCCGATCGTCTGACAACTAGCTAGGTCGAACGGGTCGTTCGTCGCCTCCCCGACTGAACGAACGGACGATACCCGAGGGGCCGGCCGGCTCGCGACCCCTGAATCGCAGGTCAGTGTCGCGGGGTCAGGTCGCACCACCCTGACCGGTCTCACCCTCGGGCAAAGATCGGGTCGACAGGCCGGGATAGATGCGGGCGGCCGCGATCTGCGCGGTGATTCCCGAGTTCTCCAGCGCCTCCGCGAGACGCCGACGCAACTCCCGGCCGACCGCGAACTGGCCGTCCGCTGTCGTCTTCACCACCGTGCGGATGACCGCGCCGTCCACCGTCACCTGCTCGACTCCCAGCACCTCGGGCGCCTCCACGATCTCCGGCGACAGCTCCGGGTCCAGCGCGACCGAGGCGGCCGCGGTCCGTAGCACCGCAGTGGCCTCCTCGGTGCTGTTGAAGCCGATCGGCAGGTCCACCACCACGAGAGCCCAGCCCTGGCTCTTGTTGCCCACCCGGATGATCTCGCCGTTGCGGATGTACCAGAGCACACCCCGGCCGTCGCGCACTGTGGTGACCCGCAGGCCGACCGACTCGACCACGCCCATCGCCTCGCCCAGGTCGACGTTGTCACCGACGCCGTACTGGTCCTCGATCAGCATGAAGAGGCCGGCGATCAGGTCCTTCACCAGGCTCTGCGCACCGAAGCCCAGCGCGACGCCGGCGATCCCCGCGCTGGCCAGCAGCGGCGCCAGGTCGAAGCTGAACTCGCGCAGGATCATCAGCAGCGCGATGCCGAAGACGAACGCGGTGGTCAGGCTGCGCAGCACCGACCCGATCGCCTCGGCCCGCTGCCGCCGCCGCTCGGGTACGAACTCGGCCGGGTCGACCGCGGCGGTGGGCACCCGCTCGCGCAGCGGCCGCAGCATCGTCGGCACCGCACCGTCGGTGGTCGTCCGAACCAGCCGGTTGATCGTCCGGTGCAGTGCCCAACGGGCCACCATCGCCAGTGCCAGGATCAGCAGCACCCGAAGCGGTTTGAGCAGGATCCAGTAACTTCCCTCGGCGAACCAGGCCGACCTGGTGATGTCGTAGATCCACTCGCAGGAGGTGCTGCCCTGGCAGTTCACCGAGACGGCGTCGGGCAGGGCTATTGGCGTCACGTTGGCGGCACTCACCCTGTCTTCGTACCGTAAGGAGCCCGAGCGTCCGCCGCCGACCCACCGGCTGGTGACCCCACTGGCGGGGCAGGAATGTCGCTCGTTGCTCACCCTCTCCCGGGCAACTCGGCGCGAAGCCGTTCGTACTCGGCGTGACTACCGATCGCCGCCCGGTGTTCGGGGTGAGTGACGTAGTGCCCGATGACCGCGGCGAGGAATCCGGGGTCGACGATGTCCGTCCGCAACGCCCGCCGGCTGCGCGGAACGCCGTACCGCCGAACCAGTTGGGGATCCGTGATCCGCATCGGGAGCCACGGACGGCGGTCGGTGGCCGAGGGGATCGGCGGCGCCAGCAGGGCCTCCCACGGCACGGTGAGCGAGCCCAACGCCCAGGTCTGCCGGACCCCGGACGGATGCAGTCGTACCTCGTGACCCCGCCACGCCCGCGTCATGACCAGCACGGCCAGGACCAACCAGAGAAGATCGAAAACCAGGTCGAACGTCGACAGGGTGTCCTGTCTGATCGAGCGCACCAGCGCGCCGAGGCAGGCGGACGCGGGCCCGAGATAGCCCATTGCGAAGAACACCGTCCAGGCGGGCCCGGGTGTGGAGAAGGCCGGGATCTGCGGCTGCACCACGAAGTAGGCCGGACGGACCCCCATGACGACCACCGCCAGGACCAGGGCCACCAGGGAGAGGAGGAACAACAGACGCGTCCCCCCGGTGGGCGACCCCGGGGCTGCGGCGGTCACGCAGCCCAGGAGAAGCCCAACAGCCAGGACGACGTGCCGGTGGCGCACGGTGGCAGCGGACAGTCTGTCGATCATGCCAGTGACCATAGGAGTCAACGGCCACTGGCACAGCTACCCAACCGGGCATGGGTGATCCGCTTACCAGAAGAGAGATTAGTACGTGCAATCCGGGGTCCGATCAGGGACTATTGGCGCAACGGACGTCGGTGATCGGCCCGGCGTCGACCGTGTGGGCCGTTGTGCCCGGCCCCGGTCGACGGCGGTCCCCAGCAGCCGCTGAACCGGGAGGGTGAGCGCGATGCCTGACATACGACCCACGGTGGGCTCCGGCGCGCTGGTCCTCAACGCCACCTATGAGCCGCTGTGTGTCGTGTCGGTGCGTCGCGCCGCGATCCTCGTCCTCTCCGCCAAGGCGGTCTGCGTCGCAGATGGTGACGGCATCCTGCACAGCGCCCGGGACGCGCTCCCGGTGCCGTCCGTGGTCCGGCTGACGCGGTTCGTCCGGGTGCCGTACCGAACACATGTCGGGCTGTCCCGGCGCGCGATCTTCGCCCGCGACGGGTGGCGGTGCGCCTACTGCCGGGGCCCGGCCGAGACCATCGACCACGTCTTCCCGCGCAGCCGGGGTGGCCGGCACGCCTGGGAGAACGTGGTCGCCGCGTGCGCCCGGTGCAACCACACCAAGGGCGACAAGACCCCGGCCGAGATGGGGTGGCGGTTACACGCGTTGCCGGCCGCCCCGAAGGGCACCGCCTGGCGGGTGCTAGGTCACCGCGCCCCCGACCCCCGCTGGGCGGACTGGCTGGACCTGCGGGAGCCCGAGGCTGCTGCCTGACTCCGGAGGGCGTGGTCAGGCTCCGGGTTGCGGATTGTTCGCCCGGCGCGCTGCGCGTTCGTGGCGGTCGACTGCTCGGCCGTGCGCGATCGCGATGAGCCGGTCGATCTCGGGCAGCAGGTGCGGACCGGGCATGACGATGCTGGCGAAGCCGTACTGGGCGTAGCCCGGGTGCGGTACGAGGGTGTCCAGTCGGGCGAAGTCGAACTCGTGCCGGTGCTCCTCGAATGCCTTGGGCGGGAAGCCAAACCGCCGCTCGAACTCGGCCCGGCCCAGGTCCAGGTTGAGGCGGAAGACGCCGGGGCGGTCAAGCTGCGCGGCCTCGTCGAAGCCGGGCACGTCGTGCTCGACGATGGTGGCGAACGGCTGGCGGCGGTCCGGGCCGACGAAGAAGAACCGGTCGCCCCAGGCCGCCTCGGGTGATCCGTTCTCCTCGCTCGCCACGAGCTGCTCGACGCCGGGTAGCGCGGTGATCCGATCGGCGAGCACTGCCGCGTCGACACCCGTCGGAACGTGCAGGATCGCGTCGGCGTGTTCGATGGTGGCCTGGTTGAGCGGGAAATAGCGGTAGTCGTGCGTCCGCTGCTCGGCCACCGCGACGTCGGACGCCGGCAGGTACCGGGGAAGGTTGGTCTCCTGCTGGAGTCTGCCCTCGTAGGTCGGGGCGGCGGGCGGCCCGATGCCGAGTGCCGGGCTTGCGCCGAGGCTGCCGGCGATCACCGCGTACCGGTCGCCCAGCAGCGACGCGATGATCGCGCCGGCACCGGCCCAGGACACCTCCGTGTCGGCCAGCCTCATCGTGCTCAGGTGGCGCTGGAGGTGCGTGTTGTGCGCGAAGACCAGGGTGGGCCCTCGGTGTGCCTCGGCCGATCGGATCGCGAGCAGGTTCTCGGCCATCAGCGCGTCCCGGACCGCGGCCAGGCGGGCGAAGCGTTCCTCCTGGGCAAGTGGTGCGGCGGCCGCGGCGTGGTAGCGCAGCAATGCGATAGCGGCGGTGGCGTGCACGAACGCCGCCGACCAGCCGGATGATCTGCCCGGCGCCCGCAGGTACAACTCGGTCAGCAGGTCGTCGGCGAGCACCCGCAGTCGCTGGGCGTCGGTGGAGCGCCCGACCGATCGGCCCGGTTCCCAGATCGCGGCCGTGTCACTCCACCGCGCCTCGGCCCCGATCAGGTCGTCGATCTCGGCTGACCGGTCCAGGTCGAGGAAGTGGCAGACCTGGTTGAGGTGGTGGCGCGGGCTCGGGGCGCTCTCCAACTCCACCGGGGCGTCGAAGCCGTGGAAGGTCAGGCGCTCGGCGACCGGCCGTCCGGCGTTCCACTCCCGCATGCGCAGCAGGAGGTCGCGGTTGGCCGGGGCCGCCCCGAATCCGTGGCTGAACCCTTCGCTGAGCGCACGGTCGAGGGTCACGGCAGCGGCGCCCTGCACGAAGTCGTCGGCGATCAGTCCGGCCGCCCGGTCGCTCTCCACGGCGATCGAGCGGTAGCCGTGCTCGGTCAGCGACAGGAAGGCTTCGTTGCGGAGTTGGAGGAAGGCGGATTCACCGTGCGTCGGTTCGCCGAGCGCGAGCAGGTCCGGGGACACCGCCAGCAGGTCGAGAAAAGATGGCATTCCATGAACCGTATCGTTGAACCAGCGGTTGAGACTTGCGAGCGGCGGAGCGCGGTGACGGCCACGAAACCTTCAAACCCGGTGGTACGCCGACCGGTGGATCTCGCGCGCGCCCACGGCCTCTCCGCGCAGGCCGTGCGCAACTACGAACGAGACGGCGTCCTGCCTCCGGCCCAGCGCACCCCGAACGGCTACCGGCGCTTCACCGAGCTGCACGTCAAGGCGCTGCGTGCCTACCTCGCTTTGCTCACGGGCCACGGCTACGCGGCCAGCGGCGAGATCATGCGGGCCGTCAACCGGGGCGAGATCGACACGGCGATGCGCACCATCGACCAGGGCCATGCCCTCCTTCAGCGCGATCGGGAGACCCTGGACGCGGTCGAGACGGCGGTGGCGACGCTCACCGGGACGAGCCCCCAACCGCAGAGCCAGAAGGCCGTCCCGATCAGCGTGCTGGCTCACCGGCTCGGTCTACAGCCGGCCACGCTGCGCAAGTGGGAGCGGGCGGGGGTGCTGCGACCGGTACGTGATCCGGTGACCCACTACCGGCTCTACCTGCCCGACGACGTCCGTGACGCCGAACTCGCCCACCTGTTGCGCCGCGGCGGGTACCGGCTCGACCACATCGCCGGCGTGCTGCGTCGAGTGCGCGACGCCGGCGGTGCCGAACCGCTCGCCGCGTCGCTGCGCCAGTGGCGGCAACGGCTCACCGAGCGAGGCCGGGCCATGCTCACCGGTGCTGCCCGGCTCGCCGAATACGTCGACGCCGCTCAGCCGCCGGAGCGCGCCTTGACCAGCGAGGCGAAGACCACCACGTTGTCCGCGTAGCCGGTCTCGTCACCGACTCACTGGCCGCCGTCTTCTCGATACGAGGTGAATAGGCTCGCAGTGTAGAACATTTAGTTCTACACTGTGTTCGTGGAGCGTATCGGGGTCCGAGAGCTGAACCAGAACACGAGTCAGGTCCTGGCTCGGGTGAGTGGTGGCGAGACGGTCGAGATCACCGATCGCGGGCGCCCCGTCGCCCGACTCGTTCCGGTCAGCGACGACAGGTCAGTGCTGGCCAAGCTTGTGGCGGCGGGGCGGGCAGTCGCTCCAACCGGCGGTGGTCCTGTCCCGCTTCCGCCCAAGCTCGGCGCTGAGGATGTGGACGCTGCCGCCACGCTCGCCGAGATGCGGGACGAGGAGCGCTGGTGATCTATCTCGACTCCGCCGCCGTCGTCAAGCTGGTTCGGCAGGAGGAATGCAGTGCTGACCTCGTCTCCTGGCTCAACAGCCACGGAGACGTCCCGCTGGCCTCCTCCGCCCTCGTCGAGGTCGAGGTGCCCAGAGCCCTACGCCGATCAGCCCCCCAAGCGTTGATCGGAGTGCCGGCTGCCGTCGGACGCCTCTTCCGGCTGGAGATCGACAGCACTGTCCGCGCGACAGCAGCTGCGTTCGCCGAGCCGGCGCTACGCAGCCTCGACGCCATCCACCTTGCCACGGCCCAGGTTCTGACAAACGAGTCCGGAACGACACTTATCGCATTCGTCAGTTACGACCGGCGACTGCTCGACTGTGCCAAGGCCGCAGGGTTCCCCGTGGCAAGCCCAGGCCAGAACTGACCCGTAGCTCCAATCTGCCCGCCCTCACCCTGAACGCGCCTTGACCAGCGACGCGAAGACCACCACGTTGTCCGCGTAGCCGGTCTCGCCGCCGACCCACTGGCCACCGCAGGTGATCAGGCGCAGGCTCGGGCGGCTGAAGTCGCCGTACACCTCGTCCACCGGCAGTCGGCCCTTGTCGAACTTCTCCACCGAGTTGACCTCGAAGACCGCCACCCGCTGGTCGGTGCGGGTGACCTCGATCTCGTCACCGGAGCGCAGCTCGCGGAGCTTGTGGAAGACCGCCGGTCCGCTGGTGGTGTCGACGTGCCCGACGATCACGGCCGGGCCGTACTGGCCGGGGGTGGGCCCCTGGTCGTACCAGCCGGCCTCCTGGGCGCGGGCGGCGTCCGGCACGGCGATCGTGCCGTCCGGTGCGATGCCCACGTCGTGTACGGGCGCCTGTAGGTCGATCTTCTCGATGGTGAGGCTGGTCGGATGGCTGGCCGGCAGCACCGGGAACTTCTTCGGCGGAGGCCGTAGGCCGGCGCTGAGCCGGTCCGGCAGCAGACTCACCCCGGTCACCTGCTCGACGCCGAGCATCGCCACGATCAGCACCATCAGCGCGGCGATGGCCAGCACCGGCAACCCGGGGCTCGCGCCGAAACGGTGTCGCGCCGACTGCGGCCCGGCCGGCTGCCTCGGCGGCAGCGGGCGGGCGGCCGGATCGGTGGTGGTGACGCTTGCCGACACGGCCTGCCCGGCGACCCTGCGCAGCCGCCCGGAGACGCGGGCCACCAGCCGGCCCGACGCGCGCAGCGCCGGCCCGGCCCGGAAGCGGGCGCGACGGTCCGGCCGCGCACGCGCGGATCTGCGGGTCATGGGTGATCCGGCTCAGGAGCCGGCTCCCGATCGACGTCGGCCGCCGGCCATCCCGAGCACGATCGCGGTGGCCACCAGTGCCACGCCGCCGAGCACCAGCAGCGAGCCGGTGCCGGGACCGCCGGCCATTCCACCGCCGCCGGTCGCCGGCCCCTTGCTGGGTGAGGCCATGTTCAGCACGGTCAGTGTGGTCGACGACGTCTGGCCGTTCTCGCAGCGCAGGTCGACCGGGTAGTCACCGGCCGGCTTGTCCCGCGGAATGGTGACCTGCCCGGTCAGGAAGCCCCTGTCCGGTTTGAGCATCACGTTCCCGAACGCGTCGGAGTGCACGTTGGACTGTCGGTTGTTGTTGTCGTTGTCGCAGCTCGCCTTGATGCTGACTCGGCTGCCGGCCTGGGCGCTGTTGGGTGTCACCTCGACGAAGACGTTCTCGCCGGCTCGCGCCGGTGCGACGGACAACAGGACGAACGCCCCAACCAGCCCCACCAGTATCAGTGCGGACGAGAGCGCGCGGTTGATCGTGCGGATTGCCTGCATGATTTCCCCCCAACCGGCGACGACCGCCGGAACCCTCCCCTGGGCACGCGCGATGCTTTCCCGCTGGCGCGGGGGCAAACCCGCAGGGTGGTCGGGGTCAGCGCGGGCGGGGGATGGGCCCGGCGGCGGGGAGGGGGGTGACGGGGTGCCAGTTCAGCGGGGAGGAGAGGACCATCGTGCTCGACGGTTGGCCGTACGGGGCGAGACGGTCGATGACCCCCTCGAACGCACCGATCGAGCCGGCCGCGACCTTCAGCACGCTGCACGCGTCCCCGGTAATCCGGTGGATCTCCAGGATCTCCGGCCAGTCGGCCACCGCCGGGTCGTGCAGGATGCATCGCGCGCCGTAGCAGGACATCCGGATCAGCGCGACAACGGTCCGGCCGGCCCGGCTGAGGTCGACGTGGGCGTGGTAGCCGGTGATGATCCCGGCCTCCTCCAGCCGGCGGACCCGCTCGGCGACCGACGGTGGCGACAGGTGCACCCGCCGGGACAACTCGCTGAAGGAGAGCCGCGCGTCGGTTTGCAGCTCGCGCAGCAGCGCCCAGTCCATGTCGTCCACGCTCAGACCTTACTTTCGTGAACCGACTTCGCCTAGTTGCCTTTGGTTTGCCAGGAGAAGGCGGCGAGAGCCGTTGATTCGGCATTCCGCAGGCCGATCCGACCGCGGGATCATGACGTCGGCCAGTCCGGGGGAGGGAGACGAGATGGTGGATCAGACGGAGCGGCGGGCGCCGAACCGCCGTGCCACGGTGCAACCGGTGACCCCCGGGCAGCGTGCGGCGCAGGCGGCGCGCACCGGCGGTGAGCCGACCCTGGAGTTCGCCGACATGGTGCCGTACGACGCGTACGTGCAGGCCAGCGCCCTGCACAAGATGCAGCACCCGCTCAGCAGCGACCCGGGCGAGATGTCCTTCCTGATGGTCAGCCAGATCATGGAGCTGTATTTCGGGCTGACCTGCCACGAGCTGCGGGAAACCCAGCGGCTGATCCGCACCGACCAGATCTGGGAGGCGCTGGCCCCGCTGGGCCGGGCCAAGCTGCACCTGGAGGGGCTCAACGCAGCCTGGCAGGGTCTGCGCTGGATGAGCCCGGCCGACTTCAACCGCTTCCGCAACCTGCTCGGCGAGGCATCCGGCTTCCAGTCGGCGATGTACCGGCAGTTGGAGTTCCTGCTCGGGCTGCGCGACCCGACGCTGATCCGCCCGTTCCGCCGGCAGGCGGAGGTGCACGCCGAGTTGAGCGCCGCACTGGCCACTCCGAGCCTCTGGGACGATGTGCTCGCGCTGCTCGCCCGGCGTGGCTTCGACCTTCCCGCCGACCTGCTCGACCGGGACGTGGCCGTCGAACACGACCCGCACGCGTTGGTCGAGGCGGCCTGGGTACGGATCTACGACGACGCCAGCCCGGACAACCACCTGCGGTTGCTCGGCGAGGCGCTGAGCGCTGTCGCCGAGGAGTTCGGCGACTGGCGCTGGAACCACGTCAAGGCGGTGCAGCGGACGATGGGCGCCAAGGTCGGCAGCGGAGGCTCCGCCGGCCTGGCGTGGTTGCAACGCAGCATGTCCCGGGTGGTCTTCCCGGAGCTGTGGTCGGCCCGCACCGCGATGTGACCTGGAGAGCGAGACATGCACACCCCTCAAGAAGAAGCGCGGCGTCGGGACGAGGCGGACCCCGGCCACCGGCACCTGTTCCACGTGCCGCCGGCCGACGGCGGCGACCACCCCGAGTCGGCGTACCTGGCCGGCAACTCGCTCGGGCTGCAGCCTCGGGCCACCCGCGACGAACTCCTGGCCGACCTGGACGCGTGGGGGCGGCTCGGCGTGGAGGGGCACCTGGAGGCGGAACGCCCCTGGCTGCCGTACCACGAGCTGTTGACCGGGCCGGCCGCGCGACTGGTCGGCGCCCGGCCCGCGGAGGCCGTGGTGATGAACTCGCTGACTGTCAACCTGCACCTGCTGATGGTGAGTTTCTACCGACCGGCCGGCGCGCGCACCCGCATCGTCATCGAGGACGCCGCGTTCCCCTCGGACAGCTACGCCGTGCGCAGCCAGGCACGGTTCCACGGCCTGGACCCGGACGACGCCGTGGTCCGGTTGCGTCCGCGCGCGGGTGAGGACGCCCTGCGCACCGAGGACGTGACCGACTACCTGGCAGCCGAGGGTGACCGGGTGGCGCTGCTTCTGCTCGGCGGGGTCAACTACCTCACCGGCGAGCTGCTGGACATTCCGGCGATCACGGCCGCCGGCCGGGCCGCCGGCGCGGTGGTCGGTTGGGACCTGGCCCACGCGGTCGGAAACGTGCCGCTGGCCCTGCACGACTGGGACGTCGACTTCGCCGCGTGGTGCTCCTACAAGTACCTGAACTCCGGCCCGGGTGCCCTGGCCGGTGTCTTCGTGCACGAGCGGCACCTCGGCGACGAGAACCTGCCCCGGTTCGAGGGCTGGTGGAGCACCGCCGCGGCCACCCGGTTCGAGATGACGCCGGTGTCCCGGCCACCGGCCACTGTGGAGGCTTGGCAGATCTCCAACCCGCCGATCTTCGCGATGGGCCCGGTGCGTACCTCGCTGGAGCTGTTCGACGCGGTGGGGATGACCGCGCTGCGTGCCCGCAGCCAGCGGCTCACCGGCTGGCTGGAGTCGCTGTTCGACGAGGTGACCGTCGGTCGGCCGCTGCGGGTGGTCACCCCGCGCGACCCGGCCCGGCGTGGCTGCCAGCTCTCCCTGCGCATCGGCTCCGGCAGCGCCGCGGAGCTGACCAAACGCCTACGGTACGAACACGGGGTCATCGCGGACGCCCGCGAACCGGACGTGGTCCGCTTCGCCCCGGTGCCGCTGTACTCCACGTATCTCGACTGCTGGCGTGCGGCTGCCGCGCTGGCGTCCACCGTCGGGCAGGTGGCGGCATGACGGCGCGACGCGACGAGATCGCGATCATCGGTGCCGGGCTGGCCGGCTGCCTGGCGGCCTGCTTCCTGGCCCGGCGGGGCTACCCGGTGGCCCTCTACGAGCGTCGCCCCGACCCGCGCGCCGGCACCGCCGAGCGCGGTCGCTCGATCAACCTGGCGCTCTCCGAGCGCGGCCTGGACGCGTTGCGCCGGATCGGGCTGGCCGAGCAGGTGATGACCGACGCGCTGCCCATGCGCGGCCGGATGATCCACCCGGTCGAAGGCGAGCAGCAGTTCCAGTCCTACAGCGCGGCCGGTGACCGGGCGATCAACTCGATCAGCCGGGGTGCGCTGAACAACGCCCTGCTGGACGAGGCCACCGCGCTGCCCGGGGTGCGGGTCGTCTTCGATCACCGGCTGGTCGGGCTCGACCCGACCGACGGTTCGATGAGCTTCGAGACCCCGCAGGGCCCGGTCGCGGCGAAGGCGTCGGTCGTGTTGGGTGCCGACGGCGCCGGCTCCGCGGTGCGCGGACAACTGCTGGCGTACGGGCTGCTCGACGAGAGTGTCGACTTCCTCGACTACGGCTACAAGGAGCTGACGATTCCGCCGCTGGGCGGGGATTTCGCACTGGATCCGGACGCGCTGCACATCTGGCCGCGCGGCACCTCGATGATGATCGCGTTGCCGAACCCGGACCGTTCCTTCACCTGCACGCTGTTCTGGCCCAACGACGGTGCCGGCAGCTTCGCCTCGCTGACCAGCCCGGCGGAGATCGAACGGCACTTCACCGAGCACTACCCGGACGTGGTGCCGCTGGCCCCGAACCTGGTCGACGACTACCAGCACAACCCGGTGGGCGTGCTCGGCACGGTGCGCTGCACCCCCTGGCAGGTCAACGGGAAGGTCGGTTTGCTCGGCGACGCCGCCCACGCCATCGTGCCGTTCTACGGCCAGGGCGCCAACTGCGCCTTCGAGGACGTGGTGGAGCTGGACCGCTGCCTGGACGAGTGCGCCGACGACTGGTTGGCGGCGCTGCCGCTGTTCCAGCGGCGTCGACAGGAGAACGCCGAGGCCATCGCCACGATGGCGCTCACCAACTTCGTGGAGATGCGGGACAAGGTCGCCTCCCCGGTCTTCCAGACCCGGCGGCGGGTGGAGCACGCACTGGAACGGGCCCTGCCCGGCCGGTACGTTTCCCAGTACGAGCTGGTGTCGTTCTCCACCACCCCGTACGCGGAGGTTCGCCGCCGGGTGCGCCGACAGCACCGGGTGCTCGGGGCGGTCGTCGGCGGGGCCGCGCTGCTGCTGGTCGGCGCGATCGGCGCGGCACTGAGCCGAGGGAGGCGCGGATGACCGGCAACTGGGATGCACGACTGATGGTTGGCCACGCGCCGGGTGGCCCGCAACGGTTGCGCAACTTCGTCGACGGCGAGTTCGTCGACGGCGGGACGACGTTCACCAAGGCCAGTCCGGTCACCGGGGAGCAGGTCTTCGAGGTGGACGAGGCGTCGCAGTCCACTGTGGACGACGCGGTGGCCGCCGCCCGGGCGGCGCTGCGGGGGCCGTGGGGCCGGATGGGGGAGCGCGAGCGCGCCGAGGTGCTGCGCCGGGTCGCCGACGAGCTGGAGCGCCGCTTCGACGACCTGGTCACCGCCGAGGTCGCCGACACCGGCAAGTCCATCGCCCAGGCCCGCACACTGGACATCCCCCGTGGCGCGGCGAACTTCCGGGCGTTCGCGGAGATCGTGGCGACCGCCCCCACCGAGTCGTTCACCACGGTCACCCCGACCGGCGGCCGGGCGCTCAACTACGCGCTGCGCAAGCCGGTCGGCGTGGTCGCGGTCATCGTGCCGTGGAACCTGCCGCTGCTGCTGCTCACCTGGAAGGTGGCTCCGGCGCTGGCCTGTGGCAACGCCGTCGTGGTCAAGCCCAGCGAGGAGACTCCCGCCTCGGCGACGCTGCTCGCCGAGGTGATGGCCGCCGCCGGCGTGCCGGCCGGGGTGTTCAACCTGGTGCACGGCTTCGGACCGGACTCGGCGGGCGAGCACCTCACCCGCCACCCGGGCGTCGACGCGATCACCTTCACCGGCGAGTCGGCCACCGGCGGCGCGATCATGCGGGCCGCGGCCGACGGGGTGAAGGCGGTGAGCTTCGAACTCGGCGGCAAGAACGCCGGCCTGGTCTTCGCCGACGCCGACCTGGACGCCGCCGTGGCCGGCTCGGTGCGGTCCAGCTTCACCAACGGCGGGCAGGTGTGCCTCTGCACCGAACGCATCTATGTGCAGCGCCCGGTCTTCGAGGAGTTCACCGCCCGGCTGGCGAAGCGGGCCGGCGAGCTGGCGTACGGGTGGCCGACCGACGAGGCCACCGCCACCATGCCGCTGATCTCCCACCAGCACCGGGCGAAGGTGCTCGGAGCGTACGAGCTGGCCCGCACCGAGGGTGCCGAGGTGCTCACCGGTGGCGGCACGCCCACCTTCGGCGACACCCGCGACGGCGGGTCGTACGTGCAGCCGACGGTGCTCACCGGGCTCGGCCCGGACGCCCGCACCAACCGGGAGGAGATCTTCGGCCCGGTGGTGCACGTCGCGCCGTTCGACACCGAGGACGAGGCGTACGCCCTCGCCAACGGCACCGAGTACGGCCTGGCGGCGACCGTGTGGACCCGGGACGTGGGCGTCGCGCACCGGGCCGGCGTCCGGCTCGACGCGGGCATCGTCTGGGTCAACACCTGGTTCCTGCGTGACCTGCGCACCCCGTTCGGCGGGGTGAAGGCGTCCGGGATCGGTCGCGAGGGCGGCGTGCACTCGCTGAACTTCTACTCCGAACTCACGAACGTCTGCGTGGACCTGTCGTGAGCCGTAGCGAGGGAGCGGGCATGGAAGCTGACATCGAGGCCGCCAACCGGGAGCTGGCCGACGCCCGCAGCACCGGCAAGCCCTGCGCCCCGCTGCGGGGCCGACTGCTGCCGGAGGGCGACGTCGAGGCCGCGTACCGGGTGCAGCAGCTCCAGGCGCGGGCCTGGCAGGGCCGCGGCGAACGCCGGGTCGGCGCGAAGATCGGGTTGACCTCCCGGGCCGTGCAGGAGACCTTCGGGGTGTTCCAGCCGGACTTCGGCATGCTGACCGACGCCATGGCGGTCGGCGACGGGGTCGAGGTGCCCATCGATCGGCTGCTCCAGCCCCGCGTCGAGGCGGAGATCGCCTTCGTGCTCGACAAGGATCTTCCGGACCCGCAGCTCACCACCGTCGACCTGATCCGCGCCGTCGACCACGTGCTGCCGGCGATCGAGATCGTCGACTCCCGGATCGCCGCCTGGGACATCTCCATAGTGGACACCGTCGCCGACAACGCCTCCAGCGGGCTCTTCGTGCTCGGCACCACGCCGCGCCGGCTCGCCGACGTCGACCTGCGACTGTGCGGGATGGTGCTGGAGCACGCCGGCGAGCCGGTCTCGGTGGGCGCGGGCGCCGCCTGCCTGGGCAACCCGCTGCACGCCCTGCAGTGGCTGGCCGGCACCCTCGCTCGCGCCGGTGACCCGCTGCGCGCCGGGGACGTGGTGCTCTCCGGGGCGCTCGGCCCGATGGTGCCCGTCACCCCGGGCGCCGCGTACGAGGCCCGGATCTCCGGTCTTGGTTCGGTACGGACGGCCTTCACCCGAGGGGAATCAGCATGAGCGAGCGTCAGCGAGCGAATCATCGGTGCAGGTTTGTCAACGCTCAGAACGGCATGGAGCGAAGCGGAGTGTCGGTATGAGCGTCGGTGTGGCGGTGCTCGGGTCCGGCAACATCGGGACCGACCTGATGATCAAGGTGTTGCGGCTCAGTAGCGACCTGCGGATGGTGGCGATGGCCGGCATCGACCCGGCCTCCGACGGCCTGGCGCGCGCTCGCCGGCTCGGCGTCGCCACCACCGCCGACGGCGTGGACGGGCTCGTCGCGATGCCCGAGTTTGCCGACGTCGAGCTGGTGTTCGACGCCACCTCGGCCGGCGCGCACCGACGCCACGACGAGGTGCTGCGCGCCCACGGCCGCACGGTCGTCGACCTGACCCCGGCCGCCCTCGGCCCGTACGTGGTGCCGCCGGTCAACCTCGACGAGCACCTGCACGAACCGAACGTCAACATGGTGACCTGCGGCGGACAGGCCACCGTTCCGATCGTCGCCGCTGTGCGCCGGGTCACCCCGGTGGCGTACGGGGAGATCGTCGCGTCGATCGCGTCGAAGTCCGCCGGGCCGGGCACCCGGGCCAACATCGACGAGTTCACCGAGACCACGGCCCGGGCCATCGAGGTGGTGGGCGGTGCCGAGCGGGGCAAGGCGATCATCGTTTTGAACCCGGCGGACCCGCCGCTGCTGATGCGCGACACCGTCTACTGCCTCTGCCCGGACGCCGACGCCGACACCGAGGCCATCGCCGCCTCGGTCGCGGAGATGGTGGCGGCCGTGCAGGAGTACGTCCCCGGCTACCGACTCAAGCAGGACGTGCAGTTCGACCGGGTCGAGGCGTACCTGCCGACGTTCGGTCGGCGGCTCACCGCACTGCAGGTGTCGGTCTTCCTGGAGGTCTCCGGCGCCGGGCACTACCTGCCCGCGTACGCCGGGAACCTGGACATCATGACCTCCGCCGCGCTGCGCACAGCGGAGCGGCTGGTCGCCCTGCGTTCTCCGGAGGTGGCCGCGCCATGACCGACCTGTACATCCAGGACGTGACGCTGCGCGACGGCATGCACGCCATCGCCCACCAGTACACAGTCGACCAGGTACGCACCATCGCCGCCGCGCTGGACGCCGCCGGGGTGGCCGCCATCGAGGTGGCGCACGGTGACGGCCTCGCCGGTTCGAGCGTCAACTACGGCCACGGCGCGGCCAGCGACGCCGAGTGGATCTCGGCAGCCGCCGAGGTGCTCACCACGGCGAAGCTGACCACCCTGCTGCTGCCGGGCATCGGCACGATCGCCGACCTGAAGGCCGCGAAGGCGCTCGGGGTGACCAGCGTCCGGATCGCCACCCACTGCACGGAGGCGGACATCTCCGCCCAGCACATCTCCTGGGCTCGGGAGAACGGCATGGACGTGGCCGGGTTCCTGATGATGTCGCACATGAATGACCCGGCCGGGCTGGCCGGGCAGGCCAAGCTCATGGAGTCGTACGGGGCGCACTGCGTCTACGTCACCGACTCCGGCGGGCGGTTGCTGATGTCCGACGTGGCGCAGCGGGTCGACGCGTACCGGCAGGTCCTCGCCCCGGAGACGCAGATCGGCATCCACGCCCACCACAACCTGTCGCTCGGGGTCGCCAACAGCGTGCTCGCCGTCGAGCACGGCCGGGTCAGCGGGCCTGCGCCGGTCGGCCCGGACGCGGTGCACGGCCGGACCGTCCGCGTCGACGCCTCCCTCGCCGGCATGGGCGCGGGCGCCGGCAACGCACCGCTGGAGGTCTTCGTGGCGGTCGCCGAGCTGCACGGCTGGAAGCACGGCTGTGACGTGTTCGCGCTGATGGACGCGGCCGACGACATCGTCCGCCCACTTCAGGACCGGCCGGTCCAGGTGGACCGGGAAACGCTCTCCCTGGGGTACGCCGGGGTCTACTCCAGCTTCCTGCGGCACGCCGAGCGGGCGTCGGCGAAGTACGGCGTGGACGTCCGGTCGATCCTGGTCGAGCTGGGTCGCCGCCGGATGGTGGGAGGCCAGGAGGACATGATCGTGGACGTCGCACTCGACCTGGCCGACCGGGAGGCCGTCAGTGCGAGGAGTGAGCCGGGCTTGCGAGCCCCGCAGTCGCGAACGAAGGGTGGCGCAGCATGATCGGCGTGGACATCGCGGGGATCGCCGACAAGCTGGGCGCGGCGGCCGACACGGCCACCGCGATCCCGCAACTCGCCGCCGAGACCGGCCTCGACGTGGACACCGCGTACGCCGTGCAGGCCGCGCTGCTGCAACGCCGGCTGAACGCCGGTGAGCGGTTGGTCGGGTTGAAGATGGGGCTGACCAGCAGGGCGAAGATGGCCCAGGTCGGCGTGGACGAGGTGATCTGGGGGCGGCTCACCAACGCGATGCGGGTGCCCGACGGCGGTGCCGTGGACCCGGCCGCGTACATCCATCCCCGGGTCGAGCCGGAGGTGGCGTTCCTGCTGGACCGGCTGCCCGAGCCGGGCGAGCCGGTCGGCGACTTCGCCACGGCAGTCCGCGCGGTCGCCCCGGCCATCGAGTTGATCGACTCCCGGTACGCGGACTTCCGGTTCTCGCTGCCGGACGTGATCGCGGACAACACCTCGGCCGCCGCCTTCGTGATCGGGCCGTGGTCGCCGGTGCCGGCGGGGCTGGACAACCTGGGCGTCCTGCTGGAGGTCGACGGGCGGGTGGCGCAGGTCGGCTCCACGGCGGCGATCCTCGGGGACCCGCGCCGGGCGCTCGACGAGGGCATCCGGCTGGCCGGCCGGCACGGGGTGCGGCTGGAGTCCGGGTGGGTCTTCCTAGCCGGTGCCGCCACCGCGGCGGTGCCGCTGCGTCCCGGCGCCCACGTTCGTGCCGTCGTCGAGAAGCTCGGCACTGCCTCATTGCGGGCGTCGTCGTGACCGCCCGGGTGGTGGCCGGGAAGGCCGTCCCGCGCGGCGCTTTTCCGCACGTCAAGGTCGCCGGTGGGTTCGTCTTCGTCTCCGGTACGTCGTCGCGGCGCGTGGACAACACCTTCGCCGGTGTCGATGTGGACGGGTTCGGCACCACCAACCTCGACATCCGTGTGCAGACGCGGGCCGTCATCGAGAACGTGCGGGATCTGCTGCGTTCGGTCGGCGCGGACCTCACCGACCTGGTCCAGGTGACGGCGTACCTGGTCAACATGAACGACTTCGGTGGTTACAACGAGGTGTGGGCGGAGTTCTTCGACGCCTCCGGGCCGACCCGTACGACGGTGGCGGTGCACCAGCTGCCGCACCCGCACCTGCTGATCGAAATCCAGGCCGTGGCCCTTCTTCCCTCGGGAGGTCAGTCGTGAGTGAGATCGCCGAGCCGTTCAGCTTTCCGGGCTGGATCGCTGACAACCAGCACCTGTTGAAACCCCCGGTGGGCAACAAGGAGATGTTCCCCGGCGGGGACGACTTCATCGTGATGGTGGTGGGCGGGCCCAACCAGCGCACCGACTTCCACGTGGACCCGTACGAGGAGTTCTTCTACCAGGTCAAGGGCAACATGCACATCAACCTGGTCACCCCGGAGGGGCCGCGTACGGTGCACGTGCGCGAGGGTCAGATGTGGATGTTGCCGCGCAACACCCCGCACTCGCCGCAGCGGCCGGAGGCCGGCTCGATCGGTGTGGTCGTCGAGCGGGTCCGTGAGGAGGGCACGCTGGAGACGTTCCAGTGGTACTGCCCGGAGTGCGGCAACAAGGTGCACGAGGTGGAGTTGCAGGTCCGCGACATCGCCGCCGATCTGCCCCCGGTGTTCCAGGCGTTCTACGAAGATGAGCAGGCGCGAACCTGCGCCAACTGCGGCGCCCTGCACCCGGGCAAGGGCTGATGCCCGCAGGCGTCGTCGACGTGCACACGCACGTCGTACCGAAGGGTTGGCCGGACCTCGGCGCGGCGTGCGGCGGGTCCGGTTGGCCGTGGTTGCGGGTCGACTCCGAGCGCGCCGCCATGATCATGGTGGGGGAGACGGAGTTCCGCCCGGTCGGCGCCGAGTGCTGGGACGCGTCGCGCCGACTGGCCGACATGGACGCCGACGGCGTGGCAGTGCAGGTGGTCTCGCCCACCCCGGTCTTCTTCAGCTACGACCGCCCGGCCGACCAGGCGGTGAAGGTCGCCCGGGTCTTCAACGACCTGACCCTGGAAGTCACAGCGGCCGGAGGTGACCGGCTGGTGCCGTTCTGCCAGGTGCCGCTCCAGGACCCGGACGCCGCGTGCGCCGAGCTGGATCGCAGCCTGGCCGCCGGGCACGTGGGCGTGGAGATCGGCAACCACGTCGGCGACCGGGACCTGGACGACGCCGGCGTGGTCACCTTCCTCCAGCACTGTGCCGACGTGGGCGCCCCCGTCTTCGTCCACCCGTGGGACATGCCGGGCGGGCCCCGGCTGGACCGCTGGATGGCCCGTTGGCTCACCGGGATGCCCGCCGAGACGCACCTGTCGGTGTTGGCGATGATCCTCGGCGGGGTCTTCGACCGGGTGCCCGAGACGCTGCGGATCTGCTTCGCGCACGGCGGCGGCAGTTTCCCGTTCTGGCTGGGCCGCGCCGACAACGCCTGGCACCGCCGTGGCGATCTGGTCCGGGGCGCGTCCGCCGGCCCGCCCAGCAGCTACCTCGACCGGTTCAGCGTCGACTCGGTGGTCTTCGCGCCGCCCGCGCTGCGGCTGCTTGTCGACACGGTGGGGGAGGACCGGGTACTTGTCGGCAGCGACTACCCGTACCCGCTGGGCGAGCGGCCGGCCGGCGCTGTGGTCCACGCGGCCGACTTCCTCACCGACGACCAACGCGACAAGTTGCTGTCCACCAACGCCCTACGGTTCCTGCACGGCTGAGCACAGCGCCGGGCCCGGGCGTGTGTAGATCTTGGACACTTTCCGTTCGCCCCGCGGACGGAAACTGTCCAAGATCTGCGACTGAATCGGCCACGCCCGCGTGGGGGCGTCCAATTGGTCCGTTTCCGGTCGCCAGCGCGTGTCGGCTGCGCCGAGGGCTGACGAACGGCAGGATGACGGAATGGCCGAGCCGCACGACCTGACCGCCTTGGAGCAGGCCGCCGCGCTGACCCGCGGCGAGCTGTCCAGCGTCGACCTGGTCGAGCACTCCCTGCGCCGGGTGGCGACGATCGGCGACACCGTGGGCGCGTTCGTCACCGTCACCCCGGACCTCGCCCGGCAGGGCGCACGCGCCGCCGACGCGGTGCCGATCGGGCAACGCGGCCCGCTGCACGGCGTGCCGACCGCGATCAAGGACCTGACCCTCACCGCCGGGGTCCGTACCACCTTCGGTTCGGCCGCCTTCCTCGACTTCGTCCCGCCTGTCGACGCCGACGTGGTCCGGTTCATCAAGGCCGCCGGTCTGGTCAGTGTGGGCAAGACGACCACCTCCGAGCTGGGCTGTTCGCTCTACTCGGAGGGCCGGGTCGCACCGCCGGCCCGCAACCCGTGGCAACTGGCGTACACCGCCGGTGGGTCCAGCGGCGGCGCGGCGGCGGCCGTCGCGGCCGGGCTGGTCCCGGTCGCCCAGGGGTCCGACGGCGGTGGGTCGCTGCGCATCCCGGCGTCGCTCTGCGGCCTGGTCGGCTACAAGCCCAGTCGGGGCCTCGTCTCCGGAGGGCCGATCGGCTCCGGCGCGTTCGGCCTGCCCACGAGTGGCCCGCTCGGGCGGACGGTCACCGACGTCGCCGCGCTGCTCGACGTCATGGCCGTCCCGGTGCCCGGCGAGCCCTACCTGCCGCCGCCCGCGCCGCCCGGCGGTTACCTGGCCGTCGCGCGTCGGGCCGCGCCCGGCCCGCTGCGGATCGGACGATTCACCACGCCGATGCTCGCCGACGAACCGGTGCACCCCGACTGTGTGGCCGCCGTGGACTCCGCCGCCGCGCTGCTCACGGCGGCCGGCCACGAGGTGGTCGAGGTGCCGCCGCCGCTCGGGCCGGCGGCGTGGCCGCTGTTCGAGAACCTCTGGTACGTGTTGGCGCTCGCCCCGGTGCCTCCGCACCGGGAGGCGGAGCTGCTGCCGTTGACCCGGCTGCTCCGCGCCCGGGGCGCCGAACTCTCCGCCGGCGCGCTGGCCGCCACCCTCGGTGAGTTGCAGGCGCAGGTCCGCCTCGGCGCTCGCCGCACCGCCGGCTGCGACCTGCTCCTCTGTCCCACCCTGGCCACTCCGCAGGCGCCCGTCGGCTGGTTCAGCGCGGACGCGGACCCGGCCGCCGACTTCGACAGGCAACGCCGGTTCTCGCCCTACTGCGCCATCTTCAACGTCACCGGCGATCCCTCCGTTTCCCTGCCGCTGGGCACCACGACCGACGGCCTGCCCGTCGGGGTGCTGCTCACCGGCCGGTACGGCGACGACGCGCGGCTTATCGCTACCGCTGCGCAACTGGAGAACTCCAGTGACGGATGGGATCGGCACCCCGCAATCTGGCGGGCCGTCGACTCCGCTAACGTGAATGGCGACGGAGTCGGGCGGTCGCCAGCATGAGCGTCCATCCGACCCGGTTGTTCAAGGTCGTCCTTCTTCCGCCTGGGGGCGTTGGGATTGTCTGTTACCGAGACGTTGCTGGTCTTCGTCGGCATCCCGTTGGCCGCGGTGCTGGTCATCGCCGGCCTGTCGTACGCCGGTAGCCGCGGGGGTGCCACCGGCGGTGGCGGTGGCGCCAAGCGCTACCGGCCGGGCCGGCCCTTCGACTTCACTCCGGTCTGGTTCCTGGGCCGCCCGGAGCAGCTGGCCGACTCGGCCGGCACCGCGCTGACGGCGGGGGCGCAGGCGCCCGCGCTGACCAGCCACAAGCTTGAGCAGGCCAGCGTCGAGGCGCCGGCCGGTGGAACCGGAGGCGCAAGTGACCGTTGGTGAGAAGCAGGCCGGGTCGGAAAATCCGCCCGAGGTGCTCGACGGGCCGTTCTCGACCCGCCAGCTGCTGCGCATCGACGAGGCGTTGCGCCTGGCCGACCAGGGCACCGGCCTGGTCTTCTCGGTCTTCGTCGGCGGTCTCGACGAGCCGATCCGCGAGCACGCCCAGCGGCTGCACCGTCAGCTCGCCGAGCCCGACAAGTCGGTGCTGATCGCCGTGTCGCCCAACCAGCGTCAGCTGGAGATCATCACCGGGCGGTACGCCCGCAAGCGCATCCCCGACACGTACGCCAAGCTGGCCGCGCTCTCCATGGTCGGCGCGTTCAGCGGCGGTGACCTGGCCGGCGGCATCATCAACGGCCTCGACCAGCTCGCCAGCCACGCCGGCAAGGGCTGAGCTGCACAGACGACGTGCGGGCAGGCACGATGATCGTGCTCGATCCAGGAAACAGGGGTCTCGGCTGCGGCTGAGGCCCCTGTTTCCATGTTCGAGCACGATCTTCCAACTGACAGGCCGGGGCCGGCGCGGGCGTACACCCACGCCGGCCCCGGGCCGGACAACCGCTGCTCAGGCGCTCTGAGCGTCCTTAGCGCGGGCCTTCAGCGCCCGCACCACGCCGTCGCGGCCCTCAGCCACCAGCCGACGCAGCGGGGCCGGGTGCCCGTCACCGCTCAGCCACGCGTCGGTGGCCGCCACCGTGTCGTCCTCCACCAGGTAGGTCGGGTACGCCAGCTGGGCGAACTCCTGGGCCGGCTCGCTGTCCCGGGTGGCCCACACCTGGCCGACCGCCGCGAAGTAGCGCTCCCGGTACGGGGCGACCAGCTCCACCTGCGTCGGGTGGGCGAAGCCCTGCAACAGCGCCCGG
This sequence comes from Micromonospora sp. NPDC005171, assembly GCF_040608575.1. Classification (NCBI taxonomy): domain Bacteria; kingdom Bacillati; phylum Actinomycetota; class Actinomycetes; order Micromonosporales; family Micromonosporaceae; genus Micromonospora; species Micromonospora sp. NPDC005171. The sequence goes on along the minus strand of NZ_JBEXIM010000021.1, from coordinate 18,382 downwards.
TGCCGCCAGTTGGGCAGCGCGTCCGGGCCGGTGAGCAGGGCCCACACGGCGGCCTTGTTCTCGGCAGTCGGCATCAACGCGTGCGCGTACGCGGCCTCCCGCTCGCCGCTGGCCGTGCGGTCACCGCTCAGCTCCGCCTCGATCTCGGCGGGGCCGGCGGCACCGTTGGCCACCAGCGCGGCGAGGACCGACCAGCGCAGCTCGGTGTCGACGGTCAGCCCGGCCGGCACGCCGGTCCCGTCCAGCCAACCGCGCAGCGTCGCCAGATCGTCCTCGGAGCGGACCGCCGAGGTGAACGCACGGGCCCAGGCCAACTGGAACCCGCTGCCGGGCTCGGCGGCGGCGAGTGCGTCCCGGGCGGTACGCGCCAGGTCGGCCCAGCCGGTCGGCGCCCAGGCCGGGTCGGCGTACAGGGTGAGCGCTGTGGTCGCCTGCCTCAGGGTGGCGGTGACCAGGTTGATGTCGGTCTCCGCGGGCAGCCCGCTCAGCGTCAGCGCCACGTAGTCGCGGGCGGACAGCTCGGCGTCGCGGATCATGTCCCATGCGGCGGTCCAGCACAGCGCACGGGCCAGCGACGAGTCGAAGCCACCGATGTGCTGCACCACTGTCGCCATCGAACGCTCGTCGAGGCGCAGCTTGGTGTAGCTGAGGTCGTCGTCGTTGAGCAGCAGCACGTCGGCCGCCCGGACGCCGCGCAGCGGGGCGAGATCGGTGTGCTCGCCGGTCACGTCCACCTCGTACCGCTCCCGACGGACCAGCCGCCCGTCGGTCAGGTCGTACAGGCCCACGCCGATCCGGTGCGTGCGCAGCGTCGGGTACGCCGCCGGCGCCTCCTGCCGTACCAGCACCTGCTCGTACGTGCCGTCCGCCCCAATGGTCACCTCCGGCCGCAGCGTGTTGACCTGCGCGGTCTCCAACCACTGCGCGGCGAACTTGCGCAGCTCCCGCCCGGAGGCCGCCTCCAGCTCGGTGAGCAGGTCGTCGAAGGTGGCGTTGCCCCAGGCGTGCTTGCCGAAGTAGGCCCGCAGCCCGGCCACGAACGGCTCCTCACCCACGTACGCGACGAGCTGCTTGAGCACGCTCGCGCCCTTGGCGTAGGTGATGCCGTCGAAGTTGACCTCCACGGCCTCCATGTCCGGCATCTCGGTGTAGACCGGGTGGGTGGAGGAGAGCTGGTCCTGCCGGTAGCCCCAGTTCTTCCGGATGGACAGAAAGGTCGTCCACGCCTCGGTGAACCGGGTCGCGTTCGTGTTGCACCAGTGGCTGGCCCACTCGGCGAACGACTCGTTCAGCCACAGGTCGTTCCACCAGCGCATGGTGACCAGGTCACCGAACCACATGTGGGCCAGCTCGTGCAGGATCGTGTTGGCCCGCTGCTCGTACTCGAAGTCGGTGACCTGCGAGCGGAACAGGTAGTGCGACTCGGCGTGCGTCACGCAGCCGAAGTTCTCCATCGCGCCGGCGTTGAAGTCGGGCACCCAGAGCTGGTCGTACTTCGGCAGCGGGTAGCGCACGCCGAACTTCTCGTGGAAGAAGTCGAAGCCCTGCTTGGTGATCAGGAACAGGTCGTCGGAGTCCAGGTACTGCGCCATCGACGCCCGGCAGAACACACCCAGGTCGATGCCGTCGTGAGCGTCGCGCACCTCGTGGTACGGGCCGGCGCACATCGCCGTGATGTAGGTGCTCATCCGGGGCGACTCGGCGAAGTGCAGCGTCTTGAGCGCCTCACCCGCCGGCTCCTCACGCTGCGCCGGCATGTTGGACACCGCCCGCCAGTGCGCCGGCACCGTGACGTGCCAGGTGTAGACGCTCTTCAGGTCAGGCTGGTCGAAGCAGGCGAACACCCGCTGCGCGTCGGCCGTCTCGAACTGGCTGTAGAGGTACGTCTCGCCGTCCACCGGGTCGACCGTCCGGTGCAGACCCTGACCGCTGTTGGAGTAACCGAAGTCGGCCTCGACGACCAGGACGTTGTCGCTGTCCAGCCCGGACAGGGTCAGGCCCTTCTCGGCGGACCAGTCGGAGAGGTCGACGGGCGTGCCGTTGAGCGTCGCGGACCGGACCGACTCGGCGGCCAACTCGATGAAGGTGCTCGCGCCCGGTTCGGAGCAACGGAACCGAACCTCGGTCGTCGACCTGAACGTGCGGCCGTCGGCCGCCAGCACGGCGGTGGACAGGTCCAGACTGATGTCATACCCCGTCACGTTGAGCAGGCGTGCCCGCTCGGTCGCCTCGACCTGCGTCAGGTTGCGCACTCCCGGCACTGTTCGTCTCCATCCCACATGTCGCCGTACGCCCGGCGGCGCCCGTTCGCCTACCGCTCGTGACGGCTGGCCCGATTCGAGTCTTCCATGTACGGGCAGCCCGCGGTGGCCGAGGTCACGCTCTCATTCGGGTGCCGGTCGATGCGCTGCGGGGTGAAGATTCTCCTGAGACGCCGACCGCTGCCGGCGCCACCCGTCGCGAAAGGATCTCGCCGTGACCGAGCGTGTCACCGCCGACATGTGGTTCGACCCGGCCTGCCCGTGGGCCTGGATCACCTCCCGCTGGCTGCTTGAGGTCGAGCAGGTCCGGGACGTGGACATCCGCTTCCACGTGATGAGCCTGGCCGTGCTCAACGACGGCCGGGACGAGCTGTCCGAGGAGTACAAGGAGTTCCTGAAGACCGCCTGGGGCCCGGTGCGGGTCTGCATCGCCGCCGAGCAGCTGCACGGCAACGACGTGCTGCGCCCGCTCTACACCGCGCTCGGCACGCGGATCCACCTGCAGAAGCAGGAGCGGGGTCAGGAGCTGTACGTCGCCGCGCTCACCGAGGTCGGCCTCGATCCGGCGCTGGCCGCCGCCGCCGACAGCACCGACTACGACGAGGCGCTGCGGGCCAGCCACGAGGCGGGCATGCGCCCGGTCGGGCAGGACGTGGGCACTCCGGTCGTGCACGCGCCCGGCCCGGACGGCACCCCTGTCGCGTTCTTCGGCCCGGTGATCACCCCGGCTCCGAAGGGGGAGGCCGCCGGCCGCCTCTGGGACGGCGTGCTGCTGGTCGCAGGGACCCCGGGCTTCTACGAGCTCAAGCGCACCCGCGAGCAGGACCCGATCTTCGACTGAGCGATGACCACCGCGCCCCCGTCCGTGCTGCGTCAGCAGCGCGGACGGGGGCGTTTCTGCTCGGCTGCCGAGGTCGGCGGACGGTCGTGGCGTCACCGGGAGGCGGGCGGCGTCGTTTCCCTCGGTGTCCGCCGCAGCGACCCGCAGGGCCGCACGCCGCAGTTCGTGGAGGCAAATCCCGATGGCCAAGCACCGTGCGTCCGGTGACGATCAGTTGACCCGGCAGGGGGTGATCGAGAGTCCTGGCGCGGACTACTGGTCCGTTGACGACTCCCGTTGGCCGACGGTCCGCCCTGACCTACCAGCGCACCTGGTGGATCTGCTCGCGCCGCCCATCGTGGTGGGCGTGGCGCGGGTCCCGGTGACCTCCCGGCTCACCCCGCCCGCGTCGATCGACCCGCTGCCGTCGCCCGTCGACGCCGCGCCGACCGACGCGGACGGCGACCAGCAGCAACGGCAGCAGGCCGGGCAGGGCGAGCGCCCGCCGGCGCTGGTGCCGTCGGGGGCGGCACCGGCCGAACCGGCGCCCCCGCCGCCGGCGCCGGCTCCACCGCGCCCGGTGCCGACGCCGCCGCTGAGCCCGCGGCCCGTTCCGACGCCGCCCCCGGACCGTCCCGTGCCGGGGCCACCCGCCGCGCCCCGCCGCGCCCTGAACACCGGGCCGATCGGGACCGGTCGACGCGGCAACGGTGGGCCGGCGAGCGCGGGTAAGCACCGCCGGGGCGCCTCCGACCGCGCCGGCTGACCACCCGGAGCCCGACCCGACGCTTTCATCTGGTGGACGCCTCGCGGGTCCCCGTCGGCGGCGACACCGTCGCCGGTAGCGTCAGTGGGCATGACGGTCGTGCATCCGATCACCCGGGCCTGGGTCACCACTGGCGGCACCGGCGCGCAAAACTACGACGAGTTCGCTGACGACGCGGAGATCACCGCGATCATCGAGTCGAACCCGCACAGCGCTCTCGGCATCGAGATGCCGCACCGCGCCCCGCAGAGCCTGGGCAAGTCGTTCCTCGACGCGCTGCCGGACGCGGTGGCCCGCCTCGCCGAGGCCAAGGCCGACGGCAGTTACACCCCCGCCGAGCAGGTGGTGGTGCTCTACCGGATCAGCGCACCCGGTGAGGAGCCGGCGTACGGGCTGTTCGCGATGGTGGACACCGACCAGATCTCCACCCGGGCGGACGAGCCCGGCCTGGTCATCCGCAACGAGGATGTCTTCATCGCCAAGGTGCGCGAGCGGGTGGCACTGGCCGACGCGTTGGGTCACCTGCTCTCACCCGTACTCCTGCTGCAGACCGGGCGTGGCGACGAGCTGCACGCCGCGCTCGCGGCGGCGAGCGACGCGGCCGGCGCGCCCGCCGCTACCGACACCGACCAGGCGGGGCGCACCCACGCCATCTGGCTGCTCGGCCCCGGCCCGGAGCAGGACGAGCTGACCGCTCTCGCCGGTGGCGGGGACCTGGTCGTCGCGGACGGCAACCACCGCAGCCTGGCCGCCCAGACCGGGGGGCTGCCGCGCTTCCTGGCGGTGGTCACCACCCCCGCGTCGGTGGCCATCCAGCCGTACAACCGGCTGGTCAGTGAGCTGACCACCACCCCGGCCGAGCTGCTCGACCGGCTGCGGGCCGCGGGCGCCGAGGTCACGCCGATCGACGGCCCGGTCGAGGTTCCGGCGGACGGCGGCACCGTGCACCTGCGCCTCGACGGCCAGGGGTACGCGGTGCGCCTGCCCGCCACCGCCTCCGCCCGCCTGGAAAACCTGGACCACGCCCTGGTCGAGCGGCTGGTGCTGCGCGACGCTCTCGGTCTGGACCCGGGCGACAAGCGGATCACCTACGTCGGCGGTGACTACCCGGCGAGCTGGCTCACCGGTGAGGTCGACGCCGGGCGGGCCGAGTTGGCCATCCTGATCGCGCCGGTCACCGTGGCGGATTTCGTCGCGGTCAACCTGGCCAGGGAGAAGATGCCCCGCAAGAGCACCTGGTTCACCCCGAAGGCGCGCGGCGGTCTGGTCGTCGCCGAGCTGCCGCGTTGAGCGCCACCCCCACGACCGTGTGACGAACCCGGCTCGGGGATGCCGCCCGTGTGACGTCCCCGAGCGCGGCCTGAGAGACTGCCCGGTATGCGCGTCTACCTGGGATCCGATCACGCCGGTTTCGAGTTGAAGGTGCACCTGGCCAACCACCTGGCCATGCAGGGGTACGACGTGGTCGACGTCGGCCCGCACGGCTACGACCCGAACGACGACTACCCCACGTTCTGCCTGCACACCGGCGACCAGGTGGTGGCCGACGAGACGGGCCTCGGAGTGGTCATCGGTGGCTCCGGCAACGGTGAGCAGATCGCCGCCAACAAGGTCGCCGGCGTCCGCGCCGCGCTGGCCTGGAGTGTCGAGACCGCTCAGCTGGCCCGCCAGCACAACGACGCGAACGTGGTCGCCATCGGTGCTCGTCAGCACACACTGGACGAGGCGACCGGCATCGTCGAGGCGTTCCTGAACACGCCGTTCTCCGGCAACGAGCGGCACGCTCGGCGGATCGCCCAGGTGGCCGAGTACGAGGGGACCCGGAAGCTGCCAGCCCTGCCCTGACCCGTGCGGCGCTCAGCGCGGCGAGCGGGGCAGCTCCTCGCGGGGCACCCAGTTGCGCCGGACGACCACCACCCGGGCTTCCGCCTCGGCCAGGTCGTCGTCGGTGGGGCGGGCCGCATCCCGGGCCCGTAGCGCGGCGCTGAGCCCCACCTGGGACGAGCCGGATCCAACCAACCCGCGCAGCCCCCGCTCGCCGTCGCGCTCGTCGCCGCCCGTGCCCCTGCGTCGCGGCGGCGGGTCGTCACCGTCGTGCACGCCCGGCGTGCTGGCCGTCGGGCCCTCGGCACCCGGTCTGGCCGTCGGGCCGGCGGCGCCCGGTCTGGCCGTCTCGGTGTCGGCGTGGTGGCGCAGCCGTCGCCGTCGTCGGTCGGGGTCACCCATCAGCCGACCGTACCCCGGTCGGGTCAGATCCGGCACCGTCGCGCCGCCTCGCGTCCTGGCCGGGGTCGGCGACCGATTTGCCGGCTGGCTACCCTCGAATCCAGGCGGTGCTGTTGCCGTCGGTCAGGGGGAGGACGAGATGGCAGACCAGACGCAGCCGTGGGCGGAGCGGACCGTGGAGGTGCCACCGCAGGCCGGCGTCGGGGTGCCGCCGCAGCGCGACGGGTTCCGCCGGGGGGTCGCCCCGGTGGGTCAGCCGCGCACCCCGCGGACGGAGCCGTTCCCGGTGGTCGAGCAGGAGCCGACCGGCGCCGGTTGGCCCGGTGAACCGGCGCCCCGCCGCTCGCTGAGCTCGCGGATGGCGCAACTGCGGCGCGGCGGTGAGTGGAGCGCGGCGGCTGGCCTCTTCGCGTTCGTGTGCTGGGGGATCTGGGCGCTGTCCGGCCAGGGTGACCTGAGCGGCCCGCTGCTGGTGCTGGTGCTCAGCCTGCTGGTGGCGGTCGGCCTGTTCGCCCTGTTCCGGCTGGTCGGCCGGGTGGTGCTGGAGCGGCAGTTGGGCCGGGTCCGGCGCAGCGCCCGTGGTGCCCACCTGGCGACGGCGGTGTTCCTCGCCGGCCTCGGGGTGGCGTGGCTCCAGCAGACCGAGTGGGTCGTCTCGGCCTGGAACTGGATCTCCTCGAACTGACCGGAGCGTGCACGGGCGGGCCGGTCCGTGACCGCCCACCCGTGCACCCGGTCGTCTCCCCACCAGGCAAGGTCGCTACTTACCCGGCCGGCCGCGGTTCATCCGTGGACGGCCGCTCCGACCGCTACCCCCTTCGAGGGCTTCGTGGTGCGGCGGTCAGTGGGTGCCGCCGTGCCCCTCGGCGTCGGCTCAGGGCGACGCGACCCGGGCGGCCGGGTCCTCGACGCCGGGCTCGCCGCCGTCCGGGGCGACCGCCCCGTCGTAGTTGTAGAGCGGTCGACCATCGTCGTGCTGCTTGGTGGTCTTGATGTAGCGGTGCATCAGGCCGTCGATCTCCACCTCGACGAGTGCCTCGTTACCGGTCTCGTGGGTGCTGCCGTCTCGGGGGCCGCCCACCAGGTGGGCCGTGGTGTTCGTGTCCATGGACAGGCCCTACCCACCAGGTACTTGGTGGAAACGGGTGAAATCCGACCGACGGTGCCGCGCCCCGACGAGTGGACGCGGCACCGCCGAGGGGATCACCCGGCGGATTCGGCGGCGGCGTAGTCGCGGGCCACCCGGACCATCTCCACCAGCCCGCCGGCGTACTCCTGGGATTCGCCGTGCGCCTCGTCGAACGGCGGCTGGAAGCCGACGCCCTCCCACTGGTTGGTCGCCGGGTTCCACCGGTCGTTGCCGACCTCGAAGTCCCAGGCGAAGATGCCCAACTCGTAGTAGAGCTGGTCGGCCGAGTTGCCGGCTGCGGAGTAGAGCACGTCGGCGACCGGTCCGGTCTGCGACGGCCAGGTGACGGTGCCGCGTTCCTGCGCGATGGCGCCGACGATCCGCCGGGCGCTGTTGAGGAACAGCGTCGACTCGTCGATCGACGGCCGCGGCAGGGTGACCCGACCGTCGGCCCGGTACGCCCCCGGCGGCCACATGAAGTACCCGCCGTAGGAGTGCACGTTCATCGCGAACTTGATGTTCGGGTGGTCCTTGGCGAGCGCGATCACGTTGCCGCTCTCCGCCTCGGACAGCTCGGCGGTGCCCGCGTAGGTGCCGGACAGGCAGTTGGCGCTGGCGCCCACGTAGCCGTCGAAGTACGACCCGACGGTGTAGTTGCGGTTGATGTCGACGCCCCACGAGGTGCGGTTCTTCGGGTCGCGGGCCGCCCCGGTGCAGTGGTTGACCAGGTTCTTGCGCTGGAAGTTGAAGTCGTTGAACGAGTAGTTCGCGCCGTCCGGGTTGACGGTCGGGATGACGAAGATGTCGACCTGTTCCAGCAGCTCACGGGTCGCCGGGTCGGTCCGGGCGTTGGCCAGCATCCGCTCGGCGAACTCCAGCGTCACCAGTGGGGTGGCCCACTCCCGGGCGTGTTCCTGGGAGTACGCGAGCACCCCGACCCGGGAGCCGTCCCGGTGGACGCCGAGGCGCAGCGCCTGCACCGTCCACGGCCGCGCCGGCACCTCGGTGCCCTGGAGGCCGTCGTCGAGTCGGGTGGGGCCGGCGACGGGCATCGGCAGTCCGGCCGAGCCGTCCTCGACGGTGGCCCGGAACCGGTCCGGTTGACGGGCGTTGATCGCCGCCGCGACCTCGTCGGTGGTGCTCACCGTCTTGCCCGCGGTGTCGGTTTCCAGCGACACGGTGAGGACCCGGTCGCGGTGACCGACGGTCAGTGGCCGGTTCGCCCGACCCGGGTCGACCGTCCGCACCTGTACGCCGTTCATGTTCTGGTCGCCGAAGCGAACCGACTCGACCACCAGGGCGGCCACCGCCGGATCGCCCAGGTAGCCGGCGGCGGTGCGCCGGTAGCCCTGGGTCTTGTTCGGCAGGTCGATCACGTCCACCAGGTCCCGGTACTGGCGGGCCAGCCGCTTGATCCGCGCCTGGATGTCCACGGGCGTGAGGTACGCGTCGATGAAGTCCTTCTGGTAGCCGGCCGGCAGCGGCGGCGGGGAGGCGTTCGGCCAGAGCGTCGGGGTGACCGCCCGGCTGACCCCGCCGAGGCTGGAGGTGGCGGTCAACTGAACCGGCCGGCTCGGCACCGGCTGGGGAAGGTTGTAGTGGTACTGGTACTCGCCGGAGTCCTCGAACCGGTAGAGCGGGAACGAGCCGGTGGCGCCGTCCGCCGTCCGCCAGCTGACGGTGATCTCCACATCCGGGTCGTCGGTGGCGGTGGTGGCCACCTGGGCCTGCAGGAAGGTCTGTCCGGACGTGGTCCACCAGTACGCCTGCTGCACCTGGAGGGTGTCCACGGCGGCGGCGGTGGACCGCTGGCCAGCGGCCGGTGTACGCAGTCCGGCGGCGGTACGGGCCTGCGCCGCGCGGACACTGTCGGCGTAGTGCCGGTTGCCGTCCCCGGCGCGCTGCACGATCTGCACGGCCGTCGCGCCCTGCGCTGTCAACTCGGCGAGCTGCGTGCCGCTGAGCACCAGGTCGGCGAGGATCCGGCCGTCCCGGGCGCGGGGCCGGTTGGCCAGGTCCGCGCCGGTGGCGACGAGCCGGTCCAGTTGGGCCTGATCGCGGAGCTGGACTCGGACCAGGGCGGTCTCGGTGGCGCTCAGGGTGATCGGGGCGGCCGGGGCGGCGGGCGCCGCCGCGCCGGAAGCGGGATGGGACAACACTGCGCTGAACAGGATCACTGTGGTGGCTGCAGCTGTCCACCGTCGTCGGACGATCATGTGCCCTCCTGTGACGGACGTCGATGTGCTTGGTCCTTACACCAGTGCACAGATCGACACCTGTCAAGGCGGGCAGGCGTCCTCCTCGCCTTTCCGGCGTTGATTCCGTGACAGGTCCGCGAGTTCCGGAGCAACCCTCTGGGTCAGACCCCGCGTGACTAACTCGAAACGGGGATCGGAGGCCTGAATGAGCGATCGCGACAAGGCGTTCGCCGAGTACTTTGCGGCACGGTCCGGTGCCATGCGCGGCACCGCGTACCTGCTGTGCGGCGACTGGCACCGGGCCGAAGACCTGGTCCAGACCGCGTTCGTCAAGCTCTACCGGGTCTGGAACCGGATCTCGCGGCACGAGGTGCTCGACAGCTACCTGCGCCAGATCCTGATCCGGACCTTCCTCGACGAGCGCCGCCGCGGCTGGTGGCGGCGTGAGCGGGTGGGTGGCGAGGACGCCGAGCAGGTGGCCCCGCCCGACTCGCCGGAGAGCCGACTGGTGCTGCTCCAGGCGCTGGCCCGGGTGGCACCGCGTCAGCGGGCCGTGCTGGTTCTGCGGTACTGGGAGGACCTGTCGGTCGAGGACGTCGCGGCGCTGCTGGAGTGTTCTCCAGGGACGGTGAAGAGCCAGGCGGCACGCGGGCTCGACACGTTGCGCGGCCTTCTGAGCCCCACCTACAGCGGGATCGAGATGGGGGAGCGATGAACGAGGAAGAGTTGCGCGAGGGACTGCGCAGTGAGATGGCGGGCACAACCCCGCCACCACCATTGAGTACGACAGCGGCGCTCGGCGCGGCACGGCGGACGCACTTCCGCCGACGCGCGGTGTGGGCGTCCCTCGGATCGGCGGCTGTGGTGCTGGCGGTCACCGGGTTCGCGGCCGTCGCCACTCCGGACGGGCACGTCTACCAACCGGCGGGCCAGTGGCCACGGGCGACTCCTGACGCGTCGGGGGACACCAAGGAGCCGTGGCCGACCGGGCCGGACGGTCAACCGCAGGAGGACCGGACCGCGCGGGCCGGATCAAAGTACGACCAGGGCGCCCGGCTGCTCACAGAGGCTGTCTCGGTGGTACCCGCCGGCTACACCACGCCGGAGGACCCGCCGAACCAGTCCACCGAGCAGCGGACGCTGCGGACGCACCAGGCGCAGTTCGAGGACAAGGTGAACGGCGTCGACGTGTGGAGCTACTCCTCCTCGGTCGCCGTGGCGCAGAACAAGGGCACCGGGCGCGTGATCGTCGAGGTGCACGACGCCGGCACCCCGCTGCCGACCGAGCCGTGCGCGCTGGCCCAGACCTTCTGGGGCATGCGGGGCGAGTGTCAGGTGGAGACCGTTGGCACGACGCGGGTCGGCGTGGTGGTCCGATCGGGCAGCGACGATCGGCTCGACCAGTGGTCGGCGTACCGGCACCCGGACGGCGTGGTGGTCTACGTGGCGCAGGGCGTGCGGCTCGACGAGAGCCGGCCGGCGTTGACGAAGCTGCCGTTCTCCGTGCCGCAGTTGGCGGCTCTCGCTGTCGACGAACGGTTCCACCTGAAGTGACACGGCGACTCGGCCTCGCCGAGTGGGTCCAGGTGCCGCCACTAAGCGGTCCACCTGGGCCTTGCTGTGTGTCAAGAGCCAGTCCCGCGACCCGTACGCGACACGTCTTCCTCAGCGGCGTGCCGTGAGGGGCACCAGGACGAGAACGGCGACGCCCAGCGTGGTGGCACCGACGGCCCACCACCAGAAGAATCCCGAGAAGACCGAGGCGACCAGGAGGCCCACGCCGAGACCGGCCAGGAGGCCGAGTGCGAACAGGGCCCGTGGGGGCAGGGCGAGGTACGGCATGCGTCGTACCACCAGCACCTCCAGCCAGGTGCCGCCGCACGCCAGCAGCGTTGCGCCGACCCCGTCCACTGCGGACAACCCGTGACCCTCGCTGATGGGCACGAGAACTCTGCCCTCGTCGCCGGCTGGGACGAGGAGGACGAGCACGCCAGCGACGATGAGCAGAGCGGCAGCGACGACCTGCCCGCGCGGGGCGCCCTCAGCACCGGGTGACATGGCCACAGTCTCGTTCGTCCGCCATCGTCTGCACAGCGGCCGTATCGGCGAACATCGAACGCCTGGCGAGCTGCGCCCGCTGCCACCGACCAGTCGAGACGGCCCGCCGCCTCGCCCTCGCCGTCCGGCCCGGACCGGATCTGCGACCGTAGCGTCCGTTATGCCAAAGCGCCCTCCGACCAGGGCCGGAGGGCGTTGGAGCGGGCGACGAGAATCGAACTCGCGTAGTCAGTTTGGAAGACTGAAGCTCTACCATTGAGCTACGCCCGCGTGCATCCCGCCGAAGCAGGACGCGCCCCTAGCGTACCCAATGCCGATGCCTGACGCGTAACCGCGCCACCGCCCCGCGGTGCCGCATCGTCCCCGACCCGGCGGTACGGCGGTCCACGATCCCCGCAGGATCCGGGATGTAGTGGTCTCACCTGCTGGGTGGAATGGTAATTTTCGGGGGTTCTGTCCGGGTGGCTGATGCCCCGGCACCGACTGAGGCGTGGCGACGGCATAGACTGCACGTCGCCACGGGGTGTGGCGCAGCTTGGTAGCGCACTCGCTTTGGGAGCGAGGGGCCGTGGGTTCAAATCCCGCCACCCCGACTGTCGTCCGCGGCCGGGCCGCCCCGGGTGCCGCCCAGTGCGGCCCCCGGGCGATGCCGGAGCGTCAGGCCGGCTCGCCTACACTCGATGGGCTGAATCACGCCCAGACTCAACTGAGATCCGTCAAGGAGTACGCCTGTGAAGAGCACCGTCGAGACTCTGAGCCCGACGCGCGTGCGGCTCGCCATCGAGGTGCCGTTCGTCGAGCTCGAGCCGAGCCTCAAGAAGGCGTACCGGGAGATCGGTTCGCAGGTCCAGGTTCCGGGCTTCCGCCGGGGCAAGGTGCCGACCGCTGTGATCGACCAGCGGGTGGGCCGGGGCACCGTCCTCAACGAGGCGGTCCAGGAGGCCATCCCGGAGAACATCCTCGCCGCGGTGCGTGAGCACGACCTGAAGACGCTGGGGCGCCCCGAGGTCGAGATCACCGAGTTCAACGACGGTGACTCGCTGAACTTCACGGCCGAGGTCGACGTCCGCCCGGAGATCACCATCCCGGACGCGAGCACCATCGAGGTGACCGTCGACGAGCTGCAGATCGACGAGAGCGAGATCGACGAGCAGGTGAAGAACCTGCGGGAGCGTTTCGCGACCCTCAAGACCGTCGAGCGGGCCGCCGTCGAGGGCGACTACGTCCAGATCGACCTCAACGCCACCGTCGACGGCGAGGACGTGCCGGGCGGCCAGGCGAGCAACATCTCCCACGAGGTGGGCAGCAAGCAGCTCCTGCCGGGCCTGGACGAGGCCGTGGTCGGCCTCGCCGCCGGTGAGGACACCACCTTCACCACCCAGTTGGTCGGCGGCGACTTCGCCGGTCGGGACGCCGACGTGGCGGTGACCGTGCGCACGGTCAAGGAGAAGGAGCTGCCGGAGCTGAACGACGAGTTCGCCCAGATGGCGAGCGAGTTCGACACGATCGAGGAGCTGCGCGGCGACCTGCGGGCGCGGGTCACCCAGGGCAAGCAGGTCGAGCAGATCTACGCCGCTCGGGACAAGGCACTGGCCCAGCTCGTCGAGGCCGCCGACATCCCGGCCCCGGAGGGTGTCGTCCGCGAGGAGGTCGAGAGCCGCAAGCAGGCGATGGTCGACCAGCTGGAGCGGATCGGCGCCTCGATGGAGGAGTACCTCGCGGCCGAGGACAAGACCGAGGAGCAGATCGACGCCGAGTTGACCGAGGCGGCGACCGAGGGCGTCAAGGTCCAGCTCCTGCTGGACACGCTTGCCGACGCGGAGGACGTGCAGGTCTCCGACGACGAGTTCGGGCACGAGATCGTGCACCGGGCGCAGCGTGCCGGGATGGCCCCGCAGCAGTACTACGACCAGCTGGTGCGCTCCGGCGCGGCCGCCGCGGTCTTCGGCGACGTGCGGCGGGGCAAGGCGCTCGCGGCCGTCATGGAGAAGATCACGATCAAGGACTCGGCCGGCAACGGGATCACCCTCGACGCCCTGCGCGCCGCCAACGAGGCGGAGCACAACCACGACCACTGATCGTCGGGTGCGGCCGCCGTCCGCCGCTCAGCGGCGAACGGCGGCCGTCTCCCTTTCCGGGTACGCCCGGGCAGCAAGCACTGCCGGGTACGCCCGGAAGCCCGCGCCGCGGGTACGCCCGACACAGCTGCGCTGAGAGCGAACACTGCCCCGACCGGGACTCTGCCGCCCCGCACAGCGGTTAGTGTCGGGAAAGACGGTACGGAGAGCGAAGGGCTGCCATGACCGACATGCACATCCCCAAGAAGTCGCTCCGGGCGATTGACGCGCGCGGTGGCGACTCCATTGGCAACCTCGACGACTCGGTCTACAACCGGTTGCTCAAGGAGCGCATCATCTTCCTGGGCAGTGAGGTGACCGACCAGGTCGCCAACCGCATCTGCGCGCAGCTGCTGCTGCTCGCCGCGGAGGACCCGGACCGCGACATCAACCTGTGGATCAACTCGCCGGGTGGCTCGGTCTACTCCGGCATGGCGATCTACGACACCATGCAGTTCATCGACAACGACGTGTCGACCGTGGCGATGGGCATGGCTGCCTCGATGGGCCAGCTGCTGCTCTGCGCGGGCACCAAGGGCAAGCGTTACGCCCTGCCCCACGCACGGATCATGATGCACCAGCCGTCCGGTGGTCTGGGCGGCACGGCGTCCGACATCGCCATCCAGGCGGAGCAGATGCTCTACACGAAGCGGATGTTCCAGGAGCGGGTCGCGCACCACACCGGCCAGAGCCAGTCGCAGATCGAGGCCGACTCGGACCGGGACCGTTGGTTCACCGCCCAGGAGGCCATGGACTACGGCTTCATCGACAAGGTGATCATCGGGGCCGCACAGGTTCCGGATGGCGCCGGGACCCTGAGCTGAGGAGCTGACGATGACCGATCTGAGCCTGCCGCCCCAGTTCGCGGCCGTGCACAACCGCTACGTGCTGCCGTCGTTCGTCGAGCGCACGTCGTACGGGGTCAAGGAGTCGAACCCGTACAACAAGCTCTTCGAGGACCGGATCATCTTCCTCGGCGTCCAGGTGGACGACGCGTCGGCAAACGACGTGATGGCCCAGCTGCTGACGCTCGAGGGCACCGATCCCGACCGCGACATCATCATGTACATCAACTCGCCGGGTGGGTCGTTCACCGCCATGACGGCGATCTACGACACCATGCAGTACGTCCGTCCGGACATCTCGACGGTCTGCCTCGGGCAGGCGGCGAGCGCGGCGGCGGTGCTGCTCTCGGCGGGCACCCCGGGTAAGCGGATGGCCCTGCCAAACTCGCGGATCATCATCCACCAGCCGGCCACCGAGGGCGGCTACGGGCAGGGCTCGGACATCGAGATCCAGGCCCGGGAGATCCTGCGGATGCGTACGCAGCTGGAGGACATGCTGTCCCGCCACTGCAACCGCCCGATCGAGCAGGTTCGCAAGGACATCGACCGTGACAAGATCATGACGGCCGAGGAGTCCAAGGAGTACGGGCTGGTCGACACGATCCTGACCAGTCGTAAGAAGGGTCTGCTGGCGGCCAACGCCGCCCGCTGAGCTGAACCGGGTCAGAGGTTGGCCGGGGCCATCGTTCCCGGCCGACCTCTGACACACCCGTTTTGGGGGTCGGAGAATGTCCCGCCAGCGGGTAACGTCGGGTCCGTACCGCTTCGCCGGTTGGGCCGGCGGCGCGAACTAAGCCGGACGGCGCGCAACGTCCGCAGGTCAGGGCCGGGTCTCCGGCCGATGAGTGCAGGGAGAACGTAGGTGGCACGGATCGGTGACGGCGGCGACCTACTGAAATGCTCCTTCTGCGGCAAGTCGCAGAAGCAGGTCAAGAAGCTCATCGCGGGCCCAGGGGTCTACATCTGCGACGAGTGCATCGATCTCTGCAACGAGATCATCGAAGAGGAGCTGGCCGAGTCCGGCGAGGTGAAGTGGGAAGAGCTTCCCAAGCCGATGGAGATCTGCCAGTTCCTCGACACCTACGTCGTGGGCCAGGATCAGGCCAAGAAGGCGCTCGCCGTAGCGGTCTACAACCACTACAAGCGGATCCAGGCCGAGGCGGCTGGCGCGCCAGGCTCCGGCACTGACGCCGTCGAGCTGGCCAAGTCCAACATCCTGTTGCTCGGCCCGACGGGGTGCGGCAAGACCCACCTGGCGCAGACCCTCGCCCGGATGTTGAACGTCCCGTTCGCCATCGCCGACGCCACCGCGCTGACCGAGGCGGGCTACGTGGGCGAGGACGTGGAGAACATCCTCCTCAAGCTGATCCAGGCCGCCGACTACGACATCAAGCGCGCCGAGACCGGCATCATCTACATCGACGAGGTCGACAAGATCGCCCGCAAGTCGGAAAATCCGTCGATCACGCGGGACGTCTCCGGTGAGGGCGTGCAGCAGGCCCTGCTCAAGATGCTTGAGGGCACTGTGGCCAACGTGCCGCCGCAGGGTGGCCGCAAGCACCCACACCAGGAGTTCATCCAGATCGACACCACGAACGTGCTGTTCATCTGCGGTGGCGCGTTCGCCGGTCTCGACCAGATCATCGAGTCCCGCACCGGGCAGGGCGGCACCGGCTTCGGCGCCCGACTCCGGTCGGTGTCCGAGCGGTCGACCGACGACATCTTCAGTCAGGTCATGCCGGAAGACATGCTCAAGTTCGGGCTGATCCCCGAGTTCGTCGGCCGGCTGCCGGTGATCACCAACGTGCGCAGCCTGGACCGCAGCGCCCTGGTGCGGATCCTCACCGAGCCGCGCAACGCCCTGGTCCGGCAGTACCAGCGCCTGTTCGAGCTGGACGGTGTCGAGCTCGAGTTCGACGAGCCGGCGTTGGAAGCGATCGCCGATCAGGCGATGCTGCGCGGCACCGGTGCCCGTGGTCTGCGGGCGATCATCGAGGAGGTTCTGCTCTCCGCGATGTACGAGGTGCCGAGCAACCCTGATGCCGCCCGCGTGCTGATCACCCGCGAGGTCGTCCTGGAGAACGTCAACCCGACGATCGTGCCGCGTGAGTTCACCGGGCGGCGGGCTCGGCGCGACCGCGAAGAGAAGTCCGCCTGATCTTTCCCGCGTCACGCCGGCCGCTCGATCCTGACGCGGCCGGCGTGATTGTGTTCGGCGTCGCCTGCCCATGACCAACCGGGCGGCTGACCAAATCGTGACGCTGTCCGTGAGCGCCCTCCAGCCGTACCCTTTGCTCATGCGTGTCGCCGTCTGCCAGCTGAACGCCCGGGACGACCGTAAGGCCAATCTGACGGCCGCGGAGGCCCTACTGGAGCGCGCCGCCGCCGGCGGCGCGGATCTCGCCGTCCTCCCGGAGTACGTCGACTACCTGGGTCCTGCCGCTGGGTTGCCCGAACCGGAGCCGGTCGACGGGGAGGTGGGCAGCTTCTTCGCCGGTGTCGCCCGCCGGCTCGGGATCTGGCTGGTGGCCGGCTCGTTCCACGAGGCCGGTCCGGACCCGGACCACACCTGGAACACCTCGCTGGTCTTCGACCGTGCCGGCAGCCTGGCCGCGAGCTATCGCAAAATCCACCTGTACGACGTGGAGATCCCCGGCCGGGTCTCCTACCGGGAGTCGGCGAGTGTCGCGCCGGGGGCCCAACCGGTGGTGGTCGACGTCGAGGGGCTGAGGGTCGGCCTGTCGATCTGCTACGACCTGCGTTTCCCGGAGCTGTACCGGCTGCTCGCGTCCGATGGCGGCGCCCAACTGCTGGTGGTTCCGGCCGCGTTCATGATGCACACCGGGCGGGATCACTGGGAGGTCCTGTTGCGGGCCAGGGCGATCGAGAACCAGTGTTTCGTGGCGGCGGCCGGCCAGACCGGCGACCACGAGCCGGGTCGCACCTGCTTCGGCCGCAGCATGGTGGTCGACCCGTGGGGGACGGTCCTCAGCCAAGTGCCGGACGGCCCGGGGGTCTCCGTCGTCGACCTGGACCTGGACCGGCTCGCCACCATCCGCGCCGAGCTGCCCAGCCTGGCCAACCGCCGGCTCTGAACCTCAGCCCTCCAGCAGGACGCCGATCACCGCGAAGCCGGCGATGGCCGCCGCGGTGACCAGCAACGCCGTGGTCATCCGGGACCTGCCCCGTCGAGCCAGTCGTCCCACCGAGAGCACAAGTACGACCAGCACGACCGCACCGATCACCACCTGCCAGAACGGCCCGATGAGGCCGAGCAGTGCCTCCTCGGCGACCACCCTGGCACCGTGCCCGGACTCATCCATGACTGACACTCTGGCACGTCGAGGCGGCCGGCGTCCTCGGCTGCGCCGGGGACCGGGTGGACGGTCTTCGTTCCAACCAGTGATGAACCCTGATTTGCCTTCTCCGGGCCGTCCGCGTAACTTTCTCTCTGCACGGGGGAGGCCGGACAAACCGGCCGAGAACGGGCGCCAGGCTCGTGGCGGGAACGCCGAGCGAGACTGAGGATCGGGCGGTGCGGAACACTCCGGAAACGGGGTTGCGAACGCGGAGCCGACCGGGTAGAGTTCTGAAGCCGGCAGGAGCCGGGCGGAGAGCCGCGAAGCGGCGATCGGCCGGTCTGCGGCTTCCCACGACAGAAACGAACGTCGGCAACGACGTGCGTCATCGTGGACTCGAGCAAGCAACACTATCCGCATTACTCGGGTGAAGCATGGCGAACCGGGAAATATCGGTTTGACACGGTGGAAACGAGCGGGTAACGTAGTAAAAGTGCCTGGCGCTGAAAGCGCCGGGGCGCGGAGTGGTAAAGCCCCGAGATGGGTTCCACTGAGTGTGGTGCTTTGATCGGTGTGTGGTTGTTCTTTGAGAACTCAACAGGGTGCTTGTAAAGCCAGTGCCAATTATGATTTATACCCCGGACTGGTCAGTTTTTGCTGGCT
>NZ_JBEXIM010000020.1:0-96931 GCF_040608575.1 Micromonospora sp. NPDC005171 | reverse complement strand
CGACGGCCGCCTGACGCGACGGCCGCCTGACGCGACGGCCGCCTGACGCGACGGCGGACTGACGCGGTGGCGGCGACGGCCCGGCTGAGGCCACGGCCGGCGGCGGTCAGCCGACCGGCTGGCGCTCCCACTGGGTGCGGCTACTGGCGGCGCGGGCGGCGGTCAGCTCGGCGACCAGGCGGTTCAGCTCGGCGCGTTGGTCGGCGCGGGCCCGGTCGGCGCAGACCGCCTCCCAGGCGTTGCCCCGTGCCGTCCGCATTCGTCCCTCGCCCACCACGGCCCGTTCGACGGTGTGCACCACTCCGACGGCGAGCGATGCCACCGTCCGCGAGATGGTGGTCAGTCCGATGGTCGAGTGCGGCTCGGAAATGCTCATGGTCACCTCGCACGAGGAGTTGCTGCGGTCGGGCAGGCGCGCCATCGAGTCTGCCCGAGGACGATGCTCGCCCGTCGACGTTTCGCCGCGGTGACCGCCCGGTCAACTGTCTCGCCTCGGCCGTGACCAGGCACCGTCCGTTCGGCCTTGAGCTTGCTCACAGCATCGACCGGCGTCGTTGTCGTGGGGCGCGGAGCGGGAACTGGTGGCATGATCGAGGGATCGGCCCGGTCTGACTGCGGCCGCCAGGCTCCATACCGCGTGACGGTGGTCGATACCGGAGGTGGCGCTGCGTGACAACCCCTTCACGGCAAGTCGGCCATTATGCCGCAGCCCTTTTCGTGAGCAGCGCCATACCCCCGGCATTCGGCGTCGGTCGGCTGCCCCTAGCATCGGCCCATGACGCCCGGAGAGGGGAGTCCGTTCGTGACTGCTGAGCATGCGCACGCGGAGGGGGACGAGGCCGGCCAGGCAGCGTCCGTAAGCGTGCTCGACGAGATTCTGGCCGGCGTGCGTGAAGACGTCGCCCGACGCCAGGAGCAGGTTCCGCTGGAGCGGATCCGTGAACTGGCAGCGGCTGCGCCGCCGCCCATGGACGCGTACGCGGCGCTGCGCAAGCCCGGCGTGGCCGTGATCGCCGAGGTGAAGCGCTCGTCGCCGTCCAAGGGCCGGCTGGCCGAGATCGCCGATCCGGCCGACCTCGCGGTCGACTACGCGGCCGGTGGGGCGCGGGCGATCAGCGTGCTGACCGAGGGGCGCTGGTTCGGCGGTTCGCTGGACGACCTGGCAGCCGTCCGTGCGGCGGTCACCGTGCCGGTGCTGCGTAAGGACTTCGTGGTCTCCAGCTATCAGATCCACGAGGCCCGCGCGCACGGCGCCGACCTGGTTTTGCTGATCGTCGCCGCACTCGAGCAGAACGTCCTGATGGGCCTGCTGGAGCGGATCGAGTCGTTGGGCATGACCGCTCTGGTCGAGGTGCACGACGAGGAAGAGGCCGACCGCGCGCTGGAGGCAGGCGCGCAGGTGATCGGGGTCAACGCCCGTGACCTGCGTACCCTGGAGGTCGACCGGTCGGTGTTCGAACGCATCGCGCCCGGCCTGCCGAGCAGCGTCGTCAAGATCGCCGAGTCTGGCGTTCGTGGCCCGCACGATCTGATCCGGTACGCCTCCGCGGGCGCCGACGCGGTCCTCGTGGGCGAGGGCCTGGTCACCCAGAAGAGCCCCCGCGAGGCGGTCGCCGAGTTGGTCAACGCCGGCAACCACCCGGCAACGCCCCGGCCGGTGCGCTGACCCCGCGCCGGTCTGACGTCCCACCGAGAGGATTCCCGATGAGCGCCGACGCGCTGGCCCCGGTGGCCAGCCCGCAGCCCGACTCCGCCGGCCACTTCGGCCGCTTCGGCGGTCGGTTCGTTCCCGAGGCCCTGGTGGCCGCGCTGGACGAGCTCGACGGGGCGTGGCGTACGGCAATGGCGGACGAGTCCTTCCGGGCCGAGTTCGGCGCGCTGCTGCGCGACTACGCCGGCACGCCTTCCCTGCTGTACGAGGCCCGGCGGTTTTCCGCGAAGGTCGGCGCGCGGGTGCTGCTCAAGCGTGAGGACCTCAACCACACCGGTGCGCACAAGGTGCGCAACGTGCTCGGCCAGGCGCTGCTCACCAAGCGGATGGGCAAGACCCGGGTGATCGCGGAGACCGGTGCCGGTCAGCACGGTGTCGCCACCGCGACCGCCGCCGCCCTGTTCGACCTGGAGTGCGTGGTCTACATGGGCCAGGTCGACACCGAGCGGCAGGCGCTCAACGTGGCCCGGATGCGGATGCTCGGCGCGACCGTCGTCCCGGTCACCAACGGCTCGCGCACCCTCAAGGACGCGATGAACGAGGCGATGCGCGACTGGGTGGCCAACGTCGACCAGACGCACTACCTGATCGGCACCGCCGCGGGCCCGCACCCGTTCCCGGCGATGGTGCGCGACTTCGTCCGGGGCATCGGTGACGAGGCCCGCCAGCAGTGCCTGGACCTCACCGGCGGGCTGCCGGACGCGGTCACCGCCTGCGTCGGCGGCGGCTCCAACGCGCTGGGCATCTTCCACGCGTTCGTGGGCGACGAGGCCGTGCGGCTGTACGGCTTCGAGGCCGGCGGCGACGGAGTGACCACCACCCGCCACGCGGCCAGCATCACCGGCGGGTCGGCTGGTGTGCTGCACGGCGCCCGCACGTACGTGTTGCAGGACGCCGACGGGCAGACCCTGGAGTCGCACTCGATTTCCGCAGGCCTGGACTACCCGGGCGTCGGCCCCGAGCACGCGTGGCTGCACGACACCGGCCGGGCCAACTATCTGCCGGTCACCGACGACGAGGCGATGGCCGCCTTCGAGTTGCTCTGCCGCACCGAGGGCATCATCCCCGCGATCGAGAGCGCACACGCGCTCGCCGGGACCGTCACGCTGGCCCCGAAGCTCGCCGCGGAGTTGGGCCGGGAGCCCACCATCGTGGTCAACCTCTCCGGGCGGGGCGACAAGGACGTGCACACCGCCGGCGACTACTTCGGCATCCTCGACAAGGAGCGGTGAGATGAGCCGGATCGGGGTGGCCTTCGACAAGGCCCGCGCCGACGGACGGGCGCTGCTGGTCGGCTGCATGCCGGCCGGTTTCCCCACCGTCGAAGGCAGCATCGCCGCGATGACCGCCATGGTCGAGGCCGGCGTCGACGTCATCGAGGTGGAGATCCCCTACTCCGACCCGGTGATGGACGGGCCGGTGATCCAGCGGGCCAGTGACATCGCGCTGGCCGGGGGCGTGCGCACCGCGGACACGATGCGCATCATCGAGGCGGTGGCGGCCACCGGTGCTCCGGTGGTCACCATGACCTACTGGAACCCGGTCGAGCGGTACGGCGTGGACGTCTTCGCCCGCGACCTCGCCTCCGCCGGTGGCACCGGCCTGATCACTCCGGACCTCATCCCCGACGAGGCCGACGAGTGGCTGGCCGCCTCGGACGCGCACGGGCTGGACCGCACGTTCCTGGTCTCGCCGTCGTCCACCGACGCCCGGCTGGCGATGACGGCGCAGCACTGCCGTGGTTTCGTCTACGCGACCGCCGTGATGGGGGTGACCGGCGCCCGGACGCGCACCTCCGACGCCGCTCCCACGCTGGTCTCCCGAGCCCGCGCGGTCACCGACCTGCCGATCGGGGTCGGCCTGGGTGTGGGCACCGGCGCGCAGGCCGGCACCGTCGCTGGTTACGCCGACGGGGTGATCGTGGGCAGCGCGCTGGTCCGGTGTGTGCTCGACGCGCCGACCGAGGCCGACGGGCTGGCCGCCCTGCGCACGCTCAGCGCCGAACTCGCCGAGGGCGTCCGCAACCCAACCCGCTGAGCCTGACCGGCTGAGCCCGGCCTCGTTGAGCCCGGCTGGCTGAACCCTCGGCGCTCGTGCCGGCGAGGCGGGGCGCCGGACCGCGCAGCGGGGGGAATGTCTGTCTGTTGAGCGGTATACCTGCGAGTCATATTTATGACCCACAGGTATACCGCTCAATTGAATGTGGCCTGGCAGGCGAGGCTGCCCGCGACGACGCGGCGGACCTTGGAACGGTTTGTCGGGCTGGTCAGGAGTGCACTGACGGATCCGCGGCCTCGCCGCGTTGCTCCGGTGGCTGCCCCGCCCCCGGACGCCCGTCCTGGCTGGTCCGCGGACGCTGCCCGTCCTGGCTGTCCTGCGGCCGCTTCGCGTCCTGGTCGGTTCCCGGCCGCCCGCTCCCGTCGGTCGCTGGCCGGTCTTCCTCGGCTGGGCGAGCCGCTGGCAGTGCCGCGGAGGTGAGAGTGCCGGCCACCCGGGGGACGTCGCGGAGCACGCCGGAGCGGCCGGTGGTCGCGTCGGTGACGGCGGCCCGGGTGAGCGGGGTGACCACCTCGGGCAGCGTGTCGGGAGAGTGCCAGGACAACCGGCATCCCGGCGGTGGGTCGGTGGCGGGTCGGACCCCGGCCGCGCGGGCCCGGAACACGTGCACGAGGACGTCGGGCAGCGGCCCTGCGCGTCCGGCCGCGGCCTCCCCTGCAGGGCCGGTCAGGTGGTAGACGCCGACCAGGTCGATCAGCTCGATGTCCCAGCCGGTCTCCGCGCGGATGTCCCGTAGGGCCGCCCGCACCGGGCCCTCGGCCGGGCGCAGCCGTCCGCCGGGCAGTGCGTAGCGGCGCGTACCCCGGCCCTGCTGGCAGAGCAGCACCCGACCGGTGTCGTCGGTGACGACCGCGGCGACCGCCCAGGTGAGCGCGCTCATGGACAAAGAGCCTACGGCGGTGCAAACCAGAAGTCACCGGGATGCGCGCCCCGGCGGCCCGGGGTGCCGCTGCGGGGGTGTGCAGCGGTAGCGTGTGCACCCGTGACCCACGCCTCGCTCTCCCCCCAGGCGGCCCTGCCCAGCCCCAGCACTGCGGTCTGGCAGCTCGGGCCGGTGCCGATCCGGGCCTACGCCCTCTGCATCATCGCCGGCATCGTGCTGGCCTGCTGGGTGACGGAGCGCCGGCTGCGGCAGCGCGGTGTCGCGCCCGGCGCGGTGCTCGACATCGCCGTCTGGGCGGTGCCCGCGGGCATCATCGGCGCCCGGATCTACCACGTGGTCACCTCACCGGAGAAGTACTTCGGCGCCGGTGGGGACCCGATGAAGGCGTTCGCCATCTGGGAGGGCGGTCTCGGCATCTGGGGCGCGGTCGCTGGTGGCGCGCTCGGTGCCTGGATCGCGGCCCGCCAGCTCGGCATTCCGTTCGGCGTGGTGGCCGACGCGCTGGCCCCCGGGCTGCCGCTGGCCCAGGCAGTCGGCCGGATCGGTAACTGGTTCAACAACGAACTCTTCGGTGGCCGGACCACCCTCCCGTGGGGCCTGGAAATCCATCGGATGGACCCGGACAACCCCGGGCACGCGCTCCGGGACGACGCCGGGCAGCCGATCCTCGAACCGGGTTTCTACCAGCCCACCTTCCTCTACGAGGCGCTGTGGAACCTCGGCGTCGTGGCCCTGGTCCTCGTCCTCGACCGCCGGCTCAAGCTGGGCCGGGGCCGGGCGTTCGCGCTCTACGTGATGGGTTACACCGTCGGCCGGTTCTGGATCGAGCTGATGCGCACCGACGAGGCCAACCAGATCCTCGGCGTCCGGCTCAACGTCTGGACCGCCGCCCTGGTCTTCCTCGGCGCCCTGATCTACTTCGTCCGGGTGCGCGGCCCCCGGGACTACCTGATCCCGCTCGGCCCGGCGGCGACGACGACCCCGCCACCCACGTCCGACCTGTCCCAGGTCGACCTCTCCGAGCGGGAGACCCCCACCCGGGCCGCCGTGCCGGAGGGCTACCGGGTGGTGAGCGAGGAGCAGTACGCCGCCTGGCAGGACACCGGCGTCGTACCACCGGCGACCCACGACGACTCCGGGCCGGACGACGGCGAGTCGTCCGGCGAAGCGACCGCGACCGACCTCGCGTCGAGCGAAGACGAGCCGGCGGACGATTCGTCCGCCGCGCGCACCGACCGGGCCGACGCCACCGGCGCGCGTCCCGCCGACCGGGACAGCTGAGCGGGGGCGGCACCGATGCGAAGCGCGGTGGTGGTCGGCGCAGGGGTCGGTGGCCTCGCGGTGGCCGGCGCGCTGGCCCGTTCCGGCTGGCAGGTCACCCTGTTGGAACGCGCCGAACGGGTCCGCCCCGAGCCGACCGCCGTGGTGCTCTGGCCCAACGGTGTCCGCGCGCTGCAGGCCCTCGGCCTCGGCGCCGGCCTGGCCGCCATCGCCACCCCGTTGCCCGACGGCGGGGTCCGTCGCCCGGACGGGCACTGGCTCGTGCAGCCCCGGCCCATCCCGGCCGACCGGATGCCGGTGGTGGTGCACCGGGAGGATCTGCACGACGCGCTGATCGCCGGCCTCGGCGAGCGGGTCGAACTGCGGACCGGGGTGACAGTGCGCCACGTCCGCGTCGATCCGGGCGAGCGACCGGCAGTCAACGACGGCCGGCACACCATCGAAGCCGATCTGGTGGTCGCCGCCGACGGCACGGACAGCGGCATCCGCCGCCAACTCGCGCCCGAGTCCCGGGTGGTCAGCTCCGGGTGCGCCGCCTGGCGGGCCGTCATCCCCTGGTACCAGGCGCCTCGACTCCCCGACGATCAACCGCTGGCCGGCGAGATTCTCGGCGCGGGTTACCGGTTCGTGGCCGCGTCGCTGGGCGAGCGCGGCTCCTCGGGCGGGTCCACCCGGGGCGGCATCTACTGGGTGGCCACCGCCGCCGGCGCGCCCCGCCCGGAGCCACCGGAGACCCAGCTCGCTCTGCTGCGCCGCTGGTACGCGGGCTGGCCCGCGCCGGTCGGCGCGTTGCTCGACGCCACCGACCCGACGGACCTGGTCCAACAGGAGGTTCGCGAGCTGCGTCCACTGCCCCGGGCGTACGGCTTTCCGGTCGGGCCCGGTGGGGTGGTGCTGCTCGGTGACGCGGCGCACGCCATGCCCCCGCACCTCGGGCAGGGTGCCTGCCTCGCGTTCGAGGACGCCGCCACACTCGCGTCGCTGTTGCGGGAGGCCCGGCTGCCCGACGCGGTGCAGGCGTACGACCGGGTGCGCCGCCCCCGGGCCGCGACAGTGGTCCGGCAGACCCGGCGGATGTCGGCAGTGCTCCAGACCCGGGGCCGGTTGGCGCTGCGCGCCCGGGACGCCGCGCTCGGCACGATCAACTCGCGACTGCTCTCCAGCGCCGCAGCCTCCGCCGCCCAGTGGCGCCCCCCGACCTGACCTGGGTCGCCGGGCAGGTCAGGGGATGAGGGCGGCGGGTTCGGCGATGCAGGCGGTGCCGATTCGGCGGAAACCGACCCGCAGGTAGACCCGCGCGATCTCCTCGCTGCCCGCGGAGAGGAAGACCAGTTTGGTGCCGGCCGCCAGCAGTTCCCGGGCCAGGGTGGCGGTGAGCGCGGCGCCCAGCCCGCGTCGCCGGGCGGACGGTAGGGTGGCCACCCCGGCGATCTCCGCGACGTCGTCCACCCGCATCGCCATGCCGCTGGCCAGCGCGCCCTCGGCCGGCGTGCCGGCCAGCGCGGAGATCCGTCGACCGTCGGCGATCCGGGCGCGCTCCTCGTCGAGCGCGGCCAGTTCGAGTTCGGTGACGGCGGCGTCGCGTTCGGCCGGGCCGGCCTCACCGGGGGCGGTGCCGGCGGCGGCGAACGACACCGCTGCCACCGCACGCCGGGCGGCGACATCGGCGGCGAAACTGGGGGAGTCCGCGGCCAGCACCCGCACCGCCGCGTCGGAGAGCGTCGCCGGGTCGGGCAGCGCGCTCGGGTCGAGCACCATCAGCGGCGCCTCCAGCACGCTGAGCCCCGCCGAGCGGGCCACCGCCAGCAGTTCGGGGGTCGTCTCGTGCACCCACTCGAAGGCTTCCGGCAGGCCCAGCTTCCGCTGGCGCTCGCGGACCGAGGTCACGTCGGCCAGCGACGGCGGCTCGGTGGCGTCGATCCGGGGGCGGGCGTAGAACGGCCAGCCGACGCCTTCGCGGACGAACAGCACCAGTCCGCCATGATCCTCCGCACCGGCGGCGTCGCGGGGCACCGCGTCGTAGAAGCGTTCCAACCGGTCGAAGACGTGCTTGTGTCGCGGATCCACCGCGCGAGACTACACGTCCCAGCCAGTGGACGGTGTGATCAATCTTGAGTGGCCGTGCGACCCCGGCCCTAACGTAGACTCAATAGACCCACGGGCCGACGTCGTCCCCACCATGATCCAACCTGAGTGACGACAGGAGGCCCGGTGGCTCAGCCGTACGCGGACACAGAACAGCCGCACCCGCACAGCCCGCAGGCGTCCCCGACGCCCCACCCCCGTCCGTCCGCCCAGGGCCTCTACGACCCGGCCCAGGAGCACGATGCCTGCGGCGTGGCCTTCGTGGCGGACCTGCACGGCCGGCGTTCACACTCGGTCGTCGCCAACGGGCTCGGCGCGCTCTGTCGGCTGGACCACCGGGGCGCCCGCGGCGCGGAGCCGAACACCGGCGACGGCGCGGGCATCATGATCCAGGTGCCCGACGCGTTCCTCCGCGCGGTGGCCGACGTCGCGCTTCCCCCGGCGGGCGAGTACGCCACCGGGCTGGTCTTCCTTCCCGACGACGATGCCGCCGAGGCGCGTGCCCGTCGGGTGGTCGAGAAGTACGCGCTGGTCGAGGGAGCCGACGTGCTCGGTTGGCGGGACGTGCCGACCGACCCGAGTGACCTGGGCGAGACCGCTCTGGCGGCGATGCCCCGGATTCGGCAGCTCTTCCTGGCCGCGCACCGCCTCACCGACGCGCCCGACGGGCCGGCCGGTTCTCCGCTGCGCGGCATCGAACTGGACCGGGTGGCGTTCTGCCTTCGTAAGCAGGCCGAACGGGAGACCGCCGAGCGGGGCGTCCCGGCGTACTTCCCGTCGTTGTCCAGCCGCACCATGGTCTACAAGGGCATGCTCACGCCCGACCAGTTGCCGGCGTTCTACCCGGACCTGCGCGACGAGCGGGTGGACAGCGCCATCGCGCTGGTGCACTCCCGCTTCTCCACAAACACCTTCCCCTCCTGGCCGCTGGCGCACCCGTACCGGTTCATCGCCCACAACGGCGAGATCAACACGATCCGGGGCAACCGCAATTGGATGCAGGCCCGGGAGGCGCTGCTGCGCTCGCCGAACGTGCCGGGCAACATCCGGCGGGTCTTCCCGGTCTGCACCCCCGCCGCCTCCGACTCGGCGAACTTCGACGAGGTCCTGGAGTTGCTGCACCTGGCCGGGCGGAGCCTGCCGCACGCGGTGCTCATGATGATCCCCGAGGCCTGGGAGAACGACCCGGGGATGGACCCGGCCAAGCGTGCCTTCTACCGCTTCCACGCCAGCCTGATGGAGCCGTGGGACGGTCCGGCGTCGGTGGCCTTCACCGACGGGGAAATCGTCGGCGCGGTGCTGGACCGCAACGGGCTGCGCCCGGGGCGCTGGTGGCAGACCGACGACGGGCTCGTGGTGCTCGGCTCCGAGGCGGGCGTGCTCGACCTCGACCCGGCCCACGTGGTCGCCAAGGGGCGCCTTCAGCCGGGCCGGATGTTCCTGGTCGACACGGTGGCCGGGCGGATCGTGCACGACGAGCAGATCAAGTCCGAGTTGGCCGCCGCCCAGCCGTACGGCGAGTGGCTGCACGCCGGGCTGATCGAGTTGAACGACCTGCCGGCCCGCGAGCACACCGTCTACACGCACGATTCGGTGCGCCGCCGGCAGCAGACCTTCGGCTACACCGAGGAGGAGTTGAAGATCCTGCTCGGGCCGATGGCCCGCACCGGCGCCGAACCGCTCGGCTCGATGGGTACGGACACCCCGATCTCGCCGTTGTCGACCCGGCCGCGGCTGCTCTACGACTACTTCCACCAGCTCTTCGCCCAGGTCACCAACCCGCCGCTGGACGCCATCCGCGAGGAGTTGGTGACCAGCCTGGCGTCGACGATCGGGCCGGAGGGCAACCTGCTCGATCCGGGTGCGGCGAGCTGCCGGCAGATCGTGCTCCCGCACCCGATCATCGACAACGACGAGTTGGCGAAGATCCTCTGCATCGACGAGGACGGCGACCTGCCCGGCTTCAAGGCGGTCCGGGTCTCCGGGCTGTACCGGATCCGGGAGGGCGCCGCCGGGATCAAGGCGCGGCTGACCGAGATCTGCCGGCACGTCTCCGAGGCGATCGAGGACGGCGTGCGCATCCTGGTGCTCTCCGACCGGGACTCCAACGCCGACCTGGCGCCGATCCCGTCGTTGCTGCTCACCGCCGCCGTGCACCAGCACCTGGTGCGTGAGCAGACGCGTACGCAGGCGGCGCTGATCGTCGAGTCCGGCGACTGCCGGGAGGTGCACCACGCGGCGGTGCTGATCGGCTACGGCGCGGCGGCGGTCAACCCGTACCTGGCGTTCGAGTCGGTGGAGGACATGATCGCCACCGGCACGTTGGCCGGGGTGGAGCCGGTTGCCGCGGTGCGCAACTACGCGAAGGCGCTCGGCAAGGGCGTCCTGAAGATCATGTCCAAGATGGGCATCTCGACGGTCTCCTCGTACTGCGGTGCGCAGGTCTTCGAGGCGGTCGGCCTGGACAGCCGGCTGGTCGAGCGTTACTTCCGGGGCACCCCCAGCCGCATCGGCGGGGTGGGTCTCGCGGGCGTGCACACCGAGGTGGCCGCCCGGCACGCGTTGGCCTGGCCCCCGGCCGGCACCGTCAGCTCCGACCGGTTGGAGGTCGGTGGCGAGTACCAGTGGCGCCGCGAGGGTGAGCTGCACCTGTTCAACCCGGAGACGGTCTTCCTGCTGCAACATGCCACTCGCAGCCGGCAGTACGACGTCTTCCGCAAGTACACCGCCAAGGTCGACGCGCTCGCCGCGCAGGCCGGCTCGCTGCGCGGGCTGTTCACACTGCGCACCGGGGTCCGCCCGGCGGTGCCGCTCGAGGAGGTCGAGCCGGCCAGCGAAATCGTCAAGCGGTTCGCCACCGGCGCCATGTCGTACGGGTCGATCTCCGCGGAGGCGCACGAGACGCTCGCCATCGCCATGAACCGGCTCGGCGGCAAGTCCAACACCGGTGAGGGCGGCGAGGACGTCGAGCGGTTGCACGACCCGGCCCGTCGTTCGGCGGTCAAGCAGATCGCCAGCGGGCGGTTCGGTGTGACGAGCGAATATCTGGTCAACGCCGACGACCTCCAGATCAAGATGGCTCAGGGCGCCAAGCCGGGTGAGGGCGGTCAGCTGCCCGGTAACAAGGTCTGGCCGTGGATCGCCCGGACCCGGCATGCGACCCCCGGCGTGGGTCTGATCTCCCCGCCGCCGCACCACGACATCTACTCCATCGAGGACCTCGCCCAGCTGGTGCA
This sequence comes from Micromonospora sp. NPDC005171, assembly GCF_040608575.1. Classification (NCBI taxonomy): domain Bacteria; kingdom Bacillati; phylum Actinomycetota; class Actinomycetes; order Micromonosporales; family Micromonosporaceae; genus Micromonospora; species Micromonospora sp. NPDC005171. The sequence goes on along the minus strand of NZ_JBEXIM010000020.1, from coordinate 85,677 downwards.
CGACCTGAAGTGCGTCAACCCGGCGGCCCGGGTGCACGTCAAGTTGGTCAGCGAGGTCGGCGTCGGCACGGTCGCCGCCGGGGTGGCGAAGCTCAAGGCGGACGTCATCCTGATCTCCGGGCACGACGGTGGCACGGGCGCCTCCCCGATGAACTCGCTCAAGCACGCCGGCACCCCCTGGGAGCTGGGGCTGGCCGAGGCGCAGCAGACGTTGCTGCTCAACAAGCTGCGCGATCGGGTCACCGTGCAGGTCGACGGCCAGCTCAAGACCGGCCGGGACGTGCTGATCGCGGCGCTGCTCGGTGCGGAGGAGTTCGGCTTCGCGACCGCGCCGCTGATCGTCGAGGGCTGCGTGATGATGCGGGTCTGTCACCTGGACACCTGCCCGGTTGGCATCGCCACCCAGAACCCGGTGCTGCGGGAGCGCTTCACCGGAAAGCCGGAGTTCGTGGAGAACTTCTTCCTCTTCCTCGCCGAGGAGGTCCGGGGTTACCTGGCCGAGTTGGGTTTCCGCTCGATCGAGGAGGCGATCGGGCAGTCCGAGCTGCTCGACGTGGCCCCGGCGGTGACGCACTGGAAGGCGCACGGGTTGGACCTGGCGCCCGTCCTGCACCTGCCGGAGCTGCCCGCGGGTGCGGCCCGACGCGGGGTCCGCGCCCAGGATCACGGCCTGGAGCAGGCACTCGACAACGAGCTGATCGCTCTGGCCCGTCCGGCTCTGGCGGACGGGGCGCCGGTTCGGGTCGAGGTGGCGGTGCGCAACGAGCACCGCAGCGTCGGCGCGATGCTCGGCGGTGAGGTGACTCGTCGCTTCGGCGGCGCCGGCCTTCCCGAGGACACCATCGAGTTCGTGCTGCACGGCACGGCTGGGCAGTCGTTCGGCGCGTTCCTGCCGCGCGGGGTGACCCTGCGTCTGCACGGCGACGCCAACGACTACGTGGGCAAGGGCCTTTCCGGGGGCCGGCTCATCGTCCGTCCGGACGCCGCCGCGCCGTTCCTCGACCCGGACGCCGAGCCGGGCCAGCGGGCCGAGGATCAGATCATCGCTGGCAACACCATCCTGTACGGGGCCACGGCGGGCGAGGTCTTCCTGCGCGGCCGGGTGGGGGAGCGGTTCGCGGTCCGTAACTCCGGCGCGATCGCCGTGGTCGAGGGCGTCGGTGACCATGGCTGTGAGTACATGACCGGCGGCACGGTGGTGGTGCTCGGCGCGACCGGTCGGAACTTCGCGGCCGGCATGTCCGGCGGCACGGCGTTCGTGCACCACCTGGACCGGGCCCGGGTCAACGCGGAGCTGGTCGACCTGTTGCCGCTGGGCGAGCAGGAGCAGTCGCTGCTGCACGAGCTGGTCCAACGGCACGTGGCCGAGACCGGGTCGGCGGTCGCCGAGGAGCTGCTCAAGCGGTGGCCGGAGGCGGTGGCCGAGTTCACCGCGGTGATACCCCGCGACTACCGCCGGGTGCTGGAGATCATGCGGGCCGCCGAAGCAGCCGGCCGCGACGTCGACGACGCGGTGATGGGCGCGCTGAGCGCGCCGGCCGCGCCGGTGCCGCCCGCCCCGCGGGTGGCTGCCCAGGAGGTGGCACGTGCCTGACCCGAACGGTTTCCTGCGCTACGACCGGCGGTTGCCGGCCCGCCGCCCGGTGCCGGTGCGGATCAGCGACTGGCGGGAGGTGTACCCGCCGGCCGGCGAGGAGCTGGTCCGCGAGCAGTCCACCCGCTGCATGGACTGCGGCATCCCGTTCTGCCACGACGGCTGCCCGCTGGGCAATCGCATCCCGGACTGGAACGATCTGGTGCGTACCGGCAACTGGGACGCCGCGGTGGAGTCGCTGCACGCCACCAACAACTTCCCGGAGTTCACCGGCCGGCTCTGCCCGGCGCCCTGTGAGGCGGCCTGCGTGCTCGGCATCTCCGGTGGTCAACCGGTGACCATCAAGCAGGTCGAGGTGGAGATCGCCGACGCCGCCGCGGCGCGGGGGTTCACCCCCCGCCCGGTGCCGGCGCCGTCGGGCCGGTCGGTCGCCGTTGTCGGCTCCGGGCCCGCCGGCCTCGCCGCCGCCCAGCAGTTGGCCCGCGCCGGTCACGCGGTGACGGTGTACGAACGCGACGACGCGATCGGTGGCCTGCTCCGGTACGGCATCCCCGACTTCAAGTTGGAGAAGCGGCACATCGATGCCCGGCTGGCTCAGCTCACCGCCGAGGGGGTGCGTTTCCGCACCGGTGTGAACGTCGGGGTGGACGTCACCGCCGAGCAGTTGCGCGCCGAGCACGACGCGGTGTTGCTGGCCGCTGGGGCGTTGCAGGGCCGGGACACCCCGGAGACTCCTGGGCGGGCGCTTCGGGGCGTCCACCAGGCGATGGCGCACCTGGTCGCGGCGAACCGCGCGGTCGCCACCGCGGCAACCGACCAGGCCGGCGTGGTGGCCACCGGTGAGCGTCGGCTGGCGCCGGCGGTGTTGCCGGACGGCACCCCCATCGACGCGGCCGGCAAGCATGTGGTGATCATCGGCGGCGGTGACACGGCGGCGGACTGTCTCGGCGTCGCCCACCGTCAGGGCGCCGCGGGCGTGCACCAGCTCGACCTGTACCCGCAGCCGCCGCAGGAGCGCGACGAGGCGCGGGACCCGTGGCCGACCTGGCCGTGGGTGTTGCGCAGCTACCCGGCGCACGAGGAGGGTGGCGAGCGGGTCTTCGCGGTGGCGGTGCAGGAGTTCGTGGACGACGGCACCGGCCAGGTGCGGGCGGTGCGGATCGCCGAGGTGACAGTGGAGAAGCGCGACGGCCGGCGGGTCGTCACAGTGGTGCCGGGTTCCGAGCGGGAGCTGCCGGCCGATCTGGTGCTGCTGGCGATCGGCTTCGAGGGCACCGAGCAGCAGCCGCTGCTGGCCCAGTTCGGCGTGGCCCGTAACCCGCGGGGCGCCATTGACGCCAACGACGAGTGGCAGACCGAGGCCGACGGTGTGTTCGTGGCCGGTGACATGCACCGGGGCGCCTCGCTGATCGTCTGGGCCATCGCCGAGGGGCGGGCGGCCGCCGCCGCCATCCACGGCTATCTGGGCGGTGTTGGCGCGCTGCCGGCCCCGGTGGGCCCGACCGCGCAGGCCCTCGCCGCTCGCTGAGTCGCGGGCGTCCGGTCGGTGCGGCGGTTCCCGCTGCCGCGCCGACCGGACATTCCCGCTGGTGAAGCCGCTCACAAACGTGGGCAAAAAGGTTTGAGCCGGCAAGACTTGTCGGCTGCCGAACCGCGCCGCGATCGGTGTGAATGATCATGCTGCCGATCGTTGGAGGGTCGTCGTGGCCAGAGGTGCCACCTTCGCCGCGTTGCGCCACCGCAACTACCGGATCTGGGCGCTCGCCGGCTTCGTCTCCGTCATCGGCACCTGGATGCAGGTCCTCGGGGTCAACTGGTACGTCCTGAAGGAAACCGGCTCGGCGACGTCCATGGGCTTCGCCGTGCTGCTCCAGGCGGCGCCCACGTTGCTGCTCAGCGTCTGGGGTGGTGTGCTGGCCGACCGACTACCGGCCCGCCCGCTGCTGATCACCGCCCAGGTCGCCCACGCGACGCTCGCCGCCGGACTGGCGGCGGTCGCCCTGACCGGGGTCGGCGGCCTGCCGCTGATCTTCGCGATCTCCCTGGCCACCGGTGCCGTCTCGGCGATCGAAGGCCCGGTGATGGGCCGCTGGGCCGCCAGCCTCGTCGACCGGGAGACGCTGGGCAACGCCCTGGCGCTCGGTTCGCTCACCAACTCCGCCGGCCGCATCCTCGGCATGAGCCTCGGTGCCGTGGTGGTGGCCGCCGTCGGCCCCGCCCTGCTGTTCGGCGTCAACGCGGCCAGCTTCGCCGCCGTGGTGGTGGCGCTGTTCGCCGTACGCCCGGGGGCGGTGCCCGGCCTTCCCGTTCCGGACGGCGGCCCGACCCGGGGCGGTGTCCGGGCCGGATTCGCCTACCTGCGGGGGCAGCCGGTGCTGCTCGTCGCGCTCGCCCTGTCGTTCGTGCTCGGCAGCCTGGGCCGCAACTACCAGGTGACCATGGCTGCGATGAGCGACGGTCCACTGGACTCCGGCGCCTCCGGGTACGGCCTGCTCTCGACAGTGTTCGCTGTCGGAACGGTGGTGGGTGCGCTCGTCGCGGCCCGGCGGCGTTCCCTGGGCTACCGGACGCTTGTCGTCGCGGGCCTGTTCGCCAGCGGGATGCAGATCGTCGCCGGCCTCGCGCCGGGCACCTGGAGTTTCGCCGCGGTGATCCTGCCGATCGCCGCCGCGGCGGTGGTCATCGACACCACAGTCGGCACCCGCGCCCAGCTCGACACCGACGGCGCGATGCGAGGCCGGGTGCTCGCCGCCCTGGCGGTCACCGGCTCGGTCTCCGCCGCCGTCGGCGCCCCGCTGCTCGGCTGGCTCGCCGAACACGCCGGCCCCCGTCAGACGCTCGTCCTCGCCGGATCCGCCGCGGCGATCGCCACGGTGGCGGCCGGCGTCGCACTGGACCGGCAGCGTGGCCGCGCGGCGACCCTCGCGCTGGTCGTGCCGCGGCCCCGTCATCCGGTACGACGGGCCGCGTTCCGGGCCGCCCGCATCGTCCGGCCCACCGGGGCGGTCTGTGCCATCGCGCCCGCCCAGGCCGGTGCGGTTCGGTCGGGCGGGGTCCGGCTCAGGGAGTTGGCCGCAGTCGGGCCGGTGGCGAACCGCTGAGACAGCTGTCACCCTCGGTGGCCCGCTTGCGGGACAGGGCGACACGAAGATCATCGTTACGCTGCGATCATGGAGATCGAGGAACGCCTACGGCGGACTCGCCGATGGCTGTGGATCGTGCTGATCGGGCTCTTCCTGAGCGGTGTCACAGCGTTTCCGCTGGAGATCGAGGTCCGCTGGCTGCTGCGCGCACTGGACCCGCTCGCCGACCAGCTGCCCGCGCTGGTCGCCTGGATCGAGCGGGTGCACACCGGGCTGGTGACGGCCGGCGAGGACTACCCGTTCCTGCTCTACGGCACCGACTGGCTGGCCTTCGCCCACCTGGTGCTGGCGGTGGCGTTCTGGGGGCCGCTGCGCGACCCGGTACGCAACGTCTGGGTGGTGCAGGTCGGCATGATCGCCTGCGCGGGCATCGTCCCGCTGGCGCTGATCTGCGGTCCGCTCCGGGACATCCCCTGGTTCTGGACGCTCGTCGACCTGTCCTTCGCGGTCGGGGCGTTCCCGCCGCTCTGGTTCGCGTACCGGCACATCCGCGCCATCGAGGCGAGCACGGCCGGAGCGACCGGTGCCCCGTCGGGGGCGGGCCGGTCGGCGACACCGGCATCCTGAACCGCACGCCCCGCGCACCCTCGCCACGCCTGTTCGGCGCAGGACGACGGAAGGCCCGCCGCGCGGGCGACGGGCCTTCCGGGTGGAGCCTGCCGCTAGTGCGACATCAGGTGACGGGCCTCGCGGATCTTCGCCCAGGACTTGGGCTCGGTCGGCGGGGCGGCCTTGCGGGCGGTGGTGGCCACGTCCGGCCGGCCGGCGGTGAACAGCCAGGTGGTGAAGAGCTCGTCCAGGTCCAGACCGGAGATCCGCTCGGCCAGCGCCTGGAACTGCTCGATGGTGCCGTTGCCGTACCGGTGCTCGGCGGTCCAGGTCGGCAGGATCTCGAAGAACGCGTCGTCGCCGACGGCCAGCCGCAGCTGGTGCAGGGTCATCGCGCCCCGGTCGTAGACGGCGTTGTCGAAGACCCGAGCGGCGCCCGGGTCACCGGGCAGCACCTGCCAGAACTCGTCGTCAGCCGGGTAGCTGGCGTAGGTGAAGTCGAAGACCTCCTGGGCGGTGCCCTCACCCTGCTCCTCCGACCAGAGCCACTCGGCGTACGAGGCGAAGCCCTCGTTGAGCCAGATGTTGCGCCACTCGGCCACCGAGACCGAGTCACCGAACCACTGGTGGGCGTTCTCGTGCACCACCACGTACGTGTTGGCGCCGCGCCGCCAGAAGCCCGGCCCGTACACCGGTCGGGTCTGCGTCTCCAGGGCGAAGCTGATGCCGTCGATCGGCCCGGCCACGCCGCCCTGCGCCTCGAACGGGTACGGGCCGAAGATCCCGCTCTCCCAGTCGACGATCTCGCCGGTCCGCTCGATGCTGGCCCGGGCGGCCGGCCCGAGCGCGCCCAGCGAGGTGCTGTACGCGTTGATCACCGGCTGGCCGCCCGGGGTGGTGTCGGTGACGATGTCGTACTGGCCGATGGCCATGAAGGCCAGGTAGGTGGCGGTGGGAGAGGTGGTCCGCCAGATCCACCGGGTGCGGTTGCCGGCCTCGGCCAGCGGCGGCCTCGGCTGCACACCGTTGCTGATCACCTCGACGCCGGTGGGCACCGACACCGAGATGTCGTAGGTGGCCTTGTCCAACGGGTGGTCGTTGCTCGGGAACCACCACCACGCCGACTCGGGCTCGTTGACGGCGAGGGCGCCGTCGTCGGTACGCGTCCAGCCGGTGTAACCGTTGACCAGGGCCTCCGACGGGACACCGGAGTAGCGCACGACGATGGTGAGCTGTTGACCCCGGGTCACCGTGCGGGCCGGGGTGACCACCAGCTCGTGCGCCCCGGCGGTGCTGGTGCTCGCCGCCCAACCGTTGACCCGGACCGACTCGACGTCGAGCAGGAAGTCCAGATTGAACGTCGAGAGGTCCTGGGTGGCGGTGGCGAGGATGGTGGTGGTGCCGGTGAGCAGGTCGGTGGCCGGTTCGTAGCGCAGCCGGACGTCGTAGTGCCCGACGTCGTAGCCGCCGTTGCCGTAGTCGGGGAAGTAGCTGTCGCCCAGTCCGGGCGCGCCGGGTTGCGGCGCCGCGGAGACGACCGGACGGCCCCAGGCCGTCGGGGCGGCCTGGCCGGGGGTGCCGGCGAGCATGGTGCCGGCGGTGGTGAGGGTCAGGGCGGTGGTGGCCGCCGTGAGGACTCGTCGCACGGGGTGGACTCCCTCCATCGGGTGTTCGCCACGCCAACCTAATCGACAACTGTGAACGTCGCCGGCCCGCCACACCTATGATCGGACGCCGGCATCTGGCGTGCCTTGCGTCACAAGGTCACACTGAGTTGATCGGAGGTGACACGTGCGGCGGTCGGAGTTGCCCAAGCGGGAGTTGATCGGCCAACGGCAGTCGACCGCCAGCCGGGAGCGACTGCCACCCGGCGGGTTGGAGTTGTTCGCGCTGCTCGCCCGGCTGCTGCGGCGACCCCGTCGCGGTGACCGCCGGCTGCCGCTGCTGTGGCTGGTCCGCTCCGACACCGCGGATCTGATGGTGCCGCTGCGCCGGTTCCTCGGTCAGGGCCCTCGGCGGCGGGTCCCGCACGCCGTGCTGGACGCCGAGGTGCCGCCCGGCGCCGGGGACGTGCCGGCGTTGCTGCGCGAACTGCACCGGCAGCTCTCCCTGGAGGCCTTCGGCGCCGCCCGACTGCGTTTCCGGCACTATCCGCTCGCCGACTGGTTGATGCAGCAGAGCCTGAGCCTGGGCGTGGACGCCGACGACAGCCGCGCCGCCCTGGTCCGCCGGCTGCGCGACCGCAAGGGCCCGCGCACGCCGGAGGCGTTGCCGTCCGGCGGCGACGCGGTGAGCATCGTCTCGCAGGTGCTGCTCTGGCTGGTCCGTCGCGCCGTGCCGGGGGTGGTCTTCCGGGCTGCCGTCTCCGGTCGGGTGCCGGTGCTCGGGCGGCACTACAACTGGTTCATGCGCCAGCAGTACCTGGCGCCCCGGCAGTCGGTCACCTTCCTCGGCTTCGCCGAGCGCCTCACCGCGGGCTGGCGCGACGGGGAACAACCCGACCAGGTCAACAAGCTGCTGCTGCACGCGTTCCTGGAGGACCTGCGGCAGGCGTACCGGCGTCGGCCGTGGCGTCCGTCGGACTGGCGGCGCACCGCGTACCCGGCGCTGCTGGTCGACAACGTCGCACCCGGCAACGTCGGCGGGGAGCTGGTCCGCCTGATCGGCGACGTCCGCACCGAGACCGGCCGCAACGACCCGCTGCTGATCGTCGCGTCCGGTGGGCAACCCCCACCGGACCTGCCCGAACCGCACCCGTTGACAGAGGCCGACGAGGCGTACGACGAGTGGGCCGGGGCGCTGCCGGAGATGCGGCGGCTGCGCCGCCCGGCCACCTGGCTGGTGGCGCTGCGTCCCGACGAGACCGACACCGGCCCACCGTCCCGTGGCGGGTTGCGGCCCTTCTCCGCGCCCGACCCGCCGTGGTGGTCGCGGCGCTTCCTGCCGGCGGCGCTCTGCCTGGTGCTGGTGGCGGCGCTCGGCCTGTGGGTGACCAGCCGGTGGGGGCCGGGCTGTCACCCCACCCTCACCGGCCAGGTATCGGTCGAGGTGGTCGCCAGCGGCGAGTGTGTCGGCTACAGCGACAGCGCCGCGCAGGTGTTCAACAACGACCCCGGCCAGGACCGGCTGCGCACCGTCCAGGAGCGCATCTTCGCGCAGAACCGCGCCGCCGAGGAGGTCTGGCAGCGCAGCGACCGACGACGGCCCTTCCTCACCCTTGTCTACCTCGGCACCCTCACCGGCAACCGGACCCGCGCGGACGAGGAGTCGTACGTCTCCGAGCGTGAGGAACTGGAGGGGATGGCCACCGCCCAGTACGCGTTGCTGAAGGAGTCGGCCGGCGCCGACGGCGCGGCGCTGCTGCGCATCGTGGTGGCCAACGGCGGCCGGCAGATGATCTACGCCGACCGGGCCGTGGCGATGCTCGCCGAGCTGGCCCGGGACGACCCCACTGTGCTCGGGGTGGTCGGGCTGGTGGAGAGCCGCAGCAGCACCGCCCGCGCGCTGCGCGAGCTGAACCAGGTCGGGCTGCCGGTGCTGGCGCCCACCCTCTCCGCGGACAAGATGGACGCCAACTCCCGCCTCTACCTGCAGATCTCCGCGCCGAACAAGGACCAGGTGAAGCTGGTCGACGCGTACGCCAAGCAGGTGCTGAAGGTCAACGAGGCGCACGTCTTCTACACCACACTGGAGGGCAGCTCGCTCACCGAGGACCTCTACGTGGGCACCCTCGTCGACGGGCTCCGACAACAGTTCGGGCCGCGGATCACCCGCCTCGACGAGTGGCGCACCGGACAACGACTGACCGACGAGTGCGGCTACCCCGGGCTGCTCTTCTACGCGGGACGGTGGTCGGAGTTCGACGGTTTCCTGCGGGCGCTGCGCGAGTGCGGCGGCAACCCGCCCCGGCACCTCGTCGCCGACGACTCGGCCAACAGGTACATGGCCAACCCGGGGCTGCGCGCCGCCGCGCCCGGCAACCTGCCCGTCACGTACGTCTCCAAGGCGTCCCTGGCCACGTGCGCGGCGCTGCGGGCCGCCCAGGACCGGCGCGACGACGACGCGCGGGCCAGCTTCCTGTCCTGGATCCAGGCCGGCGACCTGCTCGACCCGCCGCGCTGCCGGCCGGGCTCCGAGGAACAGGTCGGCGAGCGCGTCAGCCTCGCCTACGACGCGTCGATGATGCTGGTCCGGGCGGTGGAGAGCCTCGCCGCCCGGCTGCACCACGCCGACCCCCGGCAACGCTGGGAGCCGGATTCGGTCAACCCGGTGGGCGTGCACGCCGAGGTGCTCCGGCAGAACGCTGGCCAGGGCTACCCGGGGGTGGCCGGGCTGATCCGGTTCACACCCGACTCGGGGGAGCCGGTCGACAAGCGGCTGGCCCTGATGCGGGTGGAGCAGGTGCCCGACGTGGCGAGGACGCCGGTGGAGGTGTTCCGCTGCGGGGCGGCCGACGCGTCCGGTCCGACGACGTGCGGCCCCGCCTGACCGGTCCGGCGTGACACGTCCTCGCAGGACTGTCCGGGTGCCGCCGGTGTCCGTTAGGGTTCCTGGGACCAGGCGGCCGTGGCGTTGGGGGCAGAGGGTGGGCAGGCTCGCGTCGGCGTACGGGCAGGCGGTCAACTCCCACCGGGCGGCTCGGGCGCATCTGGACACCGCGCGCAACGCCCTGGGGTCGGCACCGACCTCCGCCGCGCCGGTCGGCGCCGATGACCTGGTGACCCGCCTCGCCCGCCTCGGCGCTGCCCTGGCCACCCCCGCCCCGGGCGTCACGCCGCTGACCGACGAGCCGGTCGCGGTGCGGATCGGCGAGGCGTCCACAGCGGACGGCAGCTTTCCGGTGCTAGTCCCGCTCGGTGGCGGCCACCACCTGGCAGTGGACACCGACGCCCGCGACCCGCAGGTCGCCGGGCTGCTGCGGGCGCTGGTGCTGCGGCTGGTCGCCACCGCGCCGCCCGGTCAGGTCCGCGTCGCCGGCATCGACACCGCCGCGCTCGGCGCCACCTTCGGCCCGCTGCGCCCACTGCTCGACGCCGGGGTGCTCGACCCGCCGGCCACCAGCGAGGCCGAGGTGGCCGCGCTGGTGGACGCCGCCGAGCAGCACGCCCGCGCCGCGCAACACGGTCAGCCCGCCGCCCGCCGACTGCTGGTGGTGGTCGCCACCGCCGCGCCGCCGCCGCGCGAACTGGCCCGGCTCGCCGCGCTCACCCACGCCGGCCCGGCCGCCGCCGTGTGCGTGCTGCTCGCCGGCCACCCGTCCCGGCTGCCCGGCGAGACCCCGCCGCCGCTGGGCGGCACCACAGCGGTGCGGCTCAACCAGGGGTACGCGCACGTCGGCGACCCGCCCGGCACCCCGTTCAGCGCCGACGGCAGCGGGCTCGCCGCACCCGTCCTGCTCGACGGCGACCCGCCGCCCGCCTCGGTACGCGCGCTCGCCGAACACCTCGGCACCGCCACCCGTCGCGCCGACGCGTTGCCCTTCACCGACCTGCTGCCCGAACAGCGCTGGGCCGAGTCCGTCGGCAACGGCCTGCGGACGGTGATCGGCCGGGCCGGGGGCACCGCGCTGACGCTCGCCTTCGACGACGCCACCCCGCACTGGCTGGTCGGCGGGCGCACCGGCGCCGGCAAGACGGTCTTCCTCCTCGACGTCCTCTACGGGCTGGCCGCCCGCTACTCGCCGGCCGAGTTGCAGCTCTACCTGCTCGACTTCAAGGAGGGCGTGAGCTTCACCGAGTTCGTGCCCACCCGTCGGGACCCGTCCTGGCTGCCGCACGCCCGTGCCGTCGGCATCGAGTCCGACCGCGAGTACGGTCTCGCCGTGCTGCGCGAGCTGCGCCGGGAGGCGCAGCGCCGGGCCACCGCACTCAAACGGCACGGCGTCACCAAGCTCGCCGACCTGCCCCGGGACAATCCGCTGCCGCGCATCGTGACCGTCATCGACGAGTTCCACGTCCTGCTCGCCGGCAACGACGCGTTGGCCCGCGAGTCCGTCGACCTGCTGGAGGAGTTGGCCCGCAAGGGCCGCTCGTACGGCATCCACCTGGTGCTGGCCAGCCAGAGCATGACCGGCATCGAAGCCCTCTACGGGCGGGCCGAGGCGATCTTCGGGCAGTTCGCGTTGCGGGTGGCGTTGCCCGGCGGCGGCGGGGTGCTCGACCAGCTCAACGCCGCCGCCGCGGCCCTACCGGTCGGCTCGGCCGTGGTCAACACCGCGGCCGGCGCGGTCGGCGCGGACACCGTGCTGCGCTTCCCGGACGCGCACGCCGCCGCGGCGGACCTCGCCGCGCTACGCCATGAGCTGTGGCAGGCCCGCCCGCCGGGCTCGCGGGCGCCAGCGGTCTTCAAGGGGTACGAGGCCGCGCGGATCGAGGACGACACCACGTTCGCCGGGCTGCGCCCCGGTGGTCGACGCCCGATGGCCCTGGTCGGCCGAACCGTCGACGTGCACGGCACCACAGCACTGTTCCTGATGGACACCACCCCCGGCCGGCACCTCGCCGTGGTGGGCACCGCACCGACCGGCGCGGACGTGCTGCGCGCGGCGACGCTCAGCCTGGCCCGCCAACACGCCCCCGGCGACGCCCGCTTCCAGCTGGCCTGCCTGGTCACCGCCGCCGACCCGGTCGCCGACGACACCGAGACGGTGCTGCGGGCCGCCGGCCACCCGGTGCAGCGCCTCGACACGGCCGGGCTGCGCGACCGGATCGCCGCGCTGGCCGCCGAGCCCGCCGGCCGCGAATACCTTGTGGTGTTCGGCATGGACGCCGCCGCGCCCGTCCTCGGGGCCACCGACCCCGGCACCTTCCGCTCCGGCCTGGACGACCTGCGTACCGTCCTGCGCCAGGGCCCCGGGCAGGGGGTGCACCTGCTCGGCTGGTGGCGGGGGCTGCGCCGGCTCGCCGACGACCTCGGCGGCACCCAGAACCGCGACGACGTCGCCTGCCTGGTCGCGCTCAACGTGCCCGGCGCCGAGCTGGCCCTGCACCTCGGCGCCCACGACCTGACCTACACGCCCCGCGCCGACCGGGCGCTGCTGATCGACCGGCACGACCAGCGGACCCGGCTGATCGTCCCGTTCGTCGGTGACGGGCACGAGCCGGACGGGGAGCGGTGACAGTGTCCTTCGAGGAGTACGCGGCGCTGGCCCGGCAACTCTCCGCGCAGCACCGCGCCGGGGAACAGCACGCCGCCGCCGAGTCCGCGCGTCGGCGCGACCTGCACGCCGCCGTCGACTACCTCCAGCAGCGGTTGACCGCTCAGGGGCAGCGCCTCGACCAACTCGGTCGAGCCATCGGCATCGACCAGCCAACCGCAGCCCCAGCCCCTGCCCCTGGCTCGGGCCCGGGGACGGCGGGTGAGGCCGCCGCCTGGCCCGGCCCACCGTCCGGCTCCGGTGCAGCGTCCGCTGCCCGCTCCGGCTCCGGCTCCGGCTCGGTGCCGGCTGGCGGCTCCGGCTCCGGCTCGGTGTCGGCTGCCGGCTCTGGTTCGGGCTCAGCTGTGGGGTTCGGCCCCTCCACCGCGCCCGGAACCGGGGACGGGGGACCCGCCGGCGCAGCCGGCGCGCCAGGGGTGGCGGGGGTCGGGGCGTATTCCCAGTTGCCGGCGGGGGAGGCGCGGCTGGCGCTGCCGACGGCGGTGAGCCCGGCGGGCGGCGGGGTGCCCGCGCAGCGTGCGGCGGCGGCCGACCCGGCGGTGGAGTTGGAGCTGGCCCGGCGGATGGCCGACGAAGCCGACCGGCACGGGCAGCAGGCGGAGTTGCTGGCCCAGCGGCCCGCGCTGCTGCCGACGTGGTCGCCGCTGGCCCGGGCGGTCGCCGTCTACGCCGGGTGCGGCGTGGCGGCGGGGGTGCTCGTGCTGATCCTGGTGCTCGCCTCCGGCGTCGGTCTGGTCGACGGGTTCACCCTCGGCGCGTGGATCTGCGCGGGGTTGCCGGCGGTGGCGTTCTTCGGCGGGTACCTGGTGCTGGGCCGGTGGGGGCGGCCCGCGATGGTCGCCGGCACCCCGCCGCGATACCTGCCGCTGGGGTTCCTGATCTGCTTCCTGCTGGTGCCGATGGCCTACTGCGCGTACCTGCTGATGGTCCGCGGCCTGCGCTGATGACCGCCGACCTGGCATCCGGTCTGCGATTCGCCGCGCAGCCGGTCGTCAGCGTGTTCGTGCCGGGCGTCCCGGCCCGGGTTCCGGAGTTCGCCGACGGCGACGTCGTGCCGGTCGCTGTGCAGGCCTATTCCCTTGAGCGGGACGATCGGTACGCCTGCGTCACCGAGTACGACGTGGTCTTCGACGAACTGCCACCGCTGCTGCACCGCTACCTGACCCACTGCCTGCGGGTCGCCTGTGCCGCCGGCGAGACCGTGGTCTGGCTCGGCTTTGAAGGCTCGTTCCACTTCGACCAGCTCCTCACCGAGGCGAACGCGCCGCAGGTGTACGGGGTCTGCGCGCCCGGCGGCGAGCCCGTTGTGACCCCGGATCTGCGAACCCTCGCGACACCGCAGTGGCGACTGCTCGTCGCCGCACACCGGGGCCTGTTAGGCGGCGGATCCTGGTCGGGCCGCTGACACGCCGGCATCGACCCGGCCCGGCGCGCTCCCGGGCTGTTCCGGCCGTGATCCACTCGGCTTTGCTGAAGTCGCGGTGTCCGGGCCGGCGGGATACCGCGACTTTCTTGACCTCGTGATGATCTTCGGCCAGTCGGTTCCCGGTTGGCGGCTAGTCCAGGTGGTAGGTGATGCTGCCGGCGTCGCTGAACCTCTGTGCGGTGCCGCTGTTCGACGGGCTGAAGACGCGGCAGGCGCAGCCCTCCCCGGGTTGGCCCGCTGACGCTTCGGCGTAGTACCAGACCTGACCCACCTGGGCCGTGAACGTGCGGCTGGTCCGCGGTGGCACAACGATCGCCTTGTGCGGCTCGCAGTCAGCGTCGAAGAGCCACAGCACGTAGGGCTCGCTGGTCGTCGAGGCAGTGCCGCGCACCGGGTCACCCCATCCGTCGGCGGGGATGTCGCGTTGGAAAAACGCCACCGCGTCCTGGCCCTTGGTCTTGGCGATGCAGGCCGGGTCGAGTGGCGCCTGCGATTCTGGCATCGGCTCGGGAACGTCAGTTGCTGACGAGGATGACTGGAGGCTGCTGAGGATGCTCTGCCCGTCACCGGTCGCCACGGTGGCGACGAGCAGGAGGGAGAGAATCCCGAGAAGACCGCCGGACAGCCCGATGACACGAGCCCGGCGACCACGGCCGGCCGTGTTGGTGCCTGTCCTCTGAGACGTCAACCCGCGTCACTCCCCTAGGCACCTGGCCGGCCTCTGTCGAGTGGCTGAGGCTGTCAGCACCACTCCGCTTCCCGACCAGCGAGTCTATGAGGTCTTGCGCTCCGGCATTGTCCCGAACCTGGTGTGGCGGCCCGCACCCGACCACTCCACTCCGTGCGCCGTCGCCGGGAGCGCCTCGATCGCCACGGTCGCCTGGACGGACGATGCCGCCATCCATTGTGTTCTCCTCGGTGCCGTAGTCTCGCGCCCCGTGCGCTATCGGTGCGCGCAATCCGCTTGCCAAGGCCCTGGATCGTCACACCTCGGCGTCTGGTGAGCGGTAGGGCGAAAGGTTGGTCAGGGAATTGCAGGGACAGACGTCCACCCACGTTGAGTCGAGGTCGGCCGGGGGCGGGAATGCGGCGTCGCCGGTCAACGCCGATTCTGCCGCAGGAACGGCGACGCCTCGCTCCGAACAGGAGTCGGGGCTGTCGGTCGTCGCCGCATCACAGCAGGCCGGCGCGGGCGCGGTGGTTGCCGGTTTCGGGCTGATCGCCGTCGGCGCTGTCGCCGGCTGGCTGATCTGGCGCAGCGGCGCCTCCGCGGCGAAGATCCAACCCGAGGACACCACTGGCGTGTTCCTCACCCTGTTGGTCTTCGCAGCAGCTGTCGAACGGATCCTCGAACCGTTCTCACGGTGGCTGCCGGGACGCGCCGCCGAGGCCGCGTTGTCCCGGACGGTGACCGACGTGAACAGCCGGGTCGACGGCCCCACCGAGGCTGACCGCGAGACGGTCGCCGTGGCTACCGCCAAGGTCGCGCGGGCGAGGGCGAACCGCACCATCGTCGCGTGGGGTCTCGCGAGCGGGTTGGCCACCGTGGCGTCCAGCGCCGGCGGGTTCTACGTTCTGCACGCGGTCGCCGGTGCCGACTGGAACGGGGTGGCCGTCTGGGTCGATGCCGTGGTGACCGGTGTGATGGTCGGCAGCGGTACCAAGCCGTTGCACGATTTGATCACCCGGGCACAGAGCGGCCCGCCGTCGCCGTAGCCCGCCACGTGGCGAGCTACCGGGCCTGGGGTGCGTTGCCGGGCCTGCCTGGCGTGTTGCCGGGCATGATCCACTCGGATTTACGGAAGTTGGGGTATCCGTGCTGGCGGGATACCCCGACTTCGGCTAACCCGTGTCGATCTTCCGATCTGTCGTGCTTCCTGCCGATCGGACTCGACGGGCGCGCCTGCCTGCTGCCGATCCGCGTCGCGCGCTGAGTCGTCGCCGGCGCGCGGCGGCAACCGGGACGTCGTCGAGTTCGTGGTCGGTGCGACCTTCGCCTTCGAGCAGGCCGAGCGGCCATCGTCGTTCGGCAGGCCATTAACGCACTCACGATCGAGGGCTTGGTGGAAGGCGTCGGAGTGATCGTCGCCGAACGCTGAACGACTCGATTCCGTGGCGTCGCTCCAGATCTTGGACAGTTTCCGTTAGAACGGCCCGCCGACCTAACGGAAACTGTCCAAGATCTCGGTAGCCATCGAACCCGGTCGGAGTTTGCGTGGGCAAATTCCATCAGAGTCTCGCTTCGGGCGACCGCTGCCATCAGGTGACGCGGGAGCGAGCGGGCGGTCGCGTTGGGTGCGCCGATCTCGTACGCTCCCATGTGGTCTCTGCCGGTGCGGTGGTGGAGGCGATGGTTGACCACGGGGAGGTGCGCGTGAGCGCAGCACAGATCATCGCGAGGTTGGCGGCGGCGTCGCAGAAGCTGGACGAGGCGAAGGCCAAGACCGCAGCGGCGGCACAGGACGCAGCCGAGGCGCGAGCACTCGTCGCCGGTGCGCTGGAAGGCGTAGCCGCTAGTCCGCTGGTCGGCATGATCGACTCGTACCGTCAGGCGCTCGCGCAGGCGTCCCAGGGTGGCGACCCGGCCAAGCAGCACGTGCAGGAGACGATCGCCAAGGTTCGAGCGCTGGGAAACTGACCAGGGGTGGTGGCAGCGCAGTCCACCAACCACCTGCGGCAGCCGGTGGCGGGCCGGGTGACGGGCGTGCCTGGTCCCGTTACCCAGGACGGGTTCGGCTGTTCGACCCGGAGGCAGTGATCAGGTGATGAAAAACAGGTGTCGGAGGTAGCTTCGACCTACTTTTCATCACCCGATCATCGGATGCCCCGTCGGCGGCGTACAGCGACGGCTCGACCGTGAGTCAGCGGGTGACGCGGACGGTGTTGTTGAAGTCCAGGTAGTCGCAGTATTCCTGCTCGCACAGTTCGAAGTGGCCACTGGCCAGGGCCACGCCCCGGTTGAAGGCGTAGCCGCCCGCCTCAGCGAACACCCGTCCCGTGACGGTCTGGGGTTCGCCCGAACAGCTCAGCGGTGCCCAGCCCGTCCCGTACGCCACGTGGTCGCCCGACCGCTGCCGAAGGACCAGCTCCGACGCGCCGGACATGCCGGCCTGACAGACCACGGTGAGGGTCAGGTCCACGGCGACGCCGCGCGCGACAAGGGTCGCGGAGGTGACTTCGACGCTGCTCGCCGCGCTCGCTGGCGTCGGCGCCAGCATGACGGAGAGTGACAGCCCGAGCAGTGCGATGGTGGTGATGATGCGGCGCACGACGGTCCTCCTTGCCGGAGTGGGTGCTTACCTGCGGTCACCCTAGCCCCGAAAGGCAATTGCGGACATCAATCGACGGCGGGTTCGCGTTCGATGACGACGACCGGGATCTCGCGGTCGGTCTCCTTCGCGTAGCGGGCGTACGTCGGGAAGACCTTCGTCATCACCGGCCACAGCCGGACGCGCTCCTCGCCGATCGCGGTCCGGGCCCGGCCGACGATCCGCTCGGCGCCAACCTGGATCTCCACGGTCGGGTCGGCGCTCAGGTTCAGGTACCAGGCGGGGTGTTTGGCCGCGCCGCCGTTGGACGCCACCAGCACATAGTTGTCACCGTCGCGCCCGTACATAAGGGCCGTGCGGCGCAGTGTGCCCGATCGGCGTCCGCGGGTGGTGAGCAGCAGCGAGGGTACGCCGTGGAAGGTGCCCCCGTCCGCGCCGTCGGTCTGCACGTAGCGCCGGATGTGGCTGGCGACCCAGCCGACCGGGCTGTCCTCGACCGTTTCGTGCTGCTCGTGGGTGGTCACGTCATCGCCTCCATCGTCGAGCCGGACGGTCGAGCGGGGGTGCCGATCATACGCGGCGGGGGAGGGTCAGGCGCGCGAGCGCGGCAGGCAGCACTTCTTGTACTTGGCCCCGGAGCCGCACCAGCAGGTGTCGTTACGGCCGGGCGGCCAGGCGGTCACGCCGGCCTCGTCGAGGCTGTCGGCGTACTCGTCGAGGGTTTCCTCGCTGGTGGGGTCGCCTCCGGTACGTTCGGCGAAGGCCACCAGGTCGGCGACCGTGCCGACGACCACGCCCAGGTCGGCGCCGCCCATGCCGGAGGCGTCGACGAGGGCGCGTTCGAGCTGGGCGCGGTGCTCGTCCCAGGTGGGCGGGTAGCTTTCGGCCAGCGCCGGCCAACGCAGCAGCAGCGCGTCGAACTCGGCCTCCGGCCAGAAGAGCAGCGTCGCCGGGCCGTCGTCGAGGGCGTCGAGCGCGTGGGTGCTCGCGGCGCGTAGCCGGTCGGCGAGGTTGTCGTACTCGTCGTGGGCCAGGCCGGCCTCTTCGCGCAGGTCGTGGCGCCGCTGGGCCAGGCCGTAGATCATGGCGGCGGCCTCGTCCTGGGCGTCCTCGGAAGCGTGCTGCTGGGTGCGGGTGCGTTCCAGGATGGCGTCCAGCGCCCCGGTGAGCCATTCCAGCGCCGTCTCGGCGTGGCCGGACTCGGCCAGCTCGTCGACCAGGTACGTGGCCGCGGGGTCGGTCTCCAGCAAGGGGCGCAGGGCGGTCAGCTCGGCCATGCCCTCGTCCGAGCGGTCGAGGCGCAGCAGCAGGCCGCCGCGCACCGCTCGGGCGTACGCGTTGTCGTCCGGCTGTTCGGCGATGGCGCGGGTGGCCAGGGCGAGCGCGTCGGCCAGGTCGCCGGCCTGCTCCAGGATGTCCGCGGCGACCAGCAGGGCGTACCCGGTGTCGTCGGGATCCGCGACGCGCCCCTCGTCGACGGCGCCCACCAGCTCGGCGACGAGCGCGGCCGGATCTGGGCTCTCGGAGCCCAGGGCGCCGATCTCTTCGATGCGGTCGGCGGTCAGCAACTCGGACATGGGCGCATCCTGAAAGACGACGGAAGGTGGGTGGGGGAGCGGCCAGCGTACTCCGGGACATGGCGCAGCCCGGGCGGCGAACCGCCCGGGCTGCGACGTGGTCAGCGGGTCGCTGGCATGGTGGCGAACTCGCCGGCTAGCTCGGACTCGACGATCGTCGCGGCGGACGGCCGGCGACCGGCCGACGCCCGCCGGGCGGACGGGACGGCGAGGGCCGCGAGCGCGGCGGCCAGGGCGATCGCCGTGAGGACGAGAAACCCCATCGTGAAGCCGGCCTCCCGGGGCAGGCCGTTGGCCTGCGGGTGCGCGGTGATCACGCCGCTGACGACGGCCGCGCCGATCGCGCCGCCGATGGTGCGGATGTTGGCGTTCATGCCGGTCGCCACGCCGGTCTGACTGGCGGGCACGCTGGCGACGATCAGGTTGGCCATCGAGGCGAACGCCAGGCCGATGCCGAGGCCGACCAGGCCACCGGCGATGGCGACCTCCCAGCGGGTGTCGTGCGCGGTGGCGAGCATCGCGGAGGCGGCCACGTTGAACGTGGCGCCGGTGGCGAGCTGCGCCTTGGCGCTGAAGACTGCCTGGAGTCGCCCGGCGATGACGCCGGCGACGAACATCGCGCTGACCATCGGGAGCATGAGCAGACCAGCCTGGCTGATGCTCGCGCCGAAGCCGTAGCCGGCGGCGGTCGGGGTCTGCAGGAACTGCGGGAGGAACGCGTACACGGAGAACATCGACGCGCCGTAGAGCAGGGCGACCAGGTTGGTGGTCCAGACGCCGGGCAGACGCATCATCCGCATGTCGATCAGCGGGTTGCTCGACCGCAGTTCGGTGACCAGCCAGCCGACCAGCAGCACCACGGCCAGCGCCAGCAGGCCGAGCACCCGGGTGGAGGTCCAGCCCCAGCTGGCGCCCTGGCTGATCGGCAGGAGCAGCGCGACCAGCCAGCCGGAGAGCAGCAGTGTGGCGCGCCAGTCGATCCGGCCGGGGGTGCGGACCGGCGACTCGGGCACGAACAGGTGCGCGGCCACGGCGGTCAGCCCGACCACGATCATCGGGATCCAGAACAGCCAGCGGTAGTCCAGCGTGCTGACGATCGGGCCGGCCAGCACGATGCCCAGGCCACCGCCGACGGCGACGATCGCCGAGATGGCGGCCACGGCGGTGGAGACCCGCGCGGCGGGGAACTCGTCGCGGATGATGCCGAACGACAGCGGGAAGACCGCTCCGCCGATGCCCTGGACGACCCGGGCGAGGATGAGGACGCCGATGTTCGGCGCGATGGCGGCCAGCAGGCAGCCGAGGGCGAGGGCGGCGAGCGAGACGACGAGCATCCGCTCCTTGCCGACCATGTCGCCGACGCGTCCGAGGATCGGTGTGAAGATCGACGCGCTGAGCAGGTAGGCGGTCAGGACCCAGGTCACTGTGTTCTGGGAGGTGTGCAGGTCCTGCTGGATGGTCGGCAGCACCGGGGTGATCAGCGACTGGAGCATCGCGAAGAACCCGGCGCCGGCCGCGAGCACGGTGAAGGTGAGCCGACGCGAGCCGCGTCGGGAGGTCACTGCCACGAGACAAAACTCCCTGATTACGTACGGGAATGAAGGCTTGTCGCCCGTCGTCTGGGACGGGTGGTTTGTCGGGTCCGGGCGATCGGGGTGGCCAGGCGGCGATCGGGCGGGTCCCGAGGTAAGCTAACCGGAGGCGAGCCTCCGGGATTCCGGAGGGGTGCCTCCACTAAGCTAGCGGAGGGTTGCCTCCGGATGCAACCAGGGTGAGGTGACGCACGTCATGACCAGCGCGGGGCAGGCGCCCGAGGTCTTCGCCCAGCGGCCCAAGCGGGCCGACGCGCGGCGTAACTACGACGCCCTGATCGCGGCGGCGCGCGAGGCGTTCGCCGAGAACGGCGCCGCCGCCTCCCTGGAGGACGTGGCCCGCCGGGCCGGCGTGGGCATCGGCACGCTCTACCGCAACTTCCCGACCCGTCGGCACCTGTTCGAGGCCGTCTACGTCGAGGAGGTCCGCGCGCTGTGCCACTCCGCCGAAGGTCTGGCCGAGCTGCCACCCTGGGACGCGCTGGTCGCCTGGCTGCACCGCTTCGTCGCGTACGTCGCCACCAAGCGGGCGCTCGCCGAGCAGTTGCTGCACGACTCCGAGATCTTCACCAGCTGCCGGGCGGAGATCTTTTCCGCCGGTGAGCCGCTGATGCGCCGGGCACAGGACGCCGGTGTGGTCCGGAACGACATCGGCTTCGACGACGTGGTGCGGCTGATCAGCGGCCTCACCATGGCCCAGTTCCCGTCACCCCAGCAGCGCGACCGGGTGCTCGGCGTGGCCCTGGACGGCCTGCGCCCGCCCGCCACGCCGCGCTGACGCCCGTCCGGCCTCGTCGCGCTGATGCCCGTCCGACCGGTCAGCGGTCGACCAGCAGCAGCCACTCGTCGTCGAGGGGTTCCGCCGTCGTGCCCGCCGGCCAGCGGTGACCAGGATCGGCCACCGCCCGGGCCTGCTCGACCTGGGGTGGCCGGCTGAACTGTGTGTCGCGGAAGCTGGCCATGCCGTGGAACCGGGCCCGACCGAAGTTCGCGGCGTCGACGAAGCGTGCCCGGTCGAACAGCGCCTCCGCGCCGAACACCGTCCAGCGGAACAACGCCATGTTCGTGAAACGAACGGAGTGAAAGTCGGCCGACCGGCCGAACTCGGTGTGCTCCATCGACAGGGCGCCGTCGAAGACGGCCTCCCGGAACGTGGCGGCGTCCTCGAAGCGGGTCGCGTCGAAGCTGGTCGGCTGACCGAAGGTCACCCGGCGAAATGAGGTCGGGCCGGCGAAGCTGGCACGCCGACAGGACAGACCGTCGGCGAAGGCGGCGCCGTCGAAGCTGGCCGGACCGCCGACGCGAACGCAGTCGAGAACGACCTCGCCGTCGGCCACGAGGCCCTCGAAGACCACGTGGTCGAAGGCCGCCGCATCGAGCAGCAGGCGCCCCCGCGCCGTCGCGCCCGCGAAGGTGGTCGTACCGGTGAACACCGCCTCGGTGAAGTTCGCGTCGACGAGCGTGCAGCCTGCGGCGTCGAAGTCGACAAGCGCGGCGCCGGCCAGGTCGAGGGTCAACTCGGGCCAGTAGGCCGCGTCGTCCGCGCGCAGGTGCCGGGTGAGCACGCGCTGCGCGCTGCGCCGGACCTCCGTCTCGCGCGGCTCGCCGTCGGGCGCCGGCATTCGCAGGTACGCGCAGAGCACCGCCGCGATCGTCGGGCGCTGCCCCGGATTGTCCTGACCGAGGCGCTCCAACGCGTGCAGGCCGCCGAGGCGTACCGCCGCGCTGGCGTTGCCGAGCAACTCGACCGCCCTGGTGTAGAGCTCGGTCAGTCGACGCTCCGCCGCGTCGTGCTCGGCGGACCCGGACTGCCGGTCCTGGTGGCGCTGTGCGGCCTCGGCCACCGCCTCGGCGTGCGCCTGCACCCGGTCCCGGTGCACCTGGTCCCGGGCGGCGACGCTCTCCTGGTGGCGCTGCGCGCGTTCGGCGATCCACTGGCGGCGGGCGGCGAGCAGCAGCGCGAGCCCGCCGCCGGTGCCGGCGACGACGGTCAGGCCGGTGCGGATCGCGTCGATGCGCAGCGTGGCGCGGGTGTCCGGTTGGCTGGCCCGGTCGGCCTCGGTGAGCAGCAGATCCAGCACCAGCCAGCCGAGGGCGACGGCGGCAAGCAGGCCGATCAGGACCAGCCACCACGGCATCACCCGCAGCTCGCGCTCGGTGGGTTCGTCGACAGCCACGGCCACAGCATGCCAGTCACCGTCGGTGTCCGATATGGAGCGTGACGGTATGACCGTTTACGCCTCCGCCGGAACAACGGGTTACCGGCGCGTAACAAATCATTGACGTTTCTAAATTGTTGCGGGCATGATCGTCGCACGGTCGACCGGACACCCCCACCCACCTGCCCGGTTCGCCGGGTGCCTCCCCCCGGAGGTGCAGCCATGCTGCTCCGAAAGACCGCCCTCGTCCTGGCCCTCGCCACCGCCGCGCTGCTCGCGTCCGGCGCCACGGCGACCGCCGCGCCCGCGGATCCCGCCCCGGCCACCGCCGCGCCCACATCCTTCGCCGCCGCGGCGGCAAACCCCGTCATCGTGGTCGGCGGGCTCAGCGGCGTCGCCGTCGCGTACGAGCCGATCGCCGCCCGTCTGCGCGCCGACGGCTACCGCACCTTCATCTACCAGCTACCCGGGCTGGGTCTCGGTGACATCCCCACCTCGGCCCGCGCGTTCGCCAGCTACGTCAACCAGGTACGCGCCAGCACCGGCGCGGTGACGGTGGACGTCGTCGCCCACTCCGAAGGGGGCCTGGTCAGCCGGTACTACCTCAAGCGGCTCGGCGGCACCGCCACCGTCGGCCGGTACGTCAGCCTCGGCACACCGCAGTACGGCACGTACGTCGCCAACATCGTGGCGTTCCTGGGTCTGGGCAGCTGCGCCGGCGTGGTGGCCTGCCAGCAGATGACCATCGGGTCGGCGTTCCTCGCCGACCTGAACGCCGGCGACGACACCCCGGGCGCGGTGCGCTACACCACCATCCGCACCCTGCAGGACGAGTTGGTCCGACCGACCGGGAACGCCGCCGTCAACGACGGCGCGACGAACGTGCTGATCCAGGCGTACTGCCCGCTGCGGGTGGTGGGGCACCTTGGCCTGGTGCTCGACGGCACGGCGTACACCATCGTGCGCGGCGCCCTGGTCGACGGCCCGGTGCGACCCAACTGCCTCGCGCTCTGACCCGCTCGGGTGCGGCGGTCCCGGAGGGGGCCGCCGCGCCCGATCCCCGACGGTGAGTGTCGGGTGCACGACGATCCGGCGAAACGATGTGGCAGACATCAAGTGCCCTCGATAACCTGCTCCGGCTGTCCATTCCCGACAGTGGACGCCATCCTCCGAGAAGGAGCAGCGCTCATGACCGAGCCGCCCACCGTGCCGCCGGAGAACACCCCGCCGACCGTGCCGCAGCTCGACGTCCGGGCCGCCCAACCGCCGTCGGATGGCACCCTGCCGCCCACCGGTGGGTTCGCCGACCGTCCACCGGGCTACCCCAGCGCGCTGGTCTGGCTGCGCGCCGGGATCCTGCGGGACTGGCGCGGCGTGCTCGGCGCGTTCCTCGCCACCTGGTTCTACCTGCCGGTCGCGCTGCTCCTGGCGTTCTGGGGCGGTCTCACGTTCGCCGTCGTCGGGCTCTTCGCCATCGGGTCCGGCGCCGACGACCAGGTGCCCCAGGCGCTGCGCGACGCTCCGCTGATCGGCTCCCTGATCGAGGCGTTCCTGACCCGCTCCGGCGGGGTGCTCGGCGGCGTGGCCGGCTTCGTCATCGGCTTCCTGGTCGGCTTCCTCGTCGTGCTGGCGCTGCCCTGGCTGGGCGTCGCCGACGAGCCCTTCGCGCTGCTCACCGGCCTGATCGGCACGGTCATCGCGGCGGCGCTGATCGGGGTCCTCTACACGCTCTACCGGGTGCTGCTCGAACCACGCCTGCTGGTCGTCTCGGGTGCCCGCCAACCCAGCCGCCGCGAGTACGCGCGGCTGCGCCCGGTGCTCGACGAGTGCGCCCGACGGCTCGGCCTGCCCAGCGTGCCCCGACTGCTGATGGAGGACGACCCGGTCCTGAGCAACGCCCGCACGTACGCCCGGCACGTGGTGGTGACCACCGGCGTGCTGACCGAACCGGACGACGAGGTGGCAGCGCTGCTCAGCCACGAGCTGGTGCACTGGCGCACCGGGGACGAGATCACCAGCGCCTTCGTCCGCGGCGTCGGCCTGCCGCTGACCCTCGCGCACGCCCTGCCGACCTGGCTGATGCGGACGTTCCCGCACCCGGCCACCAACTTCGTGGTCTTCGTGTTCTTCTGGCCGGTGCTGCTCACCATGCGGTACGTGGTGCTGCCGCTGCACGCCCGCGACGTGCGGGCGGCCGAGTACCGGGCCGACCTCGGCGCCGTGCTCACCGGACACGTCGACGGGCTGCGGCGCATCCTGGAACGGCGACTGTCCTTCGAGACCGGCCGCAGCGGCTGGGACGAGGCGGTCTGCGCCACCCACCCACCACACGAGCTGCGGCTCGACGCGCTGGAGCGGGCGCCGCTGGCCGGTGCGCCCGCCGGGGCGGGCCAGCCCGTCACCGTCGAGGGGTTGTTCAACAACTCCGGCCCGGTCGGCACCCGCCGCACCTGGCTGCTGGTCGGCGCCCTCACACTGGCCGCCTGCCTCGGCACCAGCGGGCTGGGCGTGGTGCAGTGGGCGTTCTTCCGCCCCCAGGCGGCGATCGACGGCTACTTCTCCGCGCTCGCCGACCGGGACAGCGACGCCGCGCTCGGCTACCTGACCGACCAGGGCAGCGGCGCCGACACCAAGCTGCTCGCCCAACTGCTGCGCGGCAAGGGCTACCAACCACCGACCGACGTCGAGATCAGCTCGCTGGAGCGCGACGGCGACAGCGCCACCGCCACCGTGGCGTACCGGCTCGGTGAGGTGCGGGCGACCGCCACTCTCACCCTGCGCCGTGAGGACGAGACCACCGCCGGGCTGTTCCACGGCTGGCGGTTGAGCGGTGGGCCGACTCCCCTCAACGCCGCGATCGCCGACCCCGGGGTGCGGCTCAACGGGGTCGAGCTGCCGGTCGCCACCGAGGGCCCGCCGCTGGTGCTGTTGCCCGGCGGCTACACCGCGACCGGCCCGGCCAGTGCGCTCAGCGAGACGCCGGGCGCGACCGTGCTGGTCGGCCCGGGGGAGACCGCCGCCACCCTGCAACTGGCGCCGGTGCTCAAGCCGGCAGCGATCGAGGCCGTCGAGGCCCGGGTACGCGTCTGGTTGGACGAGTGCGCCAAGCAGACCGTCGCCGCCCCGCCGGGCTGCCCGTTCCGCTACTACGGCAGCTCCACCACGCAGAAGGTCACCTGGAAGATCCTGGAGTACCCGAAGCTCGCCGTCGAACTCACCGGCCCGGCCAGCGCCCAGGTCTCCACCCCGTCCGAGACCGAGGGCAGGGTGCAGGTCAGCGGCACCACCACCTACTTCGGCACCAGCTCACCGTTCACGGACGAGGACACGTTCACCGTCGCGGGCATCGCCACCGCCGACGGGGACAACGTCGCCTTCCGTCCCGCCGCCAACTGACCGGGAGAAGACCGTGACCGACAGCGACTCCGCAGCCCGGCTCCCCGTCCGGCTGACCATCAACCCCCGGCAGCGTCAGCCTTCGTCGGTCGACCTGCTGACCTTCATCCACCGCCGCCCGGAGTACCGGCCGGTGGTCCGGGCGGCCGGTGGCGGCGGGGGCCGACCGGGGTTCAGCGACGCGGTGATCATCGCGGTGCTGGCCCAGGGGCTGCTTCCAGGGCTGTTCAACCTGTTGCAGTCCTGGGTGGACCAGCAGCGCACCGAGGCCAGCATCCGGATCCAGACCGGGGATGCCGAGGTGGAGTTGCAGGTGAGCGGGCGGACCGACTCTGCTCGCCTGCTGGCCCAGGCGACCGAGGCGCTACGCGCCGCCCGGGAGCCCGCTCCGGAGCCCGGTCCGGACGCCGCCGACTGACCCGACGGTCCGGGAGAAGCCGGTCCGGGACGCCGCCGACTGATCCGACGGTCCGGGAGAAGCCGGTCCGGGACGCCGCCGGCTGACCCGACGGCGTCCGGAGCGGCGGGTCAGCTCGCCTTGGCGAGCGCCTCGAACTCGTCGTCGGTGAGCCGCACGTCGGCCGCGCCCACGTTCTCCTCCAGGTGCGCCACCGACGACGTGCCGGGGATCGGCAGCATCACCGGCGAGCGGCGCAGCAGCCAGGCCAGCGCGAGCTGCGCGGGCGGCGCGCCGTGCGCGGTGGAGATGGCGTCCAGTGGGCCGCCCGGTCGGGCCAGCTCACCGGTGGCGATCGGGAACCACGGGATGAACGCGAGGTCGTTGCGCTCGCAGAACTCCAGCACGTCCTCGGCGCTGCGGTTGGCGAGGTTGTACAGGTTCTGCACCGACGCGATCGTGGTGATCGCCCGGGACTCCTCGATCTGCGCGACGCTCACCTCGGACAGCCCGATGTGCTGGATCTTGCCTTCCTCGCGCAGCAGGGCCAGCTCACCGACCTGGTCGGCGAGCGGCACCTTCGGGTCGATCCGGTGCAGCTGGTACAGCGGGATGCTGTCCAGGCCGAGGTGACGCAGGCTCAGCTCACACTGCTGGCGCAGGTACTCCGGGCGGCCCAGCGGCCGCCAGTCGCCCGGCCCGGACCGGGTGAACCCACCCTTCGTCGCGATCACCAGGTCGTCGGCGTACGGGTGCAGGGCCTCCCGGATCAGCAACTCCGACACGAACGGCCCGTACGAGTCGGCGGTGTCGATGAACGTCACGCCCAGCTCGACCGCACGGCGCAGCACGCGAACCGCCTCGGCCGGGTCCTTCGGGTCACCCCAGACACCCGGGCCGGTGAGCTGCATGGCCCCGTAGCCGAGCCGGTTGACAGTGACGTCGCCACCGATCCGGTACGTGCCGGACGCCTTCGCGGGCTGCTCACTGATATTTGTCGCCATTGCCCGATCCCCAATCGTCTCGTCGTGGCGGGCGC
The DNA here is from genome assembly GCF_040608575.1 of Micromonospora sp. NPDC005171. Taxonomy (NCBI): domain Bacteria; kingdom Bacillati; phylum Actinomycetota; class Actinomycetes; order Micromonosporales; family Micromonosporaceae; genus Micromonospora; species Micromonospora sp. NPDC005171. The sequence continues at coordinate 58,380 of NZ_JBEXIM010000020.1, read as the reverse complement.
GGACAGCGCGGGCGTGAAGAGCCCACCCGCCACCGATGGATCATCCCCCGGAACCCCGCCGCCATGCCGCTGGTCGGCCGACTGTGGGCGCGGACACCCGTCGGCGCGCCGACCCGAGTTGCCGGGAAGCGCCCGGTACGACCGGGAAGTCCGTGCGACGCTGGCCGGAGCCGGTGCGTTCCGGCGCGACGGCGGAGGGAGCACCCATGGGAGTGCCGCAGGTCAACTTCGCGCTCGACACGTACGAGTGCATCGTGATCTATCCCGGCGCGGCCGGGCGGGCCCTGCCCGCTGAGACCGTGCAGCGGTTGCAGGCCGAGCACGCCGAACACATGCAGGCGTTGCAGCGACGCGGCATCATCCTGGTCGCCGGTTCAGTGGACGGGCCGGCGCGCGAGCCCGATCCGCCGATCGGCTTCGGGCTGGCCCGCACCGGCAGCGTCGACGACGTCCGCAGCGTGCTGGAGGCCGACCCGGCGGTGCAGGCCGGGCTCTACCGGGTGGAGGTGCTGACCTTCCTCTGCCCGGCCGGTTCCCTGGAGTTCCCGCTGGTCAAGGCGGGGAGCTGAGCCGCCGGTCCAGTGCTGGCTGTCGTGATGACGACGGCGCTCGCCCGCCTGCCGGTGCTACGGTCGCGCCCAGCGCGGGCCGCCGCCGGGGCGTACCCGGTGTCGTGGGTCGGCCCCGGTCGAGGAGTCGCCATGATCTCCGCCGCCACCCCCGATGTCGCGTCGGCCGCCGCCCGACTGCGTGCCCTGCTCGGCAACCGGCTGCACGAGCCGGGCGATCCCGGTTACGCCACCACCACCCGGCTCTGGAACGGCGCTGTGGCGCGCACGCCCGCGCTGGTCGCCCAGTGCCGGGACGCCGACGAGGTGGCCGAGTCGGTCCGCGTCGCCGCCCGATGTCACCTGCCCGTCTCGGTCCGCTCCGGAGGGCACGACTGGGCCGGCCGGGCGCTGCGCGACGGGGCTCTGGTGCTCGACCTGACCGGGCTGCACGCCGTCGAGGTCGACCCGGACAACGCCACGGTGACCATCGGCGGTGGCACCACGGCGGCCGAGCTGCTCGCCGCCGCCCGCCCGTACGACCTGGTGGTCCCCACCGGCGTGGTCGGTGCCGTGGGGATGGCCGGGCTCACCCTCGCCGGCGGGTACGGTCCGCTCTGCGGTGGGTTCGGTCTCTCCCTGGACAGTCTGCTCGGCGCGGAGGTGGTTCTCGCCGACGGCCGCCGGGTCACCGCCGACCCTCGGCACGACGCCGAGCTGTACTGGGCGCTGCGCGGCGGCGGTGGGAACCTCGGCATCGTCACCGAGCTGCGCTTCCGCGCGCACCGGCTGCCCGGCGTCCTGGCCGGCATGATCATGTTTGCGCTGTCCGAGGCGCCGGCCGTGCTGCGCGGCTACGGCGCGCTTGTCGCCGAGGCCCCGGACGAGCTGACCGTGATGGCCGGCTTCCTGCCCGGCCCGGCCGACGAGCCGGTGATCTTCATCTGCCCGTTCTACAGCGGCCCGGACCTGGCCGCCGGGGCGCCGTGGATGGACCGGCTGCGGGCGCTGGGCACCCCGCTCGTCGACCAGATCGGCCCGATGCCCTACGCGGACGCGCTGCGGATGTTCGACGGCGGAATGGTCGACGGCAACCACTACCTGCTGCGGACCCGGTGGTTGCCCGCGCTCACCGACGGCACCGTTGACACGCTCGTCGACGCGGCCCGGCAGGTCACCTCGCCGTTCTCCGCCCTGGCAGTGCACCACTTCCACGGCGCGGCCACCCGGGTCCGACCCGCCGACACGGCGTTCGGGCTGCGCACCGACCACCTGATGGCCGAGATCATCGCGGTGTGGGCGCCCGGCGACCAGGCCGGCCCGCACCGCGAGTGGGCCGAGCGGACCTCGGCGGCGCTCGCCCCGCAGGCCCTGCCCGGTGGTTACCCCAACCTGCTCGCCCCGGAGGAGACCGACCGGGTCCGGCTCGCCTATGGCGCGAACTGGGCGCGGCTGCGCCACGCCAAGCGCCGCTACGACCCCCGCGACCTGCTCCACGCGGTGCCCACCCTGCCGCCCTCGGGACCCCCGGAATGAGCCGCCGCCGACCGCCGTCGGGGCACTCGGAGTGGGCCGCCGCCGGGAGCACCCCGACAACGCACGCCAACGGAGGCGTACGATTCCCGGCGCGCGGTCGCTGATGCCCGTCGCCACAACGTTCCCGGTGCGGTTCCGCCCGCCGGCCCGACGCGCACCGCGCGTCGTTGGACACCTGTTCCGCTGCCTGCAAGGGGTCGGCCCCGAGTCCGACCTGAAGGAGAGACTAGCCTGATGGGCGTGACACGCCGCGTAAAGATCGTCTGCACTCTGGGTCCCGCCACCTCGTCCCCGGAGCGCATCCGGGGTCTTGTCGAGGCCGGCATGAACGTGGCGAGGCTCAACTTCAGCCACGGCAGCCACGCCGACCACGAGGCGGTCTACCGACTGGTCCGGGAGGCGTCCGAGGCAGCGGGTAAGCCGGTCGCCATTCTCGCCGACCTGCAAGGTCCCAAGATCCGGCTCGGTCGGTTCGCCGACGGCCCCCACGAGTGGCGCACCGGTGACTCGGTCGTCATCACCGGTGACGACATCATCGGCAGCAAGGAGCGGGTCTCCTGCACCTACCGCAAGCTGCCGCAGGAGGTGAAGCCCGGTGACCGGCTGCTGATCGACGACGGTCGGGTCGCCGTCGAGGTCACCGACGTCACCGGCAACGACATCCGCTGCCTCGTCACCGAGGGCGGCCCGGTCTCCAACAACAAGGGCGTGTCGCTGCCCAACGTGGCGGTCAGCGTGCCCGCCATGTCGGACAAGGACGCCGAGGACCTGCGTTTCTCCCTGGGTCTCGGTGTCGACCTGGTGGCGCTCTCCTTCGTCCGCTCGGCCGAGGACATCAAGCTCGTGCACGGGATCATGGCCGAGGAGGGCGTGTTCCGCCCGGTGCTCGCCAAGGTCGAGAAGCCGGAGGCGGTGGAGCACCTGGAGGCCATCGTGCTGGCCTTCGACGGTGTCATGGTCGCCCGTGGTGACCTCGGTGTCGAGATGCCGCTGGACGAGGTCCCGCTGGTGCAGAAGCGTGCCGTGCAGCTGTGCCGGGAGAACGCCAAGCCCGTCATCGTGGCCACCCAGATGCTCGATTCCATGATCGAAAATTCCCGCCCCACCCGCGCGGAGGCGTCCGACGTCGCCAACGCGGTGCTCGACGGCGCGGACGCGGTGATGCTCTCCGGCGAGACCAGCGTCGGCAAGTACCCGGTGCTCACCGTCAGCACCATGGCCAAGATCGTGACGACCACCGAGGCCGGTTCGATCGGGGTGCCGCGGTTGCAGCACGACCCGCGTACCCACGGTGGCGCCCTCACCGTCGCCGCCTCGTCGATCGCCCGGGCCATCAACGCCAAAGCGCTCGTCGCGTTCTCCCAGACCGGGGACACCGTGCGACGGCTGTCCCGCCTGCACTGCGACCTGCCGCTGCTGGCCTTCACACCGGTCCCCGAGGTGCGCGACCAGCTCGCCCTCACCTGGGGCGTGGAGACCTTCCTGATGCCGTTCGTGCAGCACACCGACGACATGTTCCGCCAGGTCGACCAGGCGCTGCTCGGCCTCGACCGGGCCAACCCCGGCGACTACGTGGTGATCGTGGCGGGCAGCCCGCCCGGCACCCCCGGCTCGACCAACACGCTGCGCGTCCACCAGCTCGGTTCGCTCGTCGACGCCGCGTCGGCGCGGGCGCTGCAGTGAGCGACGGTCGGGTCGCGGTCGGCCAGGCGGCGGTGGACCAGCTGCTGGAAGTGCTGGACCTCGACCCGACCGGGGAGATGACCTTCCGGGGGATGAGCCCCCCGGTCGGCCCACAACGGGTGTACGGCGGCCAGGTCGCCGGTCAGGCCCTGGTCGCCGCCGGCCGCACCGTCGACCCGGAGCGGTTCGTGCACTCGCTGCACGGCTACTTCGTCCGCCCCGGCGACCCGGTCGAGCCGATCGCGTACGAGGTGGAGAACATCCGCGACGGCCGATCCTTCTCGGTCCGCCGGTCGGTCGCCCTCCAGCACGGCAAGCCGATCTTCTTCATGTCGGCGTCGTTCCAGCGGGCCGAGGAAGGTCTGGACCACCAGGCCCCGGCCCCGCTGGACGTACCCCCGCCGCAGGACGTGCCGACGATGACCGACCGGCTCTCCCGCTACCCGGAGCGGCTGGGCATCTGGGGTCAGATCCCGCGACCGATCGACGTGCGCTACGTGGGCGAGCCCGGCTGGGTCCGCCCCGGCGACCGGCCCGCCGACCCGCACCAGCGAGTCTGGATGCGCATCGACGGCAAACTGCCCGACGACCCGCTGTTGCACGCCTGCGCGCTCACCTACGCCTCGGACCTCACCCTGCTGGACTCGGTGCTCTCCGCACACGGCGAGGTGTGGGGGCCGGGTGGGTTGGTCGGCGCGAGCCTGGACCACGCGCTCTGGTTCCACCGTCCGTTCCGGGCCGACGAGTGGTTCCTCTACGACTGCCTCAGCCCGTCGGCGTCCGGCGCGCGAGGGCTGGCCACCGGCCGGATGTTCACCACCGACGGCCGGCAGATCGCCAGCGCCGTCCAGGAAGGTCTGCTGCGCCGCGTCGGCGCCTGACGCTGTCGCCCATCCCGCCAGTCAGCTGTCGCTCATCCCCGCCAGCCAGTCAGCTGTCGCTCATCCCCGCCAGGCCGCTGGCGGGGATGAGGTGGGTCAAACCTGGTAGATGGCCTCCCCGGCGATCTCGATCTGCACCGTCTTGCCGACCAGCACCCCGCCGCTCTCCAGGACGACATTCCAGAGCAGGCTGTAGTCCTCACGGTTCATCTCGGCCGTCGCGCTGAAACCGAAGATGTTCTGCCCGTACGGATCCTGACGGGCGCCACCGAAATTCACCTCCAGGTCGACGGCCCGGGTGATCCCTTTCACGGTCAGCTCACCGGTGAGGACGAATCGCCCGGGAATACCGTCGGACTTCGGCGGAACAATGTGACTCCGGCCTCGTCCGCCCAACCGATGGTTGCGCAGACGCGCCCACTGGAATATGGGGTCCTCGTTGCCCTGCCATTTGATGCCGGTGCTTCGATATTCAAGGGTGGGAAAACGCTCCACGTCGAGGAAGTCGGCACTCTTCAGATGCGTGTCCCGGTCGACGCTCCCGGTGGTGATGCTGGCCGACATGATGGTGGCCGTCACCGAGGAGAGCAGCGGGTCCTCCGCCACGAAGATCTGTGCGGTGGCCTCGGCGAACTCGCCGCGTACCGGGCTCACCATCATGTGCCGGGACAGGAAACCGATCCGCTTGTGCGCCTGATCGAGAAGATAGGTGCCGGCCACCGGGATGGTCATGCCATCCCAGGTGCGGGTGGCGATATCGGTCATCGTGTTGCCTTCCCCCCCCCGGAACGCAACCCGGGTGTTTATCAATATGTTGCTGGCGGCCGGGCAAACGGCCAGACATTCGTACTCACGCCCAGCATAGGGACGCTCCAGACCGGCATTTCGGCCGCCACCGTGCCGTGGATCATGACCTACTTCACCGGTCCCTGCCGGCGGCCCGGACGGGCGACGGCGGCGTAACTTTCCATCGATGCGCAGCCGATCGGCCGAGGGTCGGCCGCCCGCCCGGTTGACCAGCGACTAACCTTGCCGACATGCGCCTCTCCGCCCGGGTCGACTATGCCCTCCGTGCGGCCGCCGAGCTTGCCGCGACGGCCAGCGGCCCCGGGCGCGGTCGGCCGGTCACGGCCGACCAGATCGCCCGCGCCCAGGAGATCCCGCCGAAGTTCCTGGAAAGCATCCTTCTCCAGTTGCGTCGGGGCGGCATCGTGCACGCCCAGCGCGGCCCGGAGGGCGGCTACTGGCTGGCCCGCCCCGCCGAGGAGATCTCCCTCGCCGAGGTCATCCGGGTGATCGACGGGCCCCTCGCCCACGTACGCGGGCAGCGCCCCGAGCAGCTCGGCTACCACGGCCCGGCGTACGCCCTCCAGGAGGTCTGGATCGCGCTGCGGGCGAGCGAGCGGGAGATCCTGGAGTTGGTCAGCGTCGCCGACGTGGCCGCGGGCACCCTGCCCGCGCGGGTCACCGAGCTGGCCGCCGACCCACGCGCCTGGATCTGAGCGCCGGTTCGCTTGCCGGCCCCACGGCACCTGGCCGCTGGCGTCTTCGCCCGGGTCTGCATGCCGGCTCGGCTTCCGGCCCCCTCACCGGCCGCTGAGCCGGCGCGCCCCGGCCTTCATGCCGGCTCGGTTGATTACCTAGCAGCACCTGCCCGCTGACCCCGTGCGCCTGGGTTGGGGCGCCGCTCGGTTTCAGCCTTGCGGCACCGGGCGCTGACTCGTGCGCCTGGATTGCGCGCCGCTCGGGTTCCGGCCTTGCGGCAAACGGGGCGCTGACGCGGCGTGCCGTCCGGCCGCGTCCCATCCACCGATCGGGGGCTTGACCCCGGCTGGCCCATCCCGCATTGTCGACCAAGTCGATAGGAGATGCCGAAAAGTCTGGGGGCGCTCGTGCGCAAGCTGTTGGTCCTCGCTCTGGTCGGGCTCGTCGCGCAACTGATCGATGGTTCGCTCGGCATGGCATACGGATTGACCTCGTCCACTCTGCTGCTGGTCGCCGGGGTCGCCCCGGCCGCCGCCTCGGCCTCGGTGCACCTGGCCGAGATCGGCACCACGCTCGCCGCCGGGGTCGCGCACTGGCGATTCGGCAACGTCGACTGGCGAGTGGTCACCCGCATCGCCCTGCCCGGCGCGATCGGCGCCTTCGCCGGCGCCACAGTGCTCAGCAGCATCTCCACCGAGGCCGCCGCACCGTGGATGGCCGGCATTCTCTTCACACTCGGCGCGTACCTCCTGGTCCGCTTCGCCCGGCCGCTGCGCACCGACCGGGTCGGCGGGCGGCTACGCGGTCGGTTCCTCGGCCCCCTGGGCCTGGTTGCCGGTTTCGTCGACGCGACCGGCGGCGGCGGGTGGGGCCCGGTGGCCACCCCGGCGTTGCTGGTCTCCGGCCGCATGGAACCCCGCAAGGTGATCGGCTCGGTGGACACCGCCGAGTTCGTCGTGGCCGGCGCGGCCAGCGTCGGCTTCCTGATCGGGTTGGGCACTGAGGGATTCCTGCTCCCCACCGTCGCGGCGCTGCTCATCGGCGGGCTCATCGCCGCCCCGCTGGCCGCCTGGCTGGTGCGAATCGTGCCCGCCCAACTGCTCGGCGCGGCAGTCGGTGGCGTGATCGTGCTGACAAACGCCCGCACCCTGATCCGTTCCGCCGAGCTGGACGGACCGACCCGCCCCGCCCTGTACGCCCTGCTGGCCGCCGGCTGGCTGGCCGCCCTGGTGCTGGCCGTGCGCGCCCTACGTCGTACCCGCCGCGCCCGCGCCGAGGCCGTGAGCGCTTCCGCCGCCGCCACAACCACCGCTGCCGGCGCGCCCGCTGCTGCCGCTCTCACCGCTTCTGCTGCCAGCGAGGTCCCGGCCGACCTCGCCGCAACTGGTACGCCTGCCCGACGCTGAACGCCGCCCCACCCCGGCCCCGCCCCGACCTCGGTTGGTTCCCTTCCCGCCCGCGGCCCCGTCCCTGGCCGAACGCTGTGATGGCCAAGGTTGAGTCACCAAGATCGCGCTCGATCGTGGATGTAGTGGCATCCCCGCGCTTCGTAACCACTACATCCTGGTTCGAGCGTGACCTTGGCGGCTGCGGCACCCGCAGCAGAACGATGATGGTCGATGTTGCGCGCCGGAAAGCGCTTGCCTTACGATGCGCGGTGAGTCGGATCCGTGAGTTCCAGGGCGTTTCACCCCGATCAGATCGCCGTCCTCCGCCGTCGCGGTGGGGTAGGTCCACTGTGCTTCCCGGGCAGGGCCGGTGGACCGCAGCGATCATCACCGGATCCCGGAGGCAGTGCATGCACCCGTCCAGACATCGGCTGATCCTGCTCGCCGCCACCACGGCGGCCACCGTCGTGGCCGGCACCCTCGGCACGGTCGTCGCCTCGGCCGCCGCCGTCGGCTGCCGGGTCGACTATCAGATCACCAACCAGTGGCAGGGCGGCTTCGGCGCCAACGTCACCGTCACCAACCTCGGCGACCCGGTCAACGGCTGGGCCCTCACCTGGTCGTACGCCGCGGGCCAGCAGGTCACCCAGGCGTGGAACACCGCCGTCACCCAGTCCGGCGCCCAAGTGACAGCGCGCAACGTCGACCACAACGTCGCCATCGCCACGAACGGCAACGCCTCGTTCGGGTTCAACGGGTCGTGGACCGGCAGCAACCCGGTGCCGAGCAGCTTCGCCCTCAACGGCACCACCTGCACCGGCGCCCCACCCACCGACGAGCCGACCACTCCGCCCCCCACCACACCGCCCCCCACCACACCGCCACCCACCACGCCGCCCCCGACCACGCCTCCGCCGGCGACCGGGGTGGTGCAGATGGAGAACCTGGACCGAGGGCTGATCAGCGTCCGCTCCGGCAGCGGCAACCTGGTCTCCTGGCGGCTGCTCGGCACCGAGACCTCCGGGGTGGCGTTCAACCTCTACCGGGGGGCGACCAAGGTCAACGCCAGCCCGATCACCGGCGCCACCAACTACCTCGACAGCGGCGCGGCGGCCGGCTCGGCGTACACAGTGCGGGCCGTGGTGGGCGGCGCCGAGCAGGCGGCGTCGGCGCCGGCGTTGCAGTTCGGCGCGGGCTACCTGGACGTGCCGTTGCAGGTCCCGGCCGGGGGCAGCACCCCGAGTGGTGAGAGCTACTCGTACAGCGCCAGTGACGCCTCCGTCGGCGATCTCAACGGCGACGGCAGCTACGAGATCGTGCTCAAGTGGGAACCGTCGAACGCCAAGGACAACTCCCAGTCCGGCTACACCGGCAACGTCTACGTCGACGCGTACACCCTCACCGGCACCAGGTTGTGGCGGGTCGACCTGGGCCGCAACATCCGGGCCGGCGCCCACTACACCCAGTTCCAGGTGTACGACTACGACGGCGACGGCCGCGCCGAGGTGGCCATGAAGACCGCCGACGGCACCCGCTCCGGCACCGGTCAGCTCATCGGCTCGTCGTCGGCTGACTACCGCAACTCCAGTGGCTACGTGCTGTCCGGCCCGGAGTACCTGACCATGTTCAACGGTCAGAACGGCGCGGTGCTGTCCACCGTCAGCTACGACCCGCCGCGCGGCACCGTGTCGTCCTGGGGTGACTCGTACGGCAACCGGGTGGACCGGTTCCTCGCCGGCACCGCGTACCTGGACGGGCAGCGTCCCTCGCTGATCATGGCCCGGGGTTACTACACCCGCGCGGTGATCGCGGCCTGGGACTTCCGCAACGGCACCCTGACCAGGCGCTGGACGTTCGACTCGAACTCCTCGGGCAACGGCGCCGCCGCCGGTCAGGGCAACCACCAACTCTCGGTGGCCGACGTCGACGCCGACGGCCGTCAGGAGATCGTGTACGGGGCCGCCACCATCGACGACAACGGCCGGCTGCTCCACTCGACGGGCAACGGCCACGGGGACGCCCTGCACGTCGGGGACCTCGACCCGGGCCGCGCCGGACTGGAGGTGTTCAAGGTCGACGAGGATGCCAGTAAGCCCAGCTCCTACTTTGCCGACGCCCGTACCGGTCAGGTCCTCTGGTCCACGCCGGCGTCCGGCGACAACGGCCGGGGTGTCTCCGCGGACATCTGGGCGGGCAGTCCTGGCGCGGAGTCGTGGTCGTCAGCGGTCGCCGGACTGGCGAACACCAGGGGGCAGAACGTGGGCCGCAAGCCGTCCTCGGCCAACTTTCTGGCCTGGTGGGACGGCGACCCGGTGCGGGAACTGCTCGACGGCACAAAGATCGACAAGTACGGCACCGGCGGTGAGACCCGGCTGCTCGACGGCAGCGGCGTGGCGTCCAACAACGGCACCAAGTCCACGCCGGCGCTCTCCGGCGACATCCTGGGCGACTGGCGTGAGGAGGTGATCTGGCGGACCACCGACAGTCGGGCGTTGCGCATCTACAGCACACCCACCCCGACCAGCACCCGGATCTACACCCTGATGCACGATCCGCAGTATCGGGTGGCGATCGCGTGGCAGAACACCGCTTACAACCAACCGCCGCACCCGGGGTTCTTCATCGGCAACGGAATGGGCACCCCGCCAACGCCGGACATCCACCTACGTTGATGCAACCCCTGGCGGTCCCGAGTGGGGTCGCCTAGGGTGGCAGGCACCGGGCCGCAGCCGCGGAATCCGCTCAGCTCCGGCCCGGTGCGCCACACCGCGGCATTCCCAACCCGTCCCGACCGGGAATGCCGTACCACCACCGGCACCAACATTAGGCACCGTCCGGGTCGGCGGGGTGACGCTGACGTGAAGATCGTGTTTCACGCGCTCCGGCGCAGACCGCCCGCCACCTGCTCGGCGATCAACTCGTACGACCGCACCCGGTCCTGCACGTCGTACACCAGGGTGGTCAGCATCAGCTCGTCCGCGCCGGTGCGCTCCACCAGCTCGGTCAGCTGCCGACGCACCGTCTCCGGCGAGCCCATCGCCTGACCGTCGCGGCGCGCCACGACGAACTCCCGCTCGATCTCGGAGTACGGGTACGCCGCCGCCTCGTCCGGCGTCGACAGCGGCTCCGGTCGCCCGGAGCGCAACTTCAGGAACGACAGGGCGCTCGGCCCGGCCAGCCACTCGGCCCGCTCGTCGGTCTCCGCGCACACCGCGTTGACCGCCACCATCGCGTACGGCTTGTCCAGCCACTGCGACGGCCGGAAGTTCTGCCGGTACAGGGCCAACGCCGGCAGGGTGTTCTGCGAGCTGAAGTGGTGCGCGAACGAGAACGGCAGACCGAGCAGGCCGGCGAGCTGGGCGCTGAAGCCGCTGGAGCCCAACAGCCACACGGCCGGCTGCTCACCGCGACCCGGGGTGGCGATGATCTGCCCCGGCTTCTCCCCGCTGAAGTAGTTCATCAGGTCCGTCAGCTCGCGCGGGAAACCCTCGGCCGACAGGCCCTCCATGGTGCGCCGCAACGCCAGCGCGGTCACCTGGTCGGTGCCCGGCGCCCGCCCGATGCCCAGGTCGATCCGACCGGGGTGCAGCGCCTCCAGGGTGCCGAACTGTTCGGCCACCACCAGCGGCGCGTGGTTGGGCAACATCACCCCGCCCGACCCCAGCCGGATCGTCGAGGTGTTCGCGGCCAGGTGCGCCAGCAGCACCGCGGGGGCGGAGCTGGCGATCGCCGGCATGTTGTGGTGCTCGGCCACCCAGAAACGGTGGTAGCCCAACTCCTCGGTGCGACGGGCCAGCTCGGTGGTGGCCTGCAATGCCGCGCCAGCGGTGGTGCCCTTGGCGACCGGAGCAAGATCAAGAACAGACAACGGTACGGTGATCACACGGTCAGCCAACCCGTCACCGGCCGGCTTTGTTCCGACATCCGGGTTTTCGTCGGTCACCTCACCCGCCGCTCAACCCATCCCGCGCGCCTGCTCGAAGATCAGGCTGGTCTGCGTGTGCTGCACCACCGGGTCGACCGCCAGGTGATCCAGCACGAAGTCCCGCAACGCGTCGCCGGACGCCGCCCGCACATGCAGCACGTAGTCCTCCGCACCCGCCACGTGAAACACCGACACCACCCCCGGCAGCCGCACCGACCGGGCTCGGAACGCGTCCACTGCCGCCCGCTCGTGCGCAGTCAACCGCACCGACACCAACGCCTGCAACGGCAGACCGAGCGCCGCCGGATCCACCTCGGCGTGGAAACCACGGATCGCACCGCGCTCCCGCAGCGCCCGGGTACGCGTCAGGCACGTCGACGGCGCCACACCCACTCGCTCGGCGAGGGCATTGTTCGGCAGCCGACCGTCCGCGGCCAGTTCGGTCAGGATCGCGCGGTCCACCTCGTCCAAGGCCGGATACGGCCGCACATCATTCGGCTCAGGGGGCATTCCGCCATCCTCGCCCGAACCCATCGCGGAAACCAGCCCATTTCACAGAATCATCTGCCGAACTGTTGCCCACCAACGGCCAGATGTTCGACGCTACCGCCATGGCAACGATGGACACCCGGGCCGTACACGCCGGCCGTGACGACCTCCGCACCCTCGGCGTGCACGTACCACCCATCGACCTGTCCACCACCAACCCGCTGCCGTCGGTCGACGACGGCGGCGCCGCGTACGAGCAACTCGCCACCGGCGGCACCCTCCCCGCCGACGGCGGCGCCGTCTACCAACGGCTCTGGAACCCGACGGTCGCCCGCTTCGAAACCGCCCTCGCCGAGTTGGAAGGCACCACCCAGGCCGTCGCCTTCGCCAGCGGAATGGCCGCCCTCACCGCCACCCTGCTCGCCGCGGCCCGCGGCGACCGCCGACACGTCGTCGCCGTCCGCCCCCTCTACGGCGGCACCGACCACGTCCTCGCCACCGGCCTGCTCGGCACCACCGTCACCTGGACGCGCCCCGACGAGGTCGCCGCCGCCATCGGCCCCGACACCGCCCTGGTCATCGTCGAGACACCCGCCAACCCCACAGTCGACCTGGTCGACATCGCCGCCCTCGCCGCCGCGGCCGGCGACGTCCCGCTGCTCGTCGACAACACCGTCGCCACCCCCGTGCTGCAACAACCCGCCCGGCATGGCGCCACCCTCGTTCTGCACAGCGCCACCAAGAGCATCGGCGGGCACGGCGACGTCCTCGCCGGTGTCGTCGCCTGCGACGACACCTGGGCCGTACGGCTACGTCAGGTCCGCGCGGTCACCGGGGCGATCCTGCACCCCCTCGGCGGCTACCTGCTGCACCGCGGCCTGCAAACCCTGCCGCTGCGGGTCCGCGCCCAACAGGCCACCGCCGAGAAACTGGCCGGCTGGCTCGCCAACCACCCCGCCGTACACCGGGTGCACCACCCCTCGGTGCACGACCCGGCGGCGCTGGTCGGGCGGCAGATGTCCGGACCCGGCAGCCTGCTCGCCTTCGAGGTACGCGGCGGCGCGCCCGCCGCGGCCGCCGTCGCCGGCGCCTGCCGCCTCATCACCCACGCGGTCTCGCTCGGCGGCGTCGACACCCTCATCCAGCACCCCGCCTCACTCACCCACCGGCCGGTCCAGGGCGACGCCAAACCCGCCGAAGCCCTGCTGCGTCTCTCCGTCGGTCTCGAAGACCCCGAGGACCTGCGCGCCGACCTCGCCCACGCCCTCGACACGCTCGCCTGACCTCAGCGCAGCTCGCGGTTGCCCAACACCCGGACGGGCGAACCCTGCCGAGCCACCCGCAGCATCGCCCGACCGATCCCGTCGGTAGTGGTGACCTGGTTCGGCAGCAACCGACGCAGCACCGGAAACAGCGGACGGGTGACCGCGTACCCGAATTGGTACCACCGCGTCTTCGACACCGCCCCGTACGTCGGCTGGATGAACCCCGGCCGCGCCGCGTAACCGTTGGGCAGCACATCCATGATCGCGTTCTCGGCACGCCCCTTGACCCGCGCCCACATCACCCGGCCCTGACCCGACGAATCGGTCCCCTGACCCGAGACGTAGACGAACGTGACCTGCGGGCTCACCTCCGCGAACAACCGCGCCGCAGCGAGGGGGTAGTCGTAGCTGACCCGGGTGTACGCGGCCTCATCCAGACCCAAGGAGGACACCCCCAGGCAGTAGAAACACGCGTCGACCCCGGTCAGCTCGGCCCGCACCGCGGCCAACTCGCCCACGTCCGCGACGGTCAACTCCCGCAGCTTCGGATCCTGCCGGCCGGTCGGCCGACGACCGACCGTCAGCACCTCCCGCACGTCATCGGCGAGCAGGCACTCGCGCAACACGCCCTGACCGACCATCCCGGTCGCACCGAAGACAACCACCCGCATCAGATCCACCCCTGTCGTCGCCCGCGTTTTCGCCGTGATCGTCAGCCAGGCTCCCACGGTCGGCCCGATCCGGGGGTGGCGGTCAGGACTTCGGACCGACGTGCCGGTCCAACGCGGCGACAGCGCCGCGGCGTGCCACCGACAACGCGTTGCGTCGGTTCATCCGCCAGGCGACACCGAGCAGGTCGAGGCCCCACTGGCAGAGCCGCATGATGTCGGCCGACTCGTTGACGAACATGTAGCGCGGGTAGACGTACGCCCTGCCGCGCACTGTCACCCGGTTGGCGAACCGGCAGCCGTCGGAGTGGAACAGCCCGCGCAGGAAGTCACCCGGATGCGTCGCAACGATGTCCCGTTGCCAACTGGCGAGAATGATCGGACGCTCGTGTTTCTTGCCTGGACCATGCTGGGGAAGCAGGCATGGCCAATGCTTGGCGGAGCTCTGCACGCTGACGCAACCAGGCTGCTGGACGCGCTGAACCTTCGCCGCGAGCACCTGCCGCATGCTGGCGTCGCATGCCTCGATCAGGCCCGGCCAGCTACTGCTGCAAGCGATGCGCAGCACCGGCACCCGTGCGGAGGTGACGAGATGCCCGTCGCCCAGGTAGAGACCGAGCAGGTAGAGGTATGCAGACGGATCTGTCTGATTCTTGACCTCAGGCCGGCAGCGAAAGCAACGAAGCTCGCTGCCGGACCTTCTCGGCTCGACCTGGTTCGTGCACCAGCCCCTGACCGTTGAGTAGGGAAGTCTCAGACGTCTGGCAACCTCGGCGACCGTGCTCCCGGCGAAGTGCTGCTGCCGCGCACGAATGCGTAGTTCAGGGGGATGCACACGACGATTTTGGAACAGCCGTACGACACTTTTGGTGCCCCCGGTGGGATTCGAACCCACACTGTCGGAGGTTTGAGCTCCGCTTCTCTGCCGGTTGGAATACGGGGACGCTTGGCCGAATGCTCTGGTGGCCTCCCATAGGTTACCTACTACGCTGAGGGCGGCGACACCCGGTCGGGTTGGTGTCGGCTTATGACTGGTGGGGGTAGGGCTGGTGGCTGAGATGCCGACGGATGCCGAGCGCAGGCGCGTACTGATCGCCGAGGACGAGGCGCTGATCCGGCTGGACCTCGCCGAGATGCTTGTCGAAGAGGGTTACGAGGTGGTGGGGGAGGCCGGTGACGGCGAGACAGCCGTGCGCCTCGCCGAGGAGTTGAAGCCCGATCTCGTCATCCTCGACATCAAGATGCCGATCATGGACGGGCTGGCCGCCGCCGAGCGCATCGCCGGTGCCCGGATCGCTCCGGTGATCATTCTGACCGCGTTCAGCCAGCGTGATCTGGTGGAGCGGGCACGCGCGGCGGGCGCGATGGCGTACCTGGTGAAGCCCTTCCAGAAGAGTGACCTGGTCCCGGCGGTGGAGATCGCGCTGTCGCGTTACTCGGAGGTCGCGGCCCTGGAGGCGGAGGTCGCGAGCCTGACCGACCGCCTGGAGATCCGTAAGTCGGTGGAGCGTGCCAAGGGCGCGCTGATGACCACGTACGGGATGACCGAGCCGCAGGCGTTCAAGTGGATCCAGCGCACCGCGATGGACCACCGGATGACTATGAAAGAGGTCGCGGAGCGGATCCTCGCGGAGACCGCTGGCGGCGAGGTGTCGCAGCAGCCGACCGTCTGATCACCGGGTGAGGCTCGGCTGCGGGCGGTCGGATCGATAGCATCAACTGCGTGTCGGTCCGGCGTGCGATGGCGGTGTTCGGGGTTGTCGTCACGCTGCTCGCCGGCTGCCGGGCCGCCGAGAAGGTACGCCTTCCCGAACCGGTTCGGCCGCAATGGGAGATGGCGGTCCTGCCGGTGCCGCCGGGCTCACCGGGTCGGCTGATCGTTCGCGATGTGACCGCCTGCGCGGGTCGGTGGTACGCGGTCGGCGCGGTGGGCGCGCCGGACGGCGGAACCCGCCCGGCGGCCTGGCGCAGCGTGGACGGTCGAGAGTGGACTCCGCTGCCGTCGCGTCCGTCGAGTTACTACGGCGAACGGGCGATCCTCTATGCCGTTGGCTGTCATGAGGGTCGGATCGCCGTCATCGGGGCGCGGGCCGGCGGCGCGCACGGCAATCCGCGGGTGCGGACGTGGCGGCAGGACGCCGACGGCGGTCTGCGCGAGGTGTCGGCGGAGTTTGAGCTGTACGGCGGACCGGAGGCGGTCAGCGCGAGCCGCATCGCGGGTGGTGCCGGCGGGTGGTTGATCGCGGGAGCCCGGACGGGTGGGGCGGCGGTCTGGCGTTCCCCGGATGCGAGTGGCTTCGAGTTGGTCGACCGTGCCGCGGAGCTGGCCAGCGAGGCGGGTCTGACGACGCTCGCCACGGACGCGGTCGCGGTGCCGGAAGGTTGGTTGGTCGGTGGCGGGGGACGGCCCGCGGGTCGGGCCGATCGTGACCCTTTCGTCTGGTCCTCCGCGTCCGGCGTGACGTGGAAGCGGTTGGCGCTGCCGGCGACGGGGGAGGACGAGATCGTCCAGCGTCTCGTGCGGGTCGGCTCGTCGGTGTACGCCGTGGGGGTGCGGGGGAGCCTTTTCCAGGCGTGGGTGCTGGAGTCGACGGGTGCGGTTTCGGGTGCCGGGAAGTGGCGCGCCCTGGGGGCCTTCGGGGCGACGGGCGCGGGCGCGGTGGCCGGTGTTGAGTCGGCGGCCGGCGGTGGTGGCGCGGTGTTGGCGATGACGATGGCGGCCGACGGGCACCGGTTGTGGCGATCCGACACGGGCGGCTCGTCGTGGCTGCCGGTGGTGCTTCCGGTGGACGTTTCCGCAGGTGGGGACACGTCGGCGGCGGCCACTATGTGGGACCGCGGGATGGTGGTCACAGTCGACGACGGGGTGGCGGCGAGGGTGTGGTTTGCGCCGTTGGGGCCCGTCTGACGGGTTGTCGACAGGCGCCGATGTGACATCTAAACGCGAGGTTCCCCGCCTCTGGTAACGGTTGAGTCAATGCCGCCTACGACACCTTACGGTGAGTAGTGCTTGTGGGATAACGTCCCGCCCCAGACCGGGTGAACGGTCCGGTCCGTGGTCGCCTCCGGCTTTCTGCCAGGCGACTTCGGGCTTCTGGACGGAGGAGGGTTCCAGCCTTGAGGCAAAACTTCGTGCGCGTCCTCGGCAGCGTCGCCATCTTGGCGCTTGTTGCCGGCGGCGCCAGCGCATGTAAGAAGGACGAGGGCACGTCGGAAGGTTCCGCCAACAAGGCGTGCGACCTCAAGATCGGTTTCTTCGGTGCGCTCTCCGGCGCCGACGCCGGCCTGGTCACCCCGATGAAGCAGGGTGCCGACCTCGCCGTGGAGAAGTACAACGCGGAGAACGCGGACTGCAAGGTCACCGTTCAGGCGTTCGACTCGCAGGGCAAGGCCGACCTGGCGGGTGGCCTCGCGACCAGCGCGGCGGCCGACACGAAGATCGTGGCGATGGTCGGTCCGGCGTTCTCCGGTGAGAGCGAGGTCGCGCTGCCGATCTTCGACACCGCCGGTCTCGCCGTCATCAGCCCGTCGGCCACCCGGCCGAGCCTGGCGGAGAAGGGCTGGAAGGTCTTCCACCGCGGCGTGGGTAACGACTTCTCCCAGGGCCCGGCGATCGCCAGCTACATCAAGAACGTGCTGAAGGCCCAGAAGGCGTTCGTCATCGACGACCAGTCGGCGTACGGCGCCGGTCTGGCCGACGAGGCCAAGAAGGGCCTCGGCTCCCTGGTCATCGGCACCGACAAGGTCGTCGACAACGCGCAGGAGTTCGGTGCGCAGATCTCCAAGGTGAAGACCAGCGGTGCGACCGTGCTGTTCTACGCGGGCTACACCGAGGAGGCCGCGCCGTTCCTGAAGCAGCTGCGGGCTGCGGGCTGGACCGGCACGTTCATCGGTGGTGACGGCATCAACGACGCCAACATGCTGTCGGTCGCCGGTCAGAAGGACGTCGAGGGCACCATCGCCACCTGCCCGTGCGGCCCGGCGACGGCTGCCAAGGGCACCTTCGTGACCGACTTCAAGGCCAAGTACAGCGTCGACCCGGGCGTGTACGCCGACGTGTCGTTCGACCTGGCCAACATCTACCTCGAGGCCATCAAGTCCGGCAAGACCAGCCGCGCTGACATCCAGGCCTTCCTCTCCACCTACAACAAGGCTGGCTCCGCCTCGGGCGTGACCTACAAGTGGGAGCCGAACGGCGAGCTGGACCCGGCGCAGGTCAAGGTGTGGGCCTTCAAGGCGACCGCCGGTGCGTGGGCTCCTGACGTGGAGGTCCCGAAGGCCTGATCCCTTTGGGGTCACAGGTTTGAGGGCGTGACGAACAGAGTTGTTTCGATGCGGTCGGGGTGTGTAACCCCGGCCGCATCGGCTCAACGCAACACCCTTCGGAGCATCGGTGGACTTTGCAGAACTCGTCCGGGGCTTCCCGGAACTGACCACAACCGGGTTGGTGCAGGGTGCGATCTACGCGCTCATCGCCCTCGGCTACACCCTCGTCTATGGCGTTCTTCGCCTGATCAACTTCGCGCACTCCGAGGTCTTCATGATCGGCACCTTCGGTGCCATCTGGACCTGGGCGGCCTTCGGGCTCGATAGCAACAGTGGTGCGCCCTCGGTGGGTCACGCGCTGCTTCTGATCGCCCTCGCGATCGTGGCGGCCGCGTTGCTGTCCGGCAGCGTCGCGCTGCTGATCGAGGTTACCGCCTACCGGCCGCTGCGGCGCCGCAACGCACCGCCGCTGGCCTTCCTGATTACCGCTATCGGTGCGTCGTACGCCCTGATGGAGCTGATGGGGACGCTGACCCAGCGTCGGCAGGTCGGCTCGCCGGCTCTGCTGCCGGCCGACACGTTGTTCAGCATCGGCGGCTGGAGCATCACGCCCGTGCAGATGCTGACGCTGAGCGTGGCCATCATCATGATGGTCGGGCTCGACTGGTTCGTTAACCGCACGCGCTTCGGCAAGGGCATCCGCGCGGTCGCGCAGGACGCCAACACCGCCGCGCTGATGGGTGTCAACAAGAGTCGCGTGATCGCGCTGGTCTTCGTGCTGGGTGGTCTGATGGCCGGTGTGGCCGCCGTCTTCAGTGACATGAAGAGCGGGAACACCCGGTACAACATCGGCTTCCTGCTCGGGCTCAAGGCATTCTCCGCCGCGGTGCTGGGCGGTATCGGCAACCTGCGCGGCGCGGCGATCGGCGGCGTGTTGCTGGGGCTGGTCGAGAACTACGGGTCGGCTCTCTTCGGCTCGCAGTGGCGGGATCTCATCGCGTTCGTCGTGCTGATCGTCCTGCTGATGTTCCGGCCGACCGGTCTGCTGGGCGAGTCGTTGGGGAGGGCGCGGGCATGACCGCTCTGCGAGAGCGTTGGCACTCCGCTTCGAGTGCCATCGGTCGGCGGGTCGACGAGCTGCCGAAGTCCGCCCGGATCACCGGGTTGCTGGCTTTCATCGCGTTCCTCTACGTCCTGCCGAACAAGTGGTTCTACGAGTACCTGAACATTCCTGGCCTGTGGATCCCGCTGTACACCACGCGCAACGACATGGCGGCGGTGCTGTTCTACTGCGCGTGGATCGTGCTGCTGTCGCTCGGTCTCAACGTGGTGGTGGGCTACGCCGGTCTGTTGGATCTGGGCTTCTTCGGCTTCTTCGCCGTCGGCGCGTACACGGTGGCGTTGTTGACGTCGCCGGAGAGCAAGCTCATCACCGAGTACAACTGGCTGGAGAGCCCGTGGCCGTGGTTGGTCACGGTGCCGATCGCCATCGCCCTGGCGTTGCTGTCGGGTGTGCTGCTCGGCGCGCCGACCCTGCGCCTGCGCGGCGACTACCTGGCGATCGTGACGCTCGGCTTCGCGGAGATGATCCGGATCGTCGCGAAGAACCAGGACTGGATCCTCAACGGTGACCGGGGCATCCCGCAGGTGGGGCACCCGCCGGGCAAGTACCCGGACGGAACGGCCATCTTCCAGTTCGAGTTCAAGCCGTACTACTGGCTGCTGCTCACGGTGATCATTGGCGCCGTCTTCCTGATCCGGAACCTGGCGAACAGCCGGGTGGGCCGGGCCTGGGTGGCGATCCGCGAGGACGAGGACGCGGCGGAGCTGATGGGCGTACCGACGTTCCGGTTCAAGCTGTGGGCGTTCGCGATCGGTGCGGCGGTCGGTGGTTTGTCCGGCACGTTGTGGGCAGGTCAGGCGAACTTCGTCAACTCCTCGACGTTCTCGTTGGAGAATTCGATCCTGGTGTTGGCGGCGGTTCTGCTCGGTGGTGCGGGCAGCATCGGCGGTGCGATCCTCGGTGGCTTCCTGGTCATCTACGTTCCGGAGTGGCTGCGGTCGGTGGGTGACGTGTTCGGTCTGCCGGAGACGGCCACCGTCTTCGGTAACGACTTCGACGTCAGCCCGACGTCGTTGCGCTACTTCATCTTCGGGATTCTGCTGATCATCGTGATGATCTTCCGACCGCAGGGTCTCTGGCCGAACCGGCGGCGGGCCGCCGAGCTCAAGGACCGGCAGAAGGAGGTGGCTGTCGTTGAGTGAGCCACGGATGGGTAGCGAGCGCGACGCCAGCAGCGAGCGCGACATGGCGATCGACGCGCGGACGACGGTGGGTAGCCCGCCGGAGAAGTCCTCGACGCCGGACGAGGCCGTCAGCGAGCCGGCTCCGGCGACCGACGGTCGTAAGCCGCTGTTGGAGGTCGACCACGTCACGCTGCGTTTCGGCGGCGTGGTGGCCCTCAACGACGTCAACTTCACCCTCTACGAGGGGGAGATCCTCGGGCTGATCGGCCCGAACGGCGCGGGCAAGACCACCTGCTTCAACGCGATGACGGGCGTGTACACCCCGACGACCGGGCAGATCCGGTTCCGGGGTGAGAAGGTCAGCGGCCGTAAGCGGTTCCAGATCACCAAGCTGGGCATCGCACGTACCTTCCAGAACATCCGCCTCTTCCCGGAGATGACGGCACTGGAGAACGTGCAGGTCGGCGCGGACGCCAACCACAAGACCAGCGTCCCGAGCGCCCTGCTGCGGTTGCCGCGGCACTGGCGGGAGGAGCGGCAGGGCAAGGAGAAGGCCCGCGCGCTGCTGGACTTCGTGGGCATCCAGGGTCGCGCCGGCGACCTGGCCCGCAACCTGTCGTACGGTGACCAGCGTCGTCTGGAGATCGCTCGGGCCCTGGCCACCGATCCCACCCTGCTCTGCCTCGACGAGCCGGCCGCCGGCTTCAACCCGGCGGAGAAGGTGGCGCTGCTGCAGCTGATCCGCAAGATCCGCGACTCCGGCGTGACCGTCCTGCTGATCGAGCACGACATGCGACTGGTCATGGGCGTGGTGGACCGGCTGGTGGTGCTGGAGTTCGGGCAGAAGATCGCCGAGGGGTCGCCGGCCGAGGTGCGCGACGACCCGAAGGTGATTGCGGCCTACCTGGGAGGTGTCGAGGATGCTGCTTGAGATCGATAATCTGAAGCTGCTCTACGGCCGGATCGAGGCGCTGCACGGCATTAGCCTGCACGTGGACCAGGGCGAGATCGTGGCGCTCATCGGCGCCAACGGTGCCGGCAAGACCACGACCATGAAGGCGATCTCGGGGTTGCACGCCATCTCCGGCGGCAGCATCAAGTTCGACGGCGTCGACGTCAGCCGGCTGCGTGCCGACCTGCGGGTGATCCGCGGGATCGGGCAGTCGCCCGAGGGCCGCGGTGTCTTCCCGGGCATGACGGTGCTGGAAAACCTGGAGATGGGGGCCTACACCCGTCGGGACAAGGCCGATATCGCCAAGGACCTGGCGATGGTGTTCGAGCTGTTCCCACGGCTGCACGAGCGGCGCAAGCAGGCCGGCGGCACGCTCTCCGGCGGTGAGCAGCAGATGCTCGCGGTCGGTCGGGCGCTGATGACCCGTCCGAAGCTGCTGCTGCTGGACGAGCCGTCCATGGGTCTGGCACCAAAGTTGATCCAGCAGATCTTCGAGATCATCACCCAGATCAACGAGCAGGGCACCACGATCCTGCTGGTCGAGCAGAACGCTCAGCAGGCGCTCTCCCGGGCCCACCGGGGCTACGTGTTGGAGACCGGTCGGATCGTCAAGGAGGGCACCGGCCAGGAACTCCTGCACGACCCGGCGGTCAAGGAGGCGTACCTCGGCGTGGCCTGAGTTGTCGAACGTGAACCGGCCGGCAGGTTTCCTGCCGGCCGGTTCGCCGTCTCCGAGCCGAGCCCTGCGCGCCTGCTGAAGATGCGACGATCAGCCGGCGACGAGGGAGTCGGAGTGGTCTCCGGCGACTTCTCGACATCACCGCCTGCCGGCGTCGTCACGTCGTCGTACCTACGGACTAGAGTCGCTGCCGTGACAGCTACGACACCGCGCCTGCTTCTCGTCGACGGACATTCCATGGCATACCGGGCTTTCTTCGCCCTGCCTGTGGAAAACTTCTCCACCACGACGGGGCAGCCCACCAACGCGGTGTACGGCTTCACCTCGATGCTGATCAACGTGCTGCGCGACGAGCAGCCGACGCACATCGTGGTGGCCTTCGACGTCTCCCGCCGTTCCTTCCGCACCGACAAGTACGCGGAGTACAAGGCCGGCCGCAGCGAGACCCCGACCGACTTCAAGGGCCAGGTCAGCCTGGTCAAGGAGGTCCTGGCCGCGCTGCAGATCCCGGTGGTGGAGAAAGAGGGCTTCGAGGCCGACGACGTCATCGCCACGCTCGCCTGCCAGGCCCGCGACCAGGGCATGTCGGTGCTGATCAGCAGCGGCGACCGCGACGCGTTCCAGCTGGTCGACGACCAGATCACGGTCCTCTACCCGCGCAAGGGCGTCTCCGACCTGGCCCGGATGGACCCGGCGGCGATCGAGGCGAAATACGGCGTTCCGCCACAGCAGTACCGGGACCTCGCCGCGCTGGTCGGCGAGACCAGTGACAACCTGCCCGGCATTCCGGGCGTCGGCCCGAAGACCGCCGCCAAGTGGATCACCACGTACGGCGGGGTGGAGGGCGTGATCGCCCGGGCCGACGAGATCAAGGGCAAGGCCGGCGACAGCCTGCGGGAGCGGCTCGCCGACGTGATCCGCAACTACGAGATCAACTGCCTCGTCTCGGACCTGGAGCTGCCGCTGCGCCCGGAGGACACCCGCTGGACGGGGTGGGACCGGGAGGCCGTGCACCAGGTCTTCGACACCCTGGAGTTCCGCATTCTGCGCGACCGTCTCTACCAGTATCTGGAGGCGGTCGAGCCGGAGGCCGAGTCCGGTTTCGACCTCACCGGCGAGGTGCTCACCGAGCCCGGCGCGCTGGCCGGATGGCTGAGCACGCACGTTCCGACCGGCACCCCGGTCGGGCTTGCGGTCAAACTCGACACCGGCCCCAACCGCCGGCACACCGCCTCGATCACCGGTCTCGCGCTGGCCACCGCCGGCGGCGCGGCGGCCTGGGTCGACCCGGCGCAGCTCGACCCGACCGACGAGGGCGCCCTGGCCAGCTGGTTGGCCGACGCGCAGCGTCCCAAGGTGCTGCACGACAGCAAGCCGGCCGTGCTGGCCTGCGCCGCGCACGGTTGGCAGCTCGACGGCATCGTGCGGGACACCCAGATCGCCGCGTACCTGGCCCGTCCCGACCAGCGGTCCTACGACCTGACCGACCTGGCGCTGCGCTACCTGCACCGGGAGCTGCGGGTGGACGTCCCGGAGTCCGGCCAGCTCACCCTCGACGGCCTCGGCGACGAAGGGGTGGTCGAGCAGAACCTGATGCTCCAGGCCCGGGCCACCCTCGACCTGGCCGACGCGATCGACGCCGAGCTGTCCCGCGACGGCGAGCAGTCCGCCCGGCTGATGGCCGGCGTGGAGCTGCCGTTGATGCGGGTGCTGGCCACCATGGAGAGCACCGGCATCGCCGCTGACACCCACTACCTGTCCGAGCTGGAGGCCCACTTCGCCGCCGAGGTGAAGGCCGCCGCGCAGGGCGCGTACGAGGCGGTGGGCCGGGAGTTCAACCTCGGCTCGCCCAAGCAGTTGCAGGAAATCCTCTTCACCGAGCTGGGCCTGCCGAAGACCAAGAAGATCAAGACCGGTTACACCACCGACGCGGACGCCCTGCAGTGGCTCTACGCGCAGCAGCCGCACCCGGTGCTGGCCCACCTGCTGCGGCACCGGGACGTGGCCAAGCTCAAGTCGACAGTCGACGGGCTGCTCAAGTCGGTCTCCGACGACGGCCGGATCCATACCACGTTCAACCAGACCGTGGCGGCCACCGGTCGGCTCTCGTCCACCGAACCCAACCTGCAGAACATCCCGATCCGCACCGAGGAGGGCCGGCGGATCCGGCGGGCCTTCGTGGTGGGGGAGGGCTACGAGTCTCTGCTCACCGCCGACTACAGCCAGATCGAGATGCGCATCATGGCGCACCTCAGCTCGGACGACGCGCTGATCGACGCGTTCAACTCCGGCGCCGACTTCCACGCCGTGACCGCATCGTCGGTGTTCGGGGTGCCGGTCGACGAGGTCACCCCCGACCAACGCCGCAAGATCAAGGCCATGAACTACGGCCTGGCGTACGGGCTGAGCGCCTTCGGCCTGTCCCAACAGCTCAGCATCAGCACCGAAGAGGCGCGCGGGCTGATGGAAAACTACTTCGCCGGCTTCGGTGGGGTGCGCGACTACCTTCAGCAGGTGGTCGCCCGGGCCCGCCAGGACGGCTACACCTCCACCATCCTGGGTCGGCGTCGCTACCTGCCCGACCTGGTCAGCGACAACCGGCAGCGCCGCGACATCGCCGAGCGGATGGCGCTCAACGCCCCCATCCAGGGCTCCGCCGCCGACATCATCAAGGTGGCGATGCTGCACGTCGACACCGCGCTCGGCGAGGCCGGGCTGCGCTCGCGGATGCTGCTCCAGGTGCACGACGAGCTGGTCTTCGAGGTCGCTCCGGGTGAGCGGGAGGCGTTGGAGGCCCTGGTCCGGCGGGAAATGGGCGAGGCGTACCCGCTGTCGGTGCCGCTGGAGGTGTCCGTCGGCTTGGGCCGCGACTGGAACAGCGCGGATCACTGATTTTGGTGTTGCGGTGTGGGGGTTCCGGGGCAGCCCGACCCACTCCGGGCGGTCAGGCTTGATCCCTGCGTGGGTCGGGCTGCCCCGGAACCCCTGACCGGGTCGCCCTGGTCGCGACCGCTGGTGTTGTGGGTCACGCCGTCGCCCTGGTTCTGAACAGTGACGTGGTTACTTCAAGGGGTCGTGGCCCCAGTTCATGAGGGACCAGCGCCACTTGGTGTCGCGGACGTCGCCCGAGGGCCGCTGGGCCATGTGCCGGCGTACGTAGCCGACCACCTTGCGCATGTGCTTGTAGTCGCCCTCGGACAGGTCGCCGCGTTTGCGACGGAGCAGGTTGATGATCTTCCGACCGGATTCGTGCCCGACGGACTCGCCACCACCAGCCTGACCGCCCTTGTGCCAACCGACCTGCTTCGACTCGTCGGTCTCCAGCCACGTGGACAGCTCACCGGGCTTCATGTTCACCGCTTCGGTGAACTCCCGGTAGGTGTCCCGGCCATCGTCACTTCTGCTCATGACGCAGCGCCTCGGGCCGGTGGGCCACGTCGCGGCCCGTGCCGTCACTGCGGACCCGGTACTGCGGATCATCGGGGGCCGCGTTCACGGCCCGCCCGCGGATCCGTGTCCGCTCGGTGATCGTCCCCCGCACCACGCCGTACGCGCGGCTGCCGTGGGCCGACCAGGAGACATGGTCGCCCTTACGGAATCTCTGTTCGGCCATGGCCCTCGGCTACCCGAGGCGGCCAGGGCGAAACGACTACGGGGTGATCTCGGCGACCGGCAGCTTGATGTCGAACGGCTCGGTCAGCTCAATCACGTCGGCACCGTCGGCGACCAGCTCGTACTGCCGCTCACCGCCCGGCCCCACATGGTCGCCGATCCGGTACGCGTAGACGTGCACCGGGTCCTGCTCGATCCGCCAGTAGAACGGGATGCCGGCGGCGGCGTACTCCCCGGGTTTCGCGAACCGGTCGATCCGTCGCGTGCCCGCCGAAACGATCTCCACGGCGAGTACGACGTCCTCCGGCCGCAGGAGGGAATGAACGGATGCGACGCTGGCACTGTGCAACAGCACATCCGGCTGTCGACTCGTGTTGTGGCTCAGCCTGAGCCCGACGGCCTGGGTGGCACGAAGGTGAAGCGGCGCGTGGTTGCGCAGCCAAAGCCAGAGCAGGCTGGAGATGTTCTGATGGCCCAGGGTGGGGGAGGGTGTCACCTGGACAACTCCGTCGACGAGTTCGACGCGGGGGGCGTCGTCCGGCAGGGTGAGCAGGTCCTCCAGCGTGTAGTCGGCACGCTGCTGCCGCATCGGGTCCGGACACCAGGGGCCAGGTGATGTCGGGATGGGCTCAGCGCTCATAGGGCGAGCCTACCGGCGATCGATGGGTCGCAGGTCGGACAGCGGGTACGACGCGCTCACCCGGCGGGCTTCTCGGTGACGAAGATGGCGGTGCCGGGGAAGAGCCGTCCGCGCAGCGGGCTCCACTGCCCCCAGACCCCCTCGTGCCCCTCCGGCCACTCCGGCTCCACCAGGTCCAAGAGTCGGAACCCGGCGCCGACCAGCTCGCGGATCCGGTCGCCGAGGGTGCGGTGCTGCTCGACGTAGGTGGCCACGCCGGTCTCGTCCTGCTCCACGTAGGGGGAGCGGTCGAAGTAGGAGTGCACGGCCGTCAGGCCGCCCTCGCCCGGGTCGTCGAGGAAAATCCACCGCATCGGGTGGGTCACCGAGAACACCCACCGGCCGCCCGGGCGCAGCACCCGGTGCACCTCGGCGAGCAGCGCCGCCGAGTCGTCCACGAACGGGATCGCGCCGAACGCGGTGCAGGCGACGTCGAACGACAGGTCGGCGAACGGCAGGGCGAGCGCGTCGGCCTGCACCAGCGGTACGCGTACCCCGGTGCGGTCGGCGGCCTCGGCGGCGTGCCGCAACATGCCGGCGGACAGGTCGAAGGCGACCGGCTGGGCGCCCTGGGTGGCGAGCCAGCGGGCGCCGGCCGCGGCGCCGGCGCCCACTTCGAGCACCCGTCGACCCGACACGTCGCCGAGCAGGCGGGCGTCGGCCTCGCGCAGGCCCTCGGGGCACCACACGAAGTCCACGTCGCCGAGGAACGCGCCGTGTTCGGCCTGGTAGTCGTCGGCGTCGGTGTCCCACCAGCCGCGGTTGGCGCGCCGGGCCTCGGCGTCACCCACCCGGCGCCGGGTAACCCGGCTGTCGTCATCCACGCGCCCACGCTAGGCCCCGCCCACCCCGGTGGGTACGGCGACGCGTCCACGATCTGCCCGACTCCTCGCGTGGCAGCCTTGATCCACTCTGGCTCGGTGGGACACACCGACATCCCAGGAAACAAGTCGATCACGCGCGGCGCGTGGGTGCGCGGGCGGCGGGGCGGGAGGGTCTGCTGTGACGCAGGAGACAGCAGGGGTGTTTTCCGGGCGATTGTTCGGCTTTCGCAGGTCATCGCACGAAGAGAACCCGGGAGGGCTTGCACGCTGTGGTAATGCGCACGGTAGGCTAGACGATGCGCTCGCGGATCGCGTTGCCTCGGCAGGGAGCAGGTGCGCGGTCGACGGAGCCACATCATGATCTCACTAGGCGATCGTTCGGTGTGCCCGGCGACGGATCCGCTGGCGCGAACAGGTCACTGCGACACACCAGCCTGCTGTGACAACCCACCGACCGGAGCAACCGCCCACATGACGAGCAGCATCGAGGCCCCCTCGAGCGCCACCCGGGTCACCCACGACGATCTCGGTTCCGAGGAGGCTTTCCTCGCCGCGATCGACGAGACCATCAAGTACTTCAACGACGGCGACATTGTCGAAGGCACCGTCGTCAAGGTCGATCGGGACGAGGTCCTGCTCGACATCGGCTACAAGACCGAGGGTGTCATCCCCTCTCGGGAGTTGTCGATCAAGCACGACGTGGACCCCGCCGAGGTTGTGACGGTTGGCGACCACATCGAGGCCCTGGTCCTCCAGAAGGAGGACAAGGAGGGTCGTCTGATCCTCTCGAAGAAGCGGGCACAGTACGAGCGGGCCTGGGGCACGATCGAGAAGATCAAGGACGAGGACGGCGTCGTCCGCGGTTCGGTCATCGAGGTGGTCAAGGGCGGCCTCATCCTCGACATCGGGCTGCGCGGCTTCCTGCCCGCGTCCCTGGTCGAGATGCGTCGTGTGCGTGACCTGCAGCCGTACGTCGGACGGGAGCTCGAGGCCAAGATCATCGAGCTGGACAAGAACCGCAACAACGTGGTTCTGTCCCGCCGGGCCTGGCTGGAGCAGACGCAGTCCGAGGTGCGCACCGAGTTCCTCAACAAGCTGCAGAAGGGCCAGGTCCGCAAGGGCGTCGTGTCCTCGATCGTCAACTTCGGCGCCTTCGTGGACCTCGGCGGCGTCGACGGTCTGGTGCACGTCTCCGAGCTGTCCTGGAAGCACATCGACCACCCGTCCGAGGTCGTCGAGGTGGGCCAGGAGGTCGAGGTCGAGGTCCTGGACGTCGACCTGGACCGCGAGCGGGTCTCGCTGTCGCTGAAGGCGACCCAGGAGGACCCGTGGCGGCAGTTCGCCCGCACCCACGCGATCCAGCAGATCGTGCCGGGTAAGGTCACCAAGCTGGTGCCGTTCGGTGCGTTCGTCCGGGTGGACGACGGCATCGAGGGCCTGGTCCACATCTCCGAGCTGGCCGAGCGCCACGTGGAGATCCCGGAGCAGGTCGTCCAGGTTGGCTCCGAGGTCATGGTCAAGGTCATCGACATCGACCTCGAGCGTCGCCGGATCTCGCTGTCGCTCAAGCAGGCCAACGAGGGCTTCGTCGAGGGCGAGGAGCACTTCGACCCGACCCTCTACGGCATGGCCGCGACGTACGACACCGAGGGCAACTACATCTACCCGGAGGGCTTCGACCCGGAGACGGGCGAGTGGCTCGAGGGGTACGACAAGCAGCGCGAGACCTGGGAGAACCAGTACGCCGAGGCTCGTCTGCGCTGGGAGGCCCACACCAAGCAGGTGCAGACCTCTCGGGCCGCCGACGCCGAGGCTGCCGCCAACCCGACTCCGGCCGTCCCGGCCGCTGGCGGCGGCGGTGGCGGTGGCACCACCTCTTCGTCCAGCCCGGCCCCGAGCCGGCAGGCCGAGGAGCCGGCCGGCACGCTGGCCACCGACGAGGCGCTCGCCGCACTGCGGGAGAAGCTCGCCGGCGGTAAGTGACCCGCTGAACGACGACGGGCCCCGTCCCCGCGATCTCCGGATCGCTGGGGGCGGGGCCTTCGCCGTACCCGCCGTAGGCCACCGGCGCGAGCTGCGCTCGGCGGCTGGTGTGGACCGCCACGATCGTGGCGCGGGGCGTTGGGCCGCACCACGGGCGCAGGGTGGGTTGGGTGTCGCCGGGCCGTGGGTGGGTTTGGCGGCGGGTTTGTCGATCCGGTTGACTGTTCGGGTGCTGAGGGTGGGGTTGACCGGCGGAATCGGGTCGGGCAAGAGCGCGGTGGCCGCGCGGCTCGTCGAGCGGGGCGCGGTGCTCATTGACGCCGACCGGGTGGCCCGGGAGGTGGTGGCGCCGGGTACGGACGGGCTGGCCGAGATCGTGGCCGCTTTCTCCGACGCTGTGGTGGACGCCGATGGCGCACTGGACCGTGCCGCACTGGGAGCTGTGGTGTTCGCCGACGAGACCGCCCGGCGTCGGCTGGAGGCCATCACCCACCCCCGGGTGCGGGCCCGTACCGCGGAGCTGGCCGCGGCGGCGGCACCTGACGCGATCGTCGTCAACGACGTACCGCTGCTGGTCGAGGTGGGTCTCGCGCCGACGTACCACCTGGTGGTCGTGGTGCAGGCGGCCGTGTCGACCCGACTGGAGCGGCTGGCGCGCGACCGGGGGATGCCTCGCGCGGAGGCCGAGCGGAGAATCGCCGCCCAGGCCGACGACGTCCGCCGCCGGGCGGCGGCGGACGTGGTGCTGACGAACGACGGCAGCCTGACGGCGCTGCACGACGCCGTCGACCTGCTTTGGAAGCAGCGGCTGGTTCCCTACGAGGACAACCTGCGCCAGCGGCGGGTGGTGCCGCCGGCCCCGGCGGAGAAGGCCGGGGCCGACGCGAGTTGGCCGGAGCAGTACGCGCGGTTGGCCGCCCGGATCCAGCACACGCTCGGTTCGGATGCCCTGCGCATCGATCACATCGGTTCGACGGCGGTGCCCGGTCTGGCCGCCCAGAACGTCATCGATGTGCAGGTGGCGGTCTCCAGCCTCGCCGACGCCGACGGGCCGTTGGCGGATCGGCTGGCGGGCGCCGGGTTCCCGCGGGTGCCGGGGCAGTGGTGGGACGACCCGCGCCCGGCTGGCCGGGGCCGGTGGGAGAAGCGGCTGCACGGCAGCGCGGACCCGGCCCGCCCGGTTCGTCTGCACCTACGGCTGGCGGATTCGCCGGGTTGGCGGTATGCGCTGCTGATGCGCGACCACCTGCGTGCCGACCCGGATCAGCGGTCCGCGTACCTGCTGCTCAAGCGGGACCTGATCGACGCGGCGCCGGAGGCCGGCGATTCCGGCACGGCCCGGAACCCGTGGTTCGACGAGGAGTACCTGCGGGCCGAGCAGTGGGCCGCGCAGACCGGCTGGCGCCCCTGAGGTCAGCGGGCACCGGGCCGAGGGGCCGAAGACCGAGGGGCTGAGGGTCGAGGGGCGACCAGCCGAGGGTTGGCGGCCAGTCGGGGTACGACGGCGGGGTGGAGATCCAGGTGGGCCCACGCGCCGGCGTCGGTCTGCAACTCGAGCCGGCGGAGCAACCCGTCCCGGTCGATCCAGTAGCGCAGCCGCCCGTCCGCCGGGCCCGACTCGATGACGTCCACGCTCCGTCCGGCGGCGACGTCCTCGCGTACCCGCACGGCCGCGCCGCGGTGCCCGACCGACCCGGCGGTCACCGCGGCCTCGACCAGCACGCTCAGGTCGTCCCGGCCGGGTCGGGAAACCCGCCAGCCCCCGGCCGGGGGCGGCAGTGGCGGCCGGGCCGGCGCCTCCGCGGTGCCGCCGCCGGCGGTGACCGCCGGCAGGTCCGCCCGGGCCAGACCGGCGGCGTCGCGTCGCAGCAGGGTCCGGCGATCGGGTACGCCCAGATCGGCGACCGCGAGGTACGCGGTACGCGCGGTCCAGCTCAACCAGCCGGCGCCCCGCAGGTTCGTGTCCGTGCCCGTCGGCGCGGTAAGCGTCAACGTGGCGCCGCCCTGGGCGCGGAGCCGGGCCGGCAGCCGGTCGAGCCGACGTTGCTCGGCGTCGGTCAGCGCGCGGGGCAGACCGGGTCGGCCGCCGAGTGCGTCCACCGGCCTCAGTGTCGGCCGGTCCGCCCGGTTGAAGATCAGGGTGACCGGGCCGGCGCCGGGCAGCCGGGTCACCAGCTTGTGCAGTCGGGCGTCCTGGTCCAGCCAGTACCGGGTCTGTTCGTCCGGGGCGGGCGTCGCGGCGCCGGGGGTGCCGACCGAGGTGCTGGCGGCCGGCGTGCCGGTGGGCAGTGGCGCCTGTATGACGTCCAGTGGGCCGGCCGGCACGGTCTCCCGGGCGATCCAGCGTGCTCCGTTGGACGGCGCCGTCCGGGTCGGGGTGTCCGGGCGGTCGGCGGCGAGGTCGAGGAGCAGGTCGAGCACCGGTGCCAGCTGCGCACCGGGTGCCAGTCGGTGCAGCCGCCACCGGTCCTCCGGGGCTACCAGTGGTGGCGCGGCGGGAGTGGGCACCGCCGCCGGATCGGGCCGGACCACCAGCACCCGGCCGCTTCTCTGCAGCAGCCCGCGTTCGGCGCCCGCGCCCGGCCCGCCCACGTCGAGGTAGAGCAACGACCGGGACCAGTCCACCCAGCCCACCAGCTCGATGCGGGTGGCGCCGGTGCCGGCCGTGACGCGTACGCCGGCGCGCAGGTCCCGCAGGTTGGTGACCCGCACGGCGGCCAGCCGTTCGCTCTCCGGCACGGTGAGCGGCCGGGCCGGCTCGGGCGGGTCGGGCGCCCAGCTCAACAGCCCGAGCACCAGGGCCGTCGCGGACGTCAGCGCCGTCAGACCGAGCAACAGCAGCACCGTACGCCGACGACGGCCGGCCGAGGTCGGGCCGGTGGTGTCGGCGGCGCCGGTGGTGTCGGCGGTGTCGGGGGTGTCGTCGCGGCGGGCGGTGTTGTCGCGGTTTTCCGCGAGGCTCCGCGCGGCGGCGGCCCGGTGCGTGTCGGTGGTCCTGCGGCCGGCGGTGGCTCGGCGCGTGCCGCCGCTGGGCCGGCCGGCCGTGGGCCCACCTCCGGTGTCGGTGGTGGGCCGGTTGGCCGCTGAGGCGCCGCCGGCCGGGCCGGTGCGGTGCCGCCCGCTGCCGGTGCTCGGGTCGTCCGACCGGGGCGTGCCGGTGCGGGCGGTGGTGTCGGGCGCCGGGGTCGGGGAGGTGTCCACGGAGGTGAAACGGGCGGGGAGGCATCGGGGTGACGAGCAGGGGCGCTCGCGGCGGCCGGTCTGCGCCTCGAGCGCGACCACACGGGTGCGCACGCCGGACGAGCCGGGTGCTGCGACCGCAGTGCCGGGGGTGACCGGCCGTGATGTTGGCCTGGCCACCGGCCCGGTCGGCCGCCGCGAGCGGCCTACATCAAGAGGGTAGTCCCGGTGACATGGGCCACACAATGGGAATATTGAAGCTGATCACGTACCTGGCGTGACGGCCGTTCCTGTCGGACCTCCGGCGTACCGTTGGTGGCATGGCGCTCGACATTCCCCGGCTCGACAACCGCTTCCAGGTCGTCAGTGACTTCCAGCCGGCCGGCGACCAACCGGCGGCCATCGATGATCTTGAGCGCCGGGTTCGGCGCGGCGACCGCAACACCGTGCTGCTCGGCGCGACCGGCACCGGCAAGAGCGCCACCACGGCGTGGCTGATCGAGCGGCTGCAACGCCCCACCCTGGTGCTCGCCCCGAACAAGACGCTCTGTGCGCAGCTGGCCAAGGAGTTCAGCGAGCTGCTGCCGCACAACGCTGTCGAATACTTCGTCTCGTACTACGACTACTACCAGCCCGAGGCGTACATCCCGCAGACCGACACCTACATCGAGAAGGACTCCTCGATCAACGAGGAGGTGGAGCGGCTGCGGCACTCGGCGACGATGTCGCTGCTCACCCGTCGCGACGTGATCGTGGTGGCGACCGTCTCGGCGATCTACGGTCTGGGCACCCCGGAGGAGTACCTCAACCGGGCGGTGAAGGTGCAGACCGGGCAGGAGCTCGACCGCGACCAGTTGCTGCGCCGGCTGGTCGACATCCAGTACACCCGCAACGACATGGCCTTCCAGCGGGGCACCTTCCGGGTCCGCGGCGACACCCTGGAGATCATCCCGGCGTACGAGGAGCTGGCGGTCCGCATCGAGCTCTTCGGTGACGAGGTGGAGAAGCTCTACTACCTCAACCCGTTGACCGGTGACGTGGTCCGCGAGGTCGACCAGCTGGTGATCTTCCCGGCCACGCACTACGCGGCGGGTCCGGAGCGGATGGAGCGGGCGATCCGCGACATCGAGGTGGAGCTGGCCGAGCGGCTCGCCGAGCTGGAGCGCCAAGGCAAGCTGCTGGAGGCGCAGCGGTTGCGGATGCGCACCACCTACGACATCGAGATGATGCGGCAGGTAGGTTTCTGCTCCGGCATCGAGAACTACTCGATGCACATGGACGGGCGGCTGCCCGGCAGCCCGCCGCACGCCCTGCTCGACTACTTCCCCGACGACTTCCTCACTGTGGTCGACGAGTCGCACGTGACCATCCCGCAGATCGGCGGCATGTACGAGGGCGACGCGTCGCGCAAGCGGATGCTCATCGACCACGGCTTCCGGCTGCCCAGCGCGGCCGACAACCGGCCGTTGCGCTTCGACGAGTTCCTGGAGCGGGTCGGCCAGATGGTCTTCCTCTCCGCGACCCCCGGCACCTGGGAGATGGAGCAGGCCCAGGGCGAGTTCGTCGAGCAGGTGATCCGACCCACCGGTCTGGTCGACCCGGAGGTCGTGATCAAGCCGACCAAGGGCCAGATCGACGACCTGATGCACGAGATCAAGCTGCGCACCGACCGGGACGAGCGGGTGCTGGTCACCACGCTTACCAAGAAGATGGCCGAGGACCTGTCCGACTACCTCCTGGAGAACGGCATCCGGGTGCGTTACCTGCACTCGGAGGTCGACACGCTGCGCCGGGTGGAGCTGCTGCGCGAGCTGCGCAAGGGCGACTACGACGTGCTGGTCGGCATCAACCTGCTCCGCGAAGGTCTGGACCTGCCCGAGGTGTCGCTGGTGGCGATTCTCGACGCCGACAAGGAGGGCTTCCTGCGCAGCGGTCGGTCGCTGATCCAGACCATCGGGCGGGCCGCCCGTAACGTCTCCGGTCAGGTGCACATGTACGCCGACAAGATCACCCCGTCGATGGCGGCGGCGATCGACGAGACCGATCGGCGTCGGGCCAAGCAGATCGCGCACAACGAGGCGCACGGCATCAGCCCGGAGCCGCTGCGCAAGAAGATCCACGACATCCTGGACGACATCTACCGCGAGGCGGAGGACACCGAGAATTCCCGGGTTGGGGGCGCGGTGCGTCAGCTCTCCCGGGGCAAGGCGCCGGTCAAGGAGACCCGCAGCCGGAGTCGGTCCGCCGCCGGCACCACCTCGCGGGAGGGGATGGCCCGCGCCGACCTCGCCCAGCTCATCCAGGAGCTCAACGACCAGATGTTGGCCGCCGCCCGCGAGTTGCAGTTCGAGTTGGCGGCTCGGATCCGCGACGAGGTCTCCGACCTGAAGAAGGAGCTGCGCGGCATGGACGCCGCCGGGGTGAAGTGACGGCCACCCGGTCGGCCACGCCCAGCGTTCCGCTCGGGCCCGGCTGATCGGGGCACGCGAAGGGCGGGCACGGTTGACAGCGGTGGTGCCGATCGGCGAGATGGTCCGCGGGCTGCCCGACGCCAGCCTGCGTCCATTCGTCGACAGCTACGTGGGCTACCGGGAACGGGCGGACGTGCCACTGGTCCGTCGGGAGTCGGCGGGCGTCTTCGTGGTGCTGATCCTGGGTTGGGGCGCTCCGCTGGACGTGACCGACCCGCGCAGCGCGGAGCGCGGCGTCACCGCTGTCGACTCGTTCGTGGCCGGCACCTTCGACGGTTGGTGCGCCACGCGAACGCTGGGTGTGGGGGAGGGCGTCGAGTTGCTGCTCGCCCCGCTGACCGCCCGTCGGCTCCTCGGCCTGCCATTGAGTGAGCTGACCAATCGGGCCGTCGCCGTCGGGCAGCTCCCGGGCCGTTGGCTGGATCGGCTTCGCGGCCGGCTCGCCGAGGCCCCCGGCTGGCCGGAGCGGTTCGCCCTGCTCGACAGGGTGCTCGCCGCCCGGCTGGCGGCGTCCTCGCCGGTGGATCCGCGGCTCGACTGGGCGTGGCGGTGGCTCGTCACCAACTGTGGGCGGGGGAGCGTCGGTGTCCTCGCCGACGAGTTGGGCTGGAGCCGGCGACACCTCGCGTCCCGGTTCCGGCGGGAGGTCGGGCTGCCGCCCAAGATGGCCGCCCGGCTGCTGCGTTTCCAGCAGGCTCAGGCGGTGTCGACCCAGGTCGGCGCGACCGGGAGGGCCGTCGACTGGGCCGCGGTGGCGGCGGGTTGCGGCTACTACGACCAGTCCCACCTGATCCGGGACTTCCACCAGTTCGCGGGGGCGACGCCGGCAGCGCTGCTCGCCGCCCGCTGACGGCGGCCGGCTGACCGCAGTCGCGTCGGCGACCCGCCGAGGTCACATTCGTCCAATCCGGATCGGCGTCGCCGGCCGCAGAATCGGTTCATGCGAACCATCTATCCCGTCTTCCGTTATCCCGACCCCCGCGCCGCGATCGACTGGCTCGGCGCCGCCTTCGGTTTCCAGGTGCATGCCGTGCACGAGGCCCCGGACGGCACTGTGGCGCACGCCGAACTGGTTCTCGACACCGGCATGGTCATGCTGGGGGGCCGGGCCGACGCCGCGTCCCGGCCGGCCGACGACGCCTGGTCGGTCTACGTTGCCGTGCCGGACGTCGACGCGCACTGCGCCCGGGCCCGCGCGGCCGGCGCCGAGATCACCCGCGAACCGTTCGACACCGACTACGGCTCCCGTGACTACGCAGCCCGCGACCTGGCGGGCAACGTCTGGTCCTTCGGCACCTACCGACCCTGAACCCAGCCGCACCGACCTACGGCCCGGCGGGCTCCGGTCTCGCCGGCCGTAACGGCTTCTGACCTGCGGAAACGGGACGTGCGGACCGGCCCGACCGGTCGACGGCACCGAATGCCCTGATTGCGGTGCGCGAGCGCGCTATTGCACTGGGTGATCGTCCTGCGTAGTCTCCCTCGGTGGGGAGGCCGGGATGCCGCTGCCAACAAGTCCTGTCATTCGACGCGCACGTCTCGGCGCAGAATTGCGCCAACTTCGTCGGCGCGAGTCGCTGACCCTGGAGCAGGTCTGCGACCGGCTGGGCTGGGCCTCGACGTCGAAGCTGTCCCGCATCGAGCTGGGCCAGAGTCGCCCGGACCTGGCCGACGTGCTCGATCTGCTGGACGTCTACAAGGTGCCGACGCCCGCCCGGGAAGCGCTGATCGTCATCGCCCGGGACGCGGCGACCAGTCGAGGCTGGTGGAAGACGCTGGGCGAGATGAGCGAACGGCAGCGCATCTACGCCGAGTTGGAGGCGGGCGCCGCCGACATCGTCGAGTACCAGCCGTCGGTGGTGCCGGGGCTGCTCCAGACCCCCGCGTACGCCCGGGTGCTGGTGACGGCCGGCGTCCAGCTCACGCCAGAGGTCGACGTGGAGGCCGAGGTGCGGGCCCGGGCGCTGCGGCAGGAGGTGCTGCGGCGGGCCTATCCGCCGCGCTACACGGCGGTGCTCGCCGAGGCCGTCTGCGACCCGGGTGACCTGCCGGTGGCGGTCTGGCGTGAACAGCTGCGGCATCTGGTCGCCGTGACCGGCCTGTCCCACGTCACGGTGCGGCTGTTGCCCCGCGGGGCGGCCGGTGGCGGGCTGCACCCGCTCACACCGTATTCCTGCTATGCCTTTCCCGACCCGGCGGACCCGCGGACGGTGATGCTCGAGGCGTTGACCACCGACGTCCGGTTGGCCACAGTGCTCGACGTCGACCGCTACGAGCGGATGACCGAGGCGCTGCTGGCCGCTGCGCTGTCACCGGAGGAGACGGTCACCGTGCTGGCCCGCCGCGTCGGCGAGTAACGGTTGCGGGTGCGACGGTGCGACGCCGCGCGGCCACCGGGCCCGGCGCCCCCGAGCCCGTCGGGACCGGCGGCCGGCGCGTGCGCCCCGGCACGGTAACCGCGCGGTACGACAGTTCGGCTCAGGCCGGTACGTCGAGGAAGTGTTCGACCAGGGGCGGGCCCGCGAAGTGCGGCCCGATCAGCGCCCGCCACCGAACGAACCGTTCGGTGGCCCGGAAGTTCTCCTCGTGTGCCTCGACCGAGTCCCATTCGACGAGCAGCACGAAGCGGGTCGGCGACTCGATTCCTCGGGTCATCCGCACGGACCGGCAGCCGGTCGCCCCGGCGAGCACCGGGTGACCCTCGGCGTACGCCTTGGCGAACGCGTCCTCGTGGCCGGGAAGGACATCGATCAGCGCGACCTCAAGCACCATGTCGGACAGCCTCCCACGGTGGCCGGGGCCGGTGGGATCGCGGGGGTCTGTTCCGGCGTCGGCGACGCCCCTAGGGTGGCCTCGTGATCATCGACTGGCTCACCGGCACCGCGTTTCAGGTGGCCGGTACGGGCACCACCTGGGCGGAGTTGCTGGGGTTCGCGACCGGTGTGCTCAACGTGTGGCTGGTGGCCCGGCAGAAGACCGCCAACTGGCCGATCGGCATCGCCAACGTGCTGCTGCTCATGCTGCTGTTCTGGACCGCCGGGCTGTACGCCGACGCGGGCCTCCAGGTCGTCTACGTCGCGCTCGGCTGCTACGGCTGGTGGCACTGGCTCTACGGTGGCGAGCGGCGCAGCCGGCTCACGGTGAGCCGGACGGGGCAACGGGAGTGGCTGGTGCTGGCCACCGCCGGGGTGGTGCTCACCGGCGCGCTCTGGGCGCTGCTGGACCGGGCCACCGACTCGACAGTGCCGCTGCCGGACGCGTTGACCACGGCGCTGTCCCTGCTGGCGACATACGGGCAGACCCGTAAGCGGGTGGAGAGTTGGTGGCTCTGGATCGCCGCCGACCTGATCTACATTCCCTTGTACGCGTACAAGGGACTGCACCTGACCGCCGTCCTCTACCTGGTCTTCCTCGCCCTGTGCGTCTTCGGGTTGCGGGCCTGGCGGGCCGATCTGCGTCGGGTCGCCCGGCCGAGCGCGGTGCCGCCCGGCCCGGCCCCGGTCAGCGCGTGAACGCCGAGACGTCCGGCCCTGCTCCGGCGCCACGCGGGTCGGCCCGTTCGGCCGCTGCGGAGTTCGGGCACGGGATGGTGGTGGGCAAGTTCTATCCACCGCACGCCGGGCACCACGCGCTGATTGGGGCGGCCGCCGCCCGGTGCGCCGAGGTGACAGTCGTCGTGGCGCCCTCGCGTCGGGAGTCCATTGCGCTCCCGCTGCGCCTCGACTGGTTGCGGGAGGCGCACGCGGACACGCCGTGGGTCCGTTTCGTCGGCCGGTACGACGACCACCCCGTGGACTACGCCGACCCGGCCGTCTGGGACGCGCACTGCGCGGTGTTCCGGGCGGCGGTCGGGTCGAGGTCGGTGGACGCGGTCTTCTCCTCCGAGGCGTACGGAGCCGAGCTGGCGCGCCGCTTCGACGCCGTACCCGTGTCGGTGGATCCGGATCGGCGGACGGTGCCGGTGTCCGGGACAGCCGTGCGCGCGGACCCGGTGGGTCACTGGCGGTGGCTGAGCGCGCCGGTGCGGGCGTGGTTCGTTCGGCGGGTGGTGGTGGTCGGGGCCGAGTCGACCGGGACCACGACGATGGCGGCGGCGCTCGCGGGGCACTACAGCACGTCCTGGGTGCCGGAGTACGGCCGTGAGTTGACCGCTCGCAAACTGGCCCGGTTGCGGGAACTCACGCCGGAGGCGACAGTCTTCGACGTCACCTGGGATCGGGACGACTTCCGTGCCGTGGTCAGCGAGCAGCAGGCGGCCGAGGACGCGGCGGCCCGGACGAGCGGCCCGCTGCTGTTCTGCGACACCGACGCGCGGGCGACGGCGGTGTGGGAGGAGCGCTACCTGGGCAGCGCGTCGGAGGAGGTGCGGGCGGCGGCGCGCCGGCCGGCGCTGTATCTGCTGACGGATCACCGGGGGGTGCCGTTCACCGACGACGGGCTGCGCGACGGTGAGCACCTGCGGGCCTGGATGACCGAGCGGTTCCGGGCCGAGCTGGCGGGGTGCGGGGTGCCGGTGGTGGAGCTGACCGGGTCGCATGCCGAGCGGTTGGCCCGGGCGGTGCGGGCCTGCGACGACCTGGTAGCCGCCGGCTGGTCGCTCACCGATCCGATCGTCGCACCCGATTTGCACTAGCCTCCTAGGAAGCCTTAGACGGTGTGACGATCCGACGGGTGGCCAGCGCCACCGGGTGCCCGGGGTGTGATCACGGCGCGTGGTGGGCAACAATGGTCACCGAGGAGGGGAGTATTCCCCCGCAACGGAGTCGTCAGCACGGTCGATCACCGGAACCACGGTGGCCCGACCCGGCCCCGTAGGTCGCCGCCCCTCTCCGGGGCGACGGCGGAAGAGACCTCCGACAGTCACCAGAGTGAGCGACAGCGGCACGCCGGCTCCCGCAAGGGCGTACGGTGTGCCCGACGCCGCGTGTCTGCCGGAGGAATGAACGTTGGACGTGTCCGGATTGGTGTGGGCGGGGACGCTTGTCGCACTGACTGCGGTCCTGCTCGTCGACCTGTTGATCATCGGTCGGCGCCCGCACGAGCCGAGTGTGCGAGAGTCGAGCCTCTGGGTCGCCTTCTACGTCGGTCTCGCTCTGCTCTTCGGCGCTGGTGTCTGGCTGACCTCCGGAGCCAGCGCGGCCGGCCAGTTCTACACCGGCTGGCTCACCGAGTACAGCCTCTCGGTGGACAACCTCTTCGTCTTCGTGATCATCATGGCCCGCTTCGGGGTGCCCCGGCAGTACCAGCAGAAGGTGCTGCTCGTCGGCATAGTGCTGGCGCTCGTGATGCGCGGTGGGTTCATCGCCGCGGGTGCGGCGCTGATCACGCAGTTCTCCTGGGTCTTCTACATCTTCGGCGCGTTCCTGATCTACACCGCGGTGAACCTGGCCCGGCAGGGTGAGCCGGACGAGGACGAGTTCTCCGAGAACGTGCTGATCCGGTGGAGCCGCAAGGCGCTGC
Organism: Micromonospora sp. NPDC005171; assembly: GCF_040608575.1. Classification (NCBI taxonomy): domain Bacteria; kingdom Bacillati; phylum Actinomycetota; class Actinomycetes; order Micromonosporales; family Micromonosporaceae; genus Micromonospora; species Micromonospora sp. NPDC005171. The sequence continues at coordinate 18,159 of NZ_JBEXIM010000020.1, read as the reverse complement.
CGATCTCGAAGGAGTACGACGGCGCGAAGCTCACCACCCACGTGGCCGGTCGGCGGCTGTTCACCCCGATGCTGATCGTGATGATCGCGATCGGCACCACCGACCTGATCTTCGCGCTTGACTCGATCCCGGCGATCTTCGGCATCACCCAGGAGCCGTACCTGGTCTTCACCGCGAACGTCTTCGCGCTGATGGGCCTTCGGCAGCTCTACTTCCTGCTCGGTGGCCTGCTCGACCGGCTGATCTACCTGAGCTACGGCCTGGCCGTCGTGCTCGGCTTCATCGGGGTCAAGCTGGTGCTGGAGGCGCTGGCCGACAACAACCTGCCGTTCATCAACGGGGGCGAGCACGTCGGCTGGGCGCCGCACATCCCGATCTGGTTGTCGCTGCTGGTCATCATCGGCACCCTGGGCATCGCCACCGCCGCCAGCCTGATCAAGTCCTCCCGGGACCGGCGTCGCGAGTTGGCCGACGCCCGACGCTGACCGGTCACCGGCCGGGTGCGGACACGCGCCCGGCCGGTTAAGGGCGTGGTTCGGAAGTGCTGGCCGGCCTGCGCCGGGCCCAGCCGCCGCCCGGCGGCGTTGTCGCGGTGTCCGGATACAACACCGGTATCCGGACACCGCTCCGCCTTGCCAGACGACGGCTGGACTCCGGCTCGACTCGACCGACACTTCCGAACCACGCCCTAGACCCGGTGGGCGCCCACCAGCGTGGCGGTCCGGTCGGCCGGCAGCGGCTCCTCGATCACCCGTCGCCGCCGGTAGCAGGCGTGCAGCATCCGGCGCTCCCCGCCCTCGCCGGGCGTGGCGGTGACGATGCCGATGTGATGGATCTTGCGGCCGGGTCGGGCGAAGAAGTAGAGATCACCGGGGCGTTCCGCGCCCAACGGCAGTGGGGTGGTGGCCACGGCCTGATCATCGGCGTCGCGGGGCAGCAGCACCCCGAACCGCCGCCAGGCCAGATGCACCAGCCCCGAGCAGTCGATGCCGTGCGCGGAGAGACCGCCCCAGATGTAGACCACGTCCAGCAGTCGCTGTGCCACCGCGAGCGCCTGCTCGGCGGTCGGCGACGCGGCCGACGCCGGGACCAGGTGCCCGTCGGGCAGCCAGAGCGGTGTGGCCCGGCCGGGGACGTGCACCGGCCGCCAGCCGTCCTGCGCGGGGCCGGCCGGGACGAGGCGGGTGCCGACGACGACACCGGGCAGCTCCACCGGCCCGTTCGGGGCGGCGTGCAGCCCGGTGACCGTGGCGTCCACCACCAGCGGGCGGTCGGTGCTGGTCTGGGCCGGGTCGTCGAGAACGGCCAGCTGCCCGGCGGGGAGCCAGCCCGGGTAGCCGCGCGGGTCCAGCTTCGCGGCTGGTTGTTCGACGGCGACGACCCGAGCCCAGCCGTCCGGGCGGAGCTCGCTGACGAGGACCCGTTCGCCGAGCAGGAGTTGGCTCAGCACGCAGTCGCCGACCTGCTGGTCGGTGTCGAGTCCGGAGACCCAGGTCGGGATGTCGACGCCGGCGGTCAGCGCTGGGCAGTCGACCGGGCGGACCGCCTCGGGGGACGTCCACAGCGTCGCCACGGCGACCCGGACGACGGCCTCACGGCCCGGTTGCAGCTCCACGTCAACCCCCAGATCGTGTCGGCTGTCCACAGAAACTCTATGAAAGAAACCGACAGCCATCAACCGCGAGCCTGCACTTTTGCTTCAGTCAGGCCGGAGATGCCCAGGCCAGGGGCATCCGGCAACACCACTGTCGCCCCGTCGTAGCGTATGCCGCCCTGCACCGGTGACCAGGCCAGCCACCAGGCGGCGTCCAGGTCGGCGACGGCTGTCGTGCCGTACGCGGCGACCAGACTCGCCGCCGCCCCGATGCCGACCTGGCTCTCCATCATCGAGCCGACCACAGTGCCGAGCCCGTGGGCGGTGGCCAGGTCGAGGAGGGTACGGGCCGGATGCAGCCCACCGCACTTGGCCAGCTTCACGTTGACCAGGTCGGCGGCCCGGCGACGGATCACCTCCACCAGGTCACGGACCCCGAAGACCGCCTCGTCGGCCAGGATCGGCACGGACACCCGGTCGCTGACCCAGGCCAGCCCGTCCAGGTCCCAGCGGGCCACCGGCTGCTCGACCAGCTCCACGTCCAACCCGGCGTCCTCGATGCCGCGGATCACCCGGACCGCCTCCCGGGGCGTCCAGCCCTGGTTGGCGTCCAGCCGGATCCGGGTGCCCGGACCGACGGCCGCCCGCACCGCCCGCACCCGGTCCAGGTCACCGACCGCGTCGGTGCCGACCTTCAACTTGAGAACGCCGAAGCCGTCGGCCTGCCGCTGCCGGGCCGCGGCCGCCAGGTCCACCGCGTCCCCCGCCGCCAGCGTCACGTCCGTGGGGACCCGCAGCGAGGTGCCCCCGAGCAACCGCACCAGGGGTACGCCCAGTCGCCGCGCGGCGAGGTCGTGCAGGGCGACGTCCACCGCGGCCTTCGCGGCCTCGTTGCCGACCACCGCGCGCTGCACCTCGGCGCACCGGGTCACCAGGTCGTCCGGGTCACGGCCGATCAGCTGCGGGCCAAGCAACTCGCGGACACACGCCTGTGCGCCAGCGACCGACGCGCCGGTGACCTGCCAGACCTGGGGCGCCTCGCCGAAGCCGGACCGGCCGTCGCTGTCGACGAGTTCGACGACCAGGGTGTCCACTGTGGTGGTACGGCGCAGCGCGGTGACGAACGGGGTGTGTAAGGGGGCGGAAACCCGGTGGGTGCGTACCGCCGAGATCGTCATGTGAGGCACCCTATACGCAGGTTCAGCGCGGGAGGGGAGACCGGATGGCCGGGCAGGGCTGGGAGCTGGTGGGTGCACCGAACGCACGTGACCTGGGTGGGCTCGTCGGCGCGGAGGGGCGGCGGATCCGGGTCGGCCAGTTGATCCGCACTCCGGCGCTGGGTCGGCTGACCGACGAGGACCTACCGGTGCTGGCGAAGCTCGGCCCGGCGTGCGTTGTCGATCTGCGCGACGGCACGGAGATCGCGGTCGCCCCGGAGGACCGGTTCGCCAGTGAGCCACGGGTGGTGCGCCTGCCGGTGCACGACCCGGGGCACCCGGTCTTCACGTACGTCTCGGCGGTGCTGCTCGGTCACGACCTGGACGCGTACGCGGAGCTGGCCCGGCAGGGCACGGCGGGGGCGATGGCGGCGATCTACCGCTGGTTCGTGACCGGTGAGTCGGCGCGGGTCGGTTTCGCCGAGGCGGTGCGGCTGGCGGCCCGACCGGAGAACCTGCCGCTGGTCTACCACTGCTCGGCCGGCAAGGACCGCACCGGTTGGCTCACCGTCATCCTGTTGACGGCGCTCGGGGTGGACGAGGCGGCGATCCGCGCCGACTACCTGCGCAACAACGAGCTGACCGAGAGCCTGCGGGCGGTGATCGTCGAGGCGATGCGACGGCGCAATCCCGAGCTGGACGTCGACGCGGTGCTGCCGGTGCTGGAGGTTCGCGCCGAGTACCTCGACGCCGGTTACGCCGAGGTGCGTCGGGTGCACGGCTCGTTCGACGCGTACCTGCGCGACGGGTTGGGGCTCACCGACTCCGACCTCAGCGCGCTGCGGGCGCAACTGCTGGAGTGACAGGTGAGCCGGGCGGTCTGCCGGCGCGGGCGGCCCAACCGGTGACGATCAGCGCCTGACCGGCGGCGTAGGTCGCCATGACCAGCACCGGCGCACCGGGTGGCTGGGCCACCTCGGCGACCCCGGCGGCGATCAGCAGGTCGGAGCCGAGGAAGAGCGCGGCGCCCAGACCGACCCGCCAGCCCTGGGTGGTGGCGGTGCTGGCCATGGCGGCCAGCGCGATCGCGTAGCCGGCCACCGGCACGGCCAGCCCGACGTCGGTCAGCCCCGCCCACATCCAGGTCAGGGCGACGACGGTCAGCACCGCGTACCCCAGGGGGACGGCGACCAGCGGCGTGCGGCGCAGCGCGGTCGCGGCGCCGTGTCGGGTGAAGGCCGCGAGGTAGCAGAGGTGCGTGCCGAGGAAACAGGCCATGCCGGCGAGGAACCAGTAGGTGCCGTCGATCATCAGGGCGACGTCGCCGCCGGTGGCGAAGGCCAGCGCGGCGAGCAGCAACCGGTCCGGTCGGGCCGCGCGTTCGGCGCTGACCCACCAGAGGTACGCGGCCAGCAGCGGCATCAGCAGCGGCTTGGTGAGCAGGAGGGCCAGGCCGTCGCCGGTGGCGTTGGCCAGCAGGTTCGCGGCCGTCACGACGAGGAAGGCGATCAGCATCGAACGACTGCGGGGCATCGGCGGCTCCGGGGTGGGGGTGCGAGCAGCCTAGCCGCAGTCGGCGACGCTGGCGCGGGCCGTCGAGGCCGTCGGTTCAGAGCTGGTGGCGGGCGGCCCAGACCTGCGCCGAGATGTGCGCGAGCAGCAGGCAGGCGTCGTCCTCCACCTGGTCGTCGCCCCCGGCCAGGTCGGTGGTGGTGCAGACGGCGATCAGGTACGGCGGGGCGTCGTCGGGCAGCACCACGCCAGCGCCGTGGCGGACGCCGCGTACCCACCCGTTCTTGTGCGCGATGCGGGTGCCCTCGGGCAGGCCGGCGGCCAGGTCCTCGCGGTGCTCCTGGGCGAGCAGGACGTCCAGCATGGTGGCGCAGGCCGCCGGCGAGGCGAGTGGGCCGGGAGTGTCGGCCCCGGTGGCCAGGGCGCCGAGCAGGGCGGCCAGGTCGGCGGCGGTGACCGTGTTGGTGATGGCGGCCTCGCGGGCGGCGAAGTCCTCGATGCCGCGGCCGGTGACGCTGGTACGGGCACCGGCGAGCGCCCAGACCTCGGCGACCGCGGGCAGCCCGACGTGGCCGAGGACGAGGTTGGTGGCGAGGTTGCTGGAGCGCACGATCATCCGGTCGGCCAACCAGCGCAGCGTCGCGGTGCCGCCGATGCGGTCCCAGACCGCGTCGTCGTTGTCGTAGGCCTGCGCGCAGGCGAAGCGGGGTGCGCCGGGCTGGGCGGAGGCGAAGTCGTTGACGACCGGGACCGGGGCGTCCAGGTCCAGGGTGCCGGCCTCGGCGGCGCGGTGCAGCGCGGCGAGCACCGCCACCTTCATGGTGCTCGCGGCGTAGTGGGCGGCATCCGCGTGCCGGGTCCAGGTAGGCGGCGCGTCGAGCCGACCCACGTACGCGGAGATGGTGCCGGGCACCCGGTCGAGGTGGGCGTCGAGATCATCCCAGGTCATGCCGGTGACCGTAGCGGATCACGGGTGAGCAGGGTCCGCGTACCCGTCGGGAGAGAAGCGAACGGGCGCGCCGGCCGCAAGCGGCCGACGCGCCCGGTGTCGGGTGCTGGTGGGTCAGCCGGCGTGCTTGCGGCGGGCGGCGGCCCGGCCCCGCAGCTGCTGGTCGAGCACCACCTTGCGGATGCGCACCGCGGTCGGGGTGACCTCGACGCACTCGTCCTCGCGGCAGAACTCCAGGGCCTGCTCCAGCGAGAGCTTGCGCGGCGGGATCAGCTTCTCCGTCTCGTCGGAGGTCGACGCCCGCATGTTGGTGAGCTTCTTCTCCTTGGTGATGTTGACGTCCATGTCGTCGGAGCGGGAGTTCTCCCCGACGATCATGCCCTCGTACACCTCGGTGGTGGGGTCGACGAAGAGCTGGCCGCGCTCCTGGAGGTTGATCATCGCGAAGGCGGTGACCGCGCCGGCCCGGTCGGCGACGAGCGAACCGTTGTTGCGGGTACGCAGCTCGCCGAACCACGGCTCGTACGACTCGAAGACGTGATGCAGGATGCCGGTGCCCCGGGTGTCGGTGAGGAACTCGGTGCGGAAGCCGATCAGGCCGCGGGCCGGCACCAGCCACTCCATCCGGATCCAGCCGGTGCCGTGGTTGACCAGCTGCTCCATCCGGCCCTTGCGGGTGGCGAGGAGCTGGGTGATCGCGCCCAGGTATTCCTCCGGGGCGTCGATGGTCAGCCGCTCGACCGGCTCGCAGGTCTTGCCGTCGATCTCTTTGGTGACCACCTGCGGCTTGCCGACGGTCAGCTCGTAGCTCTCCCGGCGCATCTGCTCGACCAGGATGGCCAGCGCCAGCTCGCCGCGGCCCTGCACCTCCCAGGCGTCCGGCCGCTCGGTGGGCAGGACCCGCAGCGACACGTTGCCGACCAGCTCCTTGTCGAGCCGGTCCTTCACCATCCGTGCGGTGACCTTCGAGCCCTTGACCCGGCCGACCAGCGGCGAGGTGTTGGTGCCGATGGTCATCGAGATGGCCGGCTCGTCGACGGTGATCAGCGGCAGCGCGACCGGGTTCTCGACGTCGGCGAGCGTCTCGCCGATCATGATCTCCGGGATGCCGGCGACGGCGATGATGTCGCCCGGGCCGGCGGTCTCGGCCGGCTTACGCTCCAGGCCCTCGGTCATCAACATCTCGGAGATGCGGACCCGCTGGGTGCTGCCGTCGGTGCGGCACCAGGCCACCGTCTGACCCTTGCTGATGGTGCCCTGACGGACCCGGCACAGCGCCAGCCGGCCCAGGAACGGCGAGGCGTCGAGGTTGGTCACGTGCGCCTGCAACGGCGCGCCGTCCTCGTACGCGGGCGCCGGGATGGTGTCCAGCAGGGTGCGGAACAGCGGCTCCAGGGAGGTGCTGTCGTCGGGCACCGAGCCGTCGGCGGGCTGGGTCAGCGAGGCGATGCCGTCGCGGGCGCAGGCGTAGACGATCGGGAAGTCGATCTGCTCCTCGTCGGCGTCCAGGTCGAGGAAGAGCTCGTAGGTGTCGTCCACGACCTCCTTGATCCGGGCGTCCGGACGGTCCACCTTGTTGATCACCAGGATGATCGGCATCCGGGCCCGCAGCGCCTTGCGCAGCACGAAGCGGGTCTGCGGCAGCGGGCCCTCGCTGGCGTCGACGAGCAGCACCACACCGTCGACCATGGTCAGGCCGCGCTCGACCTCGCCACCGAAGTCGGCGTGGCCGGGGGTGTCGATGATGTTGATGGTGACCGGATCGGAGCCGTCCGCCGGCAGGTAGTGCACGCCGGTGTTCTTGGCCAGGATCGTGATGCCCTTTTCCCGCTCCAGGTCGCCGGAGTCCATCACCCGCTCGGTGTTCTCGCCGCGTGCGCCGTACGCGCCGGCCTGCCGCAACATGGCGTCGACCAGGGTGGTCTTGCCGTGGTCGACGTGAGCGATGATGGCGACGTTGCGGAGGTCGGTGCGAAGCTGCATACCCTCTATCCTTCCGCCTGCGCTCGCGCAGGCTGCGTCGGGGTCACCCCCAGGTGCCCCTGATCTATGGTGAAACCGCTGTGCCGGTGGTTACCCCGGCTGGCATGCTGGCTCCCGTGTCCCGGGGGCCTGAATGCACGACCTGCTGACCTGGGTGCAGGGTCTGCCCACCCTGTGGATCTACCTGGTCGCCGCGCTGATCGTGGCGGGCGAGACCGCGGTGATCTTCGGCCTGCTCGTGCCGGGTGAGGCTACCCTGCTGCTGGTCGGCTTCCTCACCTACAACGGTACCTTGCGGCTCGGGCCGGCGTTGCTCGCGATGATCGTCGCGGCGGTCCTCGGTGATGGGTTGGCCTTTCGCGCCGGACGGCGGTACGGCTCCCGGCTGCGCGCCGGGCTGGGTCACCGGGTCGGGCCGCAACGGTGGGCCCGCGCCGACGCCATGCTCGCCCGCCTCGGTGGGCGGGGGGTGTTCGCCGCTCGGTGGGTGGCTTTCGCCCGCACCCTGGTGCCCCGGCTGGCCGGGGCGGCCGGCATGCCGTACCGGCGGTTCGCCCTGTGGAACCTGGCCGGGGTGGTGACCTGGGTGGGCGGCTCGGTGCTGCTCGGTCACCTCGCGGGTGAGTCGTACGACACGGTCTCCCGGTTGCTCGGCCGGGCCACCGGGGTGGCGTTCCTGCTGCTGGCCGGCCTGGTGGGTGTGGTGCTCGTCGGTCGGTGGCTGGGTCGTAACCCCGACCCGGTGCGCGCGCTGCTGTCCCGGGCCGGGGCGTTGCCCCCGGTGCGGTGGCTCACCGCCCGCTACGGGGTGCTGTTCTTCCTGGTGGCCATGCGGATCGGCCCGGCCTGGACGCTGCTGCTCAACCTGGCCGCCGGGCTGCTGTTGCTCTTCGCCGCCGGGCTCGCCATCGCCGGCCTGCTCGCGGTGGCGGTCCGCAACAGTGGGCTGGCCGCGCTGGACGGCGCCATCGCCGGGTGGTTCGCCGCCCGGCGTACCCCGGGTGCCGCCGACGCCACCCTGGTCGTGGTGTCGGTGGTACGCGGGTCGGTGCTGATCCTGTTGGTGGCGCTGGTGGCGGCGGTGCTGGCGTGGCGCAACCGGCCCTGGCGGGCGGATCTGCTCAGCGTGGTCGGCACGGTGGGCGCGTTCGTGCCGTTGGTGGTGCTGGCCGTGGTGGCCGAGCTGACCGGCCCGAACGGGACCGCCCCGGGCGGCGGTGAGGCGGCCCCGCTCTCGACCCAGAACGCCGTGGTCGCGGCGAGCTTCTGCACCCTGGCCTGGCTGGTGTCGCGCGGCGCTCACTGGCCGGTGGCCGTGGCCGCCTGGACCGCCGCCGCGGCCGGTGTGCTCGGGGTCGGCGGCGCGCGGCTCTATCTCGGGCTGGACACGGCGAGCGGGACCGCCGCGGCGGTGCTGCTCGGGGTGCTCTGGACGGTGGTTTTCATGGTCGCCTGGGCGACCAGGGACCGGGCGGTGGGCAATGGTCAGCCCCCGGCCGACCAGGCGGACCGGCGACCGTCGCAGGGGCACCGTCGCCCGGTCGAACCCGGCTAGGGCGCTGCCACCGGCTCCGGTGACCTCGGGGTGGCTTCCGCCGGGTCGCGGGTGATGCGGCCGGGCCACCAGAAGCGGTCGCCGAGCAGGAAGGCCAGCGCCGGCACCAGGACCGTGCGGACCAGCAGGGTGTCGAGCAGGACACCGATGCAGACGATGATGCCGATCTGGGTCAGGGTGATCAGCGGCAGCACGCCGAGCACGGCGAAGACCGCGGCGAGCAGCACTCCGGCGCTGGTGATCACGCCGCCGGTGACCCGCAATGCGGAGAGCATGCCGGGGCGGGTGCCGACGCTGCGGGCGTCCTCCCTCGCCCGGGTGACCAGGAAGATGTTGTAGTCCACTCCGAGCGCCACCAGGAACACGAAGGCGAGCAGCAGCACCCCGCTGTCCAGGGCGGGGAAGCCCAGCACGTGGTCGAAGAGCAGCCAGGCCGCACCGAGGCTGGCGAAGAACGACGCGATCACGGTGAGCACCAGCAGCAGCGGTGCGAGCAGGCCGCGCAGCAGGAGCACGAGCACGCCGCCGACCAGCAGCAGGATGATCGGCAGGATGAGGCGTAGGTCACGGTCGTTGGCCTCGTCGGAGTCGTAGGTGGCGGCCACGGAGCCACCGACGATCGCCCCGGACGGGGCGTCGGCACCGGCGACGGCCGGCGGTGCGGAGTCGGGCACGGCGGCGACGGCCGCACGCAGCGCCTCGATCGCCCGGTCCGAGGCGGTGGTGCCGGGTTCGGCGTCGAGGACCACGTCGACCTGGGCGACGGCCGCGCCGGCGTCGCCGGGGCGCGCCGAGGCGACACCGGGTACCGCGGTGGCGGCGTCGGTGACCGCCCGCACCGCCGCCGGGGTGGTGAGCACGGCGACGGGTTGGGTGCTGCCGGCCGGGAAGGCCCGCGCCAGGGTCTGCGCCCCGGTCACCGCCTCGGGCTCGGCCCGGAACTGTTCGGTCTCGGACAGGCCGGTACGGATGCCCAGCCCACCCAGGGCCAGGCCGCCGAGCAGCAGGGCGGCCAGCGTGGCGACCACCACCGGACGGCGTTGCACGGCGGCACCGAGTCGACCCCAGAGCCGGCCCTCGCGGACCGGTCCGCCGACGCGGGGTACGAACGGCCAGAACAGGCCGCGACCGAAGAGCACCAGCACGGCGGGGAGCACGAACAGGGCCGAGAGCATGGCGAACACCACGCCGGTGGCGCAGGCCACCGCCAGTGCCCGGTTGGTCTCCTGCTCACTGAGCAGCAGGGTGAGGACACCGAGCACGACGGTGCCGCCGCTGGCCAGGATGGGTTCCGCGGTGCGGCGCAGCGCGGCGCGCATCGCCGCGAACCGGTCCTCCTCGCGGCGCAGCTCCTCCCGGTAGCGGGCGATGAGCAGCAGCGCGTAGTCGGTGGCGGCGCCGAAGACCAGCACGCTGGCGATGCCGGTGACCTGGCCCTGCTGGAGGTTGATGCCGACGCCCGGCACGATGACGTCCACAGCGCGCAGGGTGAGCTGCTCGGTCGCGGCGACCACGACCAGCGGCACGATCCACAGGAACGGGCTGCGGTAGGTGATCAGCAGGAGCAGCGCGACCACGGCGGCGGTCACCGCGAGCAGTGTGATGTCGGCGCCGTCGAACACCGAGGAGAGGTCGGCGGTGAAGGCCGGGGCGCCGGTCACCTCGGCGGTCAGCCCGCCGGGCAGGTCCGCCAGGGCGGCGCGCAGCTGGGTCACCGTGTCGGTGACGAACTCCTGCCCGCCCGCGGTGTCCAGTGGCACGGCGACGAGGGCCACCGTGCCGTCCGGGGAGACCTGGGCGGGGCCGACCTGCCCGCCGGCCGCGAAGCGGCGCAGGTCGTCGGCGCGAGCGCCGACGGTGGCCCGGTCGGCTTCGCTCAGCGCGCCGCCGTCACCCCGGCTGACCACCACGATGGCCGGCTGTACGTCGCTGGAGGGCAGCTGGTCCTGGAGACGCTGCACCTGGGTCGACTGCCACTGCACGGACAGGCCGGTGGCGGAGACCGGTGCCGGGTTGTCCGGCTGGGGAGTTCCGAAGACGGCGGCGCCCACGACGATCGCGGCGGCCACGGTGAGCCAGGCGGCCAGCCGGCCACGAGCGACTCTGGTGAACACAGACATCAGATGACCCCACGGTATTTCGGATTTCGAGTATCTTGATAGCCGAGATTATCCAGAGCTGTTCTATGCTGCAACCCGGGGGACCGACGACGGGGAGAGCGGCGCGAGGTGGCGACTCACGGCATGTACCGACGGCGCGACACGCGCCGCGAGCAGCTGGTCGCGGAGATCACCAACAACCTTCGGCGGTACGCGGTGGACGCCCAGCAGGTCGGCCACGCCTTCGCCAACCTGCACGGCCTCAACCCGACCGACCTGCAGGCGTTGATCGTGGTGATGGACGCCGAGCTGCTCGGTGACCCGATCACCCCCGGCCGCCTCGGTGAGCAGCTCAACCTCTCCTCCGGCTCGGTCACGGCCCTGATCGACAGGCTGGAACGGGCCGGGCACATCCGCCGTGACCGGGACACCGTCGACCGACGCAAGGTGCTGCTGCACTACGCCGACCAGGGCGCCGCCCTGGCCATGGAGTTCTTCCAACCGCTGGGCGCCCGTACCGACACGGTGATGGCCCGCTTCGGCGAGGACGAGCTGGAGGTGGTGCACCGGTTCATGACGGAGATGAGCGAATCGCTGCGGGGGCACCGCGACGAGGTGCGCGCCGCCCGGCCGGAGTCACCCCGCCGACCGATGGCCTGACAGTGCCGGACCGGCTCGCCACCCGCCTCGCCGGCGCCGCGCTGCGCCTGCCACCGACCCGCCCCGGCCGGGTGCGGGTCACCCGTGGCCTCCCGGTGCGGGCCCGCGACGGTGTGGTGCTGCGCACCGACCACTACGCCCCGGCCGTCAGCGGCGCGCCGACCGTGCTGATCCGCACCCCCTACGGGCGGGGTGGGCCCCTGCGGCTGCTCGGTCGGCTGCTCGCCGCCCGGGGTCGACACGCGGTGATCCAGTCGTGCCGGGGCACCGGGGGCTCCGGTGGGACGTTCGCCCCGCTGGTGCACGAGCGCGACGACGGCGTGGACACCCTGGACTGGCTGCGTCGCCAACAGTGGTGGTCCGGGCAGCTCGGCATGTTCGGGGTCAGCTACCAGGGCTTCGCGCAGTGGGCGCTGGCCGCCGACGCCGGCGACGAGCTGCGCGCGATGGTCGCCGTGGTGACCGCCTCGGCCACCCGGGACTCGACGTACGCGGGGGAGTCCTTCGCCCTGGACACCGTGCTGACCTGGGCGGAGCTGCTGCACGCGCAGACCGTGCCGTGGCTGGCCCGGCAGTGGGAACTCAAACGCGGGCAGCCCCGGCTGGCCGCCGCGCTGGAGCATCTCCCGCTGGCCGACGCCGACCGGGTGGCCACCGGGGTGACCATCCCGTTCTTTCAGGAGTGGCTGCGCCACCACACCCCGCAGGCCGCGTACTGGCGGACCCGGGTCTTCGCCGACCGGGTCGCCCAGGTGCGGGCCCCGGTGGTCATGGTCACCGGTTGGCACGACATCTTCCTGCCCGCGCAGCTCGACGACCACGCCGTGCTGCGCGCCGCCGGCACACCGTCGCGCCTGGTGATCGGCCCGTGGACGCACGGCAGCCCCGGACTGTTCGTGGCCGCGCTGCGCGAGGGACTGGCCTGGCTCGACGAACACCTACCGGCCGCGCCTCGACCGCGCGAACGGGCTCGGTCCGCCGTGTCGCCCGTCCGGCTGTACGTCAGCGGTGCCGGCGGTGGCTGGCGGGACCTGCCGGACTGGCCGCCACCGGCGGTCGAGACCGCTTGGCACCTGCAACCCGGTGGCGCGTTGGCGGCACGCCCACCGGTCGCGTCGACGCCGGACGAACTCCGCTACGACCCCGCCGACCCCACCCCGTCGCTGGGCGGGCCCCTGCTCGTCGCCAAGCGGGCCGGCCCGGTGGACAACCGGCGCGTCGAGGCCCGACCCGACGTGCTGACCTACACCAGCGCCCCGCTGACCGGGCCGGTCGAGGTGATCGGCCCGGTCCGCGCCGAGATCCACGTCCGCAGCGACCTGCCGTACCTGGACGTCTTCGTTCGTCTGTGCGACGTGGACCGCCGGGGTCGCTCGTGGAACGTGTGCGACGGCCTGGTGCGGGTCACCCCCGAGCGCTTCCCGGCCGACCCTTTCGGGGTGCTGCGGATTCCGGTGCCGCTCTGGCCGACCGCGTACCGGTTCGCCGCCGGGCACCGGCTGCGGGTGCAGGTCTCCGGTGGCGCCCATCCACGGTGGGCCCGCAATCCCGGCACCGGGGAACCCCTCGGCACGGCGGTGACGCTGCGTGCCGGTTCCCGGCAGGTTCTGCACGAGCCGGCCTACCCCTCGGCGCTGCTACTGCCGATCGTCCACTCTGCCCCGACGCAGCCTCCAATCTGAACGGACCCATCCTGAGCTGGGCGTTTGTCCAAAACGCGGGCTATGGTGGAGTCAACGCCCGGCGCCGTGCACCAGTAGGCCGGGCTCGTCCGAAGCCCAGCACCGCGTACGCGGTGTGATGTCGTGCCCGGTCCCCACCTCTCGGAAAGGGGGACCCCATGACCCGGGCCCCGGCTAATCTTCTGGCCGTCCGAAGTCTGCTCCTCACTCACCTCGACAACGCCCCCGGGCCAGACGACCTGGACCCGGGTGAGGTCGGCATCGTCGGCGACTCGGCCCACCGGGGCGGCTACCACTGCGGATCGGACCGGGTGGTCACCAACGACTACTCGGTGGTCGAGTCGCCCCGCGACCGGGCCGGGTTGACCCTCGACGCGGCGGCGCTGGATGTCGGCCAGTTCAACGTCCGCTCCGGTGGGCGTACGAACACCCTGCCCAGCTTCTCGGTCTGGTGCGTGGCGCAGTGCGCAGCGAACGCGGCCGACACCCGGGACATCCGGGAGATCATCTACAGCCCCGACGGCACCACTGTGAAGCGGTGGGATCGCCTCGGCAAGCGCACCAGCGGCGACAGCTCACACCGCTGGCACACCCACTTCAGCTTCTTCCGCGACGCCATCAAGGCGGGCCGCGACCAGCGACCCCTGTTCCGCCGCTACCTCAGCTCCATCGGACTCCTGGAGGACGACGACATGACCCCCGAAGAGCACAACTGGCTGGCCACCGTCCACAAGAACCTCACCAGGCTGGACGGCCGCAACCCGGTCGGGCAGATCTACACCCGGATGGCGATGGGTGAGGACGTCACCGTCCCGAACTACAAACCCGCACACCCGACGCTGAGGTCGCTCGCCGCCCAGCTGACCGCGTTGCAGACGGCGCTGACCGCGCTGTCCAACCAGGACCTCACCGACGAACCGGCGATCGTCCAGGGCGTGCTGGCCTCGCTGACGCCGGAGAAGATCGCCGCGGCCATCCCGCCCACGATGGCCAAGCAGGTCGCCGACGAGCTGGCCCGCCGGCTGGTCGCCTGAGCGAGGGGCGGCCCGAGGCCGCCGGGCCGCCCCTCTTGGCGCAGTTTCGCAACAGCTGTTGGGCAATGGGCGTTGCGCAACAGCTGTTGCGAATGCCATGCTGTCGACATGGACAGCTCCGACGTACGCCAGATCACCGACTCCCGGGTGCTGGCCGCCATGTCCCACCCGCTGCGCCGCCGGCTGATGGACGTGTTCAAGGTCCACGGGCCCTCCACCGTCGGGCTGCTCGCTGAGCGCACCGACCAGGCCCCCGCGAACGTCAGCCACCACCTCAAGGTCCTCGCTGCGGCGGATCTGGTCACCGAGGCGCCCGAGCTGGCCCGGGACCGACGCGAGCGGTGGTGGCGCCTGGTCACCCGAGGGCTGCGCTGGTCCAACGCCGACTTCGACGCCGACCCGGCCACCCGGGCGGTCGCCGACGCCGCCACCTCGCTCAACCTGGACCGACACGTCGCCCTGGCCCGAGCCTGGCACGCCGCCGACGAGAGCACCCAGGCCACCTGGAACGACGCGCCGTTCTCCACCGACCACTGGCTGCGCCTCACACCCGAGGAACTGGCCGAGTTGAGCCGCGAGATGATCGACCTTCTCGCGCGCTGGGCCGACCGGGACCTGCCCGACGACGACGCCGACCGCAGGCCCGTCTTCGTGTTCGTCCACGGCGTACCGGCCCGACCGTGACCACCGTCACCCGCAACGACCCCACCGACGTCCGGCCGGCCGGAGGCCTGCTGCGCCACCGCGACTTCCGGTTGCTCTGGGCCGGCCAAACCGTCAGCAGCGTCGGCAGCAACGTCACCACTGTCGCGCTGCCCCTGGTCGCGGTCGCCGTCCTCGACGCCGGCACCTTCCAGGTGGCGGTGCTCACCGCCGCGGCCTGGCTGCCCTGGTTGCTGATCGGCCTGCCGGCCGGCGCGTGGGTCGACCGGCTGCCCGGCCGACCGGTGATGGTGGTCTGCGACCTGCTCTGCGCGGCGGCCTTCCTGAGCGTGCCGCTGGCCGCCCTGCTGGGCCGGCTCACCGTCACGCAACTGCTGGTGGTTGCCCTCAGCGCCGGCGCCGCGCGGGTCTTCTTCGAAACCGCCGACCAGGTCTACCTGCCGGTGCTGCTGCGACCCGGGCAACTACCGGAGGGCAATGCCAGGCTCCAGGCGACCCAGACCGTGAGCTACGTCGTCGGCCCTGGGCTCGCCGGTCTGATCGCCCAACTCACCGGCGCCGTCGCCGCACTGCTCCTGGACGCGCTCACGTTCCTGCTCTCCGCGGTGTTCCTCCTGCGCATCCGCACCCGCGAACCTCGCATACGCCGCTCGGAGCGGTCCCGATCGCTGCGCCGGGACATCACCGAGGGGCTGCGCTTCGTGATCCGGGACCCGTACCTGCGGGTGCTCACGGTCTTCGGCGCGGCCAGCAACATCGGGCTGACCGGCTACCAGGCCGTCCTGGTGGTCTTCCTGGTGCGTGAACTGCGTCTCGAGCCGGGCCTGGTGGGCGGGCTCGTCGGGGTGATGAGCGCCGGCGGGATCGTCGGAGCGCTCGTCGCCACCACTGTGGCCCGGCGCTGCGGCACCGCACGGGCCCTGCTGATCGCGGCGGTGCTCACCGGCCCGCCCGCGCTGCTCATTCCCCTCGCCGCGCCCGGCGTGGGGTTGGCCTGGCCGGCCCTCGGCGGTCTGCTGATCGGCCTGGGGGTGGCCATCGGCAACGTGGTCAAGGGCGCCTTCCGGCAGACGTACACACCGCACCGCCTGCTGGGCCGGGTGACCGTGAGCATGCATCTGCTCAACTACGGCACGATCCCGCTGGCAGCCGTGCTGGCCGGCGCGATAGGCGCCCGCTACGGCGTCGCGACGGCAATCGTCGTGATGACCGCCTGGCTGGCGCTCACCCCGTTGATCCTCTTGGTCGGGCCAATCCGGAGGCGGCGGGACCTGCCCGCCGCCCCGGCGGCGTCTTGAGTGCGCTGCGACGGCGGCCGGAGAACCGACCGCCGTCACCGGCACGGAGCTACATCGGGCGGACGTTGTCCGCCTGCGGACCCTTCTGCCCCTGGGTCACCTCGAACTCGACCTTCTGGCCCTCGTTGAGCTCCCGGTAGCCGCTCGAAGCGATGGCGGAGTAGTGGACGAACACGTCCGGCCCTCCACCGTCCTGCTCGATGAAGCCGAAGCCCTTTTCCGAGTTGAACCACTTAACCGTGCCGGTTGCCATGCATCTCTCCCTGTTCAAAGCGGCTGACCCTCGGCCTCTGGCCGATGATCGCCCGTACCTGTTCGACAGTAACGGGCAAAACCCCGATCCGCTGGCCGAAGTGCCGTAGGTCTTTGACTGAACTCGGGTGAACTCTGCGCGGCGGCATGCAAAACCCACCCCGACCAACCGCCGCTGGGGCATGCTTGCGCCGATGAGGGATGCCGCAGCCGACGCGCTGACCGAGCTGGAACGCGAGATCCACGCGCCCGGCGCCGGTCTGGACCGGCTCCGGTTGATGCCCACCCCGTTCGTCCCCGAGGTGCGGCTGCACCTGGCCGAGGACGCGATCGTCTGGTGGGCCCGGATGGAAGCCGCCGCCGGTCACGCGCTGCCGGCGCCGTACTGGGCATCCGCCTGGGCCGGAGGGCAGGCCCTGGCCCGCCACCTCCTGGACCACCCGGAGCTGGCCGCCGGCCGCCGGGTGCTCGACCTCGCCACCGGATCCGGGCTGGTGGCCATCGCCGCCGCGCTCGCCGGCGCCGCGGAGGTCATCGCCAACGACATCGACCCGTACGCCGTCGCCGCCGTCACCCTGAACGCCCGGGCCAACGACGTCGCCGTCGACGCCACCGGGGACGACCTGCTCGACAGCACCGAGGCGAAGGTGGACCTGGTGGTCGCCGGGGACGTCTTCTACGACCGCGCGATGGCCGACCGGATGCTGCCCTTCCTGCAGCGGGCCGCCGCCGCAGGCGCGGACGTGCTGGTCGGCGACCCCGGCCGCGGACACCTGCCGACGGACCGAATGAGTGTGCTGGCCGACTACCCGGTGCCCACCACCGAACCGTCGGTCGACTCGTCGCTACGCCACGTGCAGGTGCTGCGCCCCGTCTGAGGTGGGACCCCCAACTCAGGGGCGACCCCGAGGCGGATACCAGGGGTCACTGGGGGCTACGACCCGATGTCCGAAGTAGCGCGTCGGCCATAGCGTCGACGCATGACGCAATGGCTGGCCCAGATCGGAGAACTACCGGTTCTACTGCTGATGGGTGCGCTCGGGCTCGTCATGCTCTTCGACGCCGTACCCCTGCTGGGTGTCCTCATCCCCGGCGACGTCGCGATCCTCGCCGCCGTCGGCGTCGGTCGCCCGAGCACCGGGCTGGCCACCTTCACCGCGGTGCTGATCGGCTGCCTGGCCGGCTGGTCGCTGAGCTTCCTGATCGGCCGTCGCTACTCCGACCGGCTGCGCCACAGCCGCATCGGCGGCTGGATCGGCGAGACCCGCTGGACAGCGGCGGAGGGCATCCTGCGCCGCGGCGGCGGCCGGATGATGGTCGTCGCGCCGTTCCTGCCGGTCTTCAACGCGCTGCTGCCACTGGCCGCCGGCGGGCTGCGGATGTCGTACCGCCGATTTCTCGGTTGCGCGACGATCGGCGCGGCCGCCTGGGCCGGTCTCTACCTGGCCCTGGGCACCGCGTCGCGGTCGGTGGCCGGGCTGCTGCCGGGTGATCCCAGCCCGCTGGTGGTCACGATGGGGGTCGGGCTGGTGCTGGCTTCCGTCGCGTTGCTGGGGGCGCGGCGGCGGCTGTTCTCCGTCGTTGGCTGAGCTGTCTTCGTTCTGGGGGTGGGGCGGGGGACCCTGGGGCCGGGTGCGGTGGGTGGGGGCGGGGGCCCGCCGCGCCCGGAGATCGGAAGTGCGTCGGGTAGGGAAAGAGTGGTAGTCGTAAGGTGTAGATGT
>NZ_JBEXIM010000019.1:0-101235 GCF_040608575.1 Micromonospora sp. NPDC005171 | reverse complement strand
CCCGCCGCGATCGCGGCGGGCGGCGCGGTTGGTGCGTGATTTCAGGAGAGCGCGATGTCGCTGTAGTAGTAGCGCAGAATCGCCTGGTAGTTCTTGCCCTGGTTCGCGAGGTCACGCGAGCCGTACTGCGACAGCCAGTCCCCGTCCACCCAGCCACCGCAGGCGGTCGTCGTCGCGCAGTAGTGCGCCCGCAGGATGTTGCCGCTGCGGGTCATCCGGGCCGACCAGGTCCGGTCCACCGCTGCGGACGTCGACGACTGTGCCGACGACGGCCGATAGACCTGGTCGCCCGTGTCGTCCCGGACGTCGTAGCACTGGCCGCCGGACGTCTTCCGGGTCGAGTGCAGCGCCCAGTACCAGGCGTAGCTCTTCACGGCCATCGCACCGGCGTCCAGCGAGGCGGCCGGCCAGCTCGTGATCCACTCGTTCGGGAGGACGTTCTTGACGTACGTCTTGAAGTCGACCCGATCGACACGCCCGAGACTGACCCGGTAGACGAGGATGGTGCTCGGCAGCTTGCTGTTGGTGCCGTCGGTGCTACAGCCCGTCGGCCCGCTCAGCAGTTCGTGCGAGGCGTTGTTGTTCTTCAGCGTGGCGTTGAGGTTTGCCATTGCGCCAGCCGCGAAGTCCTGGTAAACACCGGCGAAGTTGCTGTTGAAGTAGACCCGCACCGTCTTGCCGGTGCGGTTCCACACCGACGCGGCGTTGTTCTTCACGCACAGACCCTTGCCGCTGCCCGCGCCCTTGAAGTCGTAGCAGGTCGGTTGGGTCGTACCGTAGTCGTCCAGGGAGTCGGTGAAGTCGGAGACCGAGCCGGCCTGGTTGCTGTTGTAGTAGTAGCAGAACTCGCCGCTGTCGCAGGTTCCGTCCCGGGTGGCCGCCGCTGCCGGCGTGGCGACACTCAGGATGGAGGTGGACATGGCGAGGACGGCGCCGACGACGGCGAGGCCCTTGCGGATATTCACGGTGTCCTACTTCTCGTTGTAGCCCTGGGAGTTCCAGAACGCGGTCGGGTCGGCGTTGTCCAGGGTGGAGTCGCCGACGCTGACGGCCGCGTGGGTCTGCCGGCCGGCCCGGACCTCGACGTGGGTGTGCGCACCCGAGCTGGAGGACACCCCGTGCCACGACTCGTCGGCGATGATCTCGCCCTTGCTGATGGCGTCGCCCACGCTCACCCCGGACCTCGGCGCGGTGTGCAGGTAGATCACCGTCTTGTTGAGCGAGGAGTTGAAGACGGAGATCGTGGACAGGCCGCCGCTGCCGGTGGCGCCCTGCGCGACGTAGATGACCGTTCCGGAGACCAGGGCGCGCACGTCCGAGCCGACGCTGCGGGCGATGTCGATGCCCTCGTGCCGGCCGGGCGTGGTGGTGTAACCGTCGAAGCCGCACGTGACCGTGCCGCCGCTGGCCTGGTACAGGGCGTACGACAGGTTCGTGCGCGTCGACGGCGAGAACTGGTGCGAGGCGTTGTTGTTCTTCAGCGTGGCGTTGAGGTTGCCCTTGGCGCCGGCCGCGAAGTCCTGGTAAGAACCGGCGTAGCCGCTGTTGTAGTAGACACGTACGGTCTTGGTGCTGCGGTTCCAGACCGAGGCGGCCTCGTTCTTGATGCACAGGCCCTTGCCGGCGCCGGCGCCCTTGAAGTCGTAGCACGAGGGCTGCTCGGTGCCGTAGTCGTCGAGCGAACCGGTGAAGTCCGAGATCGATCCCGCGTTGTCGCTGTTGTAGTAGTAGCAGAACTCGCCGCTGTCGCAGACCCCGTCTCGGGCCGCCGCCGACGCGGGCGATCCGACGCTGAGGATCGAGGTGGTCGCGGCCAGCGCGACGCCGACGGCGGCGAGACTCTTACGGATGTTCATGGTGTCCTTTCAGAAACGGTGAGGGGGTGCGGGTCACTGCCCGCGCTGGTACTGCTCCCAGGTCTTGATCGGGATCTGGGGGCCGTCGTCCGGTCCCTGGTTGGCCAGGCCGTTCATGCCGAGGTAGTAGTCGCCGACCTGGTGCTGCGCCTGGCTGGACAGGTCCGTGTCGTTGATCGCGGCGGCGTGGATGTGCCACGGCCAGTCGCCCTGATTCGGGTTGCGGACCCAGGCGGCGAAGCCGACCTGACGCAGGGCCCGGGCGACGGCGGTGCGCCTGGCGGCGGTCATGCCGGTGACCGCGATGTCCACCACACCCCCGCCGTCGTGCGTACCGGCCGAGGTGGGGTCGCCCCCGGGGTTGTACGACCCCTGGTCGAGCACCAGGGGGTAGCCGAGCAGACGCTGCGCCTCGGCCAGCATCGCCTGGGTGCGGGCGTTGACGACGTACCCGTCACGCTGCACCTTCGCGCCCGGTCCGATCGTGTTGCCGACCGTGTAACGGTTCTGCCCGAGCTTCGTCAGCGACGTCGTGCCGGGCAGCCCGTTCGCGGCCAGCCCGGTGTAGCCGAGTGAGCGCTGGTACGCCGCGTACGCCGAGACGGTCACGGTGCCGAAGTAGCCGTCGACCCACTGCGCGTTCAGCAGACCCTTCGCCTGGAGCGCCTGTTCGACGGCGAGTACGGAGTTCTTCGCGCCGGGGGTCAGTGTGTTGTCGGCACGGCGGGGGTCGATCTGGGCGGCCAGGACGGTGGCCTCCATGTCCACGACCGGCCACGAGGCCGCGGTGACGGTTCGCTGCGCTGTGGCGCCGGATGTCGCGGCCCAGGCGTGGGCCGGGACGCCGACGGCCACGCAGAGCGCGGCGAGCCCGACGGATAACCAGGGACGGCGCACTGTCGATCCTCCTCGCAATTGGTGAGTCGTTCGGAACGGACATCACAGTGCGAGAATCGACGTGCTGTTCGGTACCCCTGCTTGCTGTCAGATCCGTCAGGACGGCAGCGACCTCGGTGGATGTGGTGTTGTCAGCTTTGCGCGTTCGCACTCTGACACCGGTCCGGGCGACCGGAAGCCGCGCTCAGGCGGTGACGGTGACCATGAAGTACACCGGCCGGCGGGTGGGAAAGAACTCCTGCCCGTTCTCGTCGACCATCTTCCAACTGACCCAGCATTTCCCGGGGCGGCTCGGCGCGGTGACCTGAACGCTGATCATCACCTGCTCGTCGGGCGGTGTGTCACCGATCGCCACCCGGTCCGGCACCTGGCAACCGTCGGCGTCGGCGGTGGGGTTGGTCCGGGCGAGGAAACGGTTGTGCCAGGCGATTTTGCCCACGTTCTTGAGGGCCCACACCTTGACGAACTGGGAGTTCACCCGCACCTGCGTGCCGTCGGGGATGGTGACGTCGGCGATGAACTTGCTGGAGTCGCCGGGGATCAGCGAGTCCGAGAACGCCGACGCCGACGCTGACGGCGACACCGACGGCGACGGCGAGGACGACGCCGCCACCGCGCCAGGGTCGTCCCGGGACGACCGGCCGCGGACGATGACGCCCAGGACGGCGACCATCGCCACCACCAGCACCACCGCAGCGGCGGCGAGCCACGGCAGCCGCTGCCGCCGCGCACCCACCAGCTCCTCGTCGGTCTGCGGGTACCCGGTGGCCCGCAGACCGCCCTGCTCCTCCGGCGACGTCGCGGGCACGCCGGACACCACGGGCTCGTGGGTTTCCGCGGATTCGGTCCTGGTGCCAGGCTTCGGTTCACCGGCGGTGGTCGAGCCTTCGGCGCTGGTCGGGGAAGCGGCGTCGACCGGCGCGACATCACCGTCCGCGATGCGGTGGACCGACCCGAGGCGCTGTGCGTCCTCCCATCGGCGTCGCCACTGGGCCTCGTCCGCCTCGCAGGCCCGGACGAACTCCCGGACCGTTTCCCAGGAGGGGAACCTGGTTCCGGCGGCCGCCTCGTGCAGCGTGGTGTGCGAGATCCGGCCCGAGCGCCCGGCCATCTTCCGGAACGACGGGTCGCCCACGCTGGTCCGCAAGGTCCGTAGCTGTTCGGCGAACCTCTCGGCGGCCTGTCTGTCCTGAATCGGCTGGGCGGCGGAACGCTGGTCCTTCATCACTCCCCCATGTCAGACGACGTTGTCAGGCGTTGTCAGAGCGTGTCAGAGGCTACCGAACGGGCCACGGCCGCCATCAATGTGGTGCATCGACGACACCGGGGGTGACGGTCCCCGGTGCATTGAAGGAGGTCACCGATGAAGAGTCTTTCCCGACGTGGCGTACGCATCCTCGCGGCCGCTGGTCTTGCTGTGCCCGCGACGCTGGCGTTCGCCGGACCCGCGCACGCCGAGACCAACCCGCGCTGCGCCGGCTCGGTGCAGATCGGCGCGACCGCGTACGTCACTGTCGGCGGTCAGACCGCGGCATCGGTCAAGCAGTACAAGGGCTGCGGCAAGAACTACGCCTACACGTACGTGTGGCAGCAGTATCGGGCCAGCCACGGGTCGTACCAGGTCTGCACCTCCATCGTGACCGGCAGCACGCTGCGCGATCTGCAGTGTTCCAGCGGCCCGGACGTCTGGTCCCTGGGCGCCAACACGCTGTCGGTGTGCACCCGGGCCCTCGGCGGCATCTCGGACGTGGCGCAGAAGGAGACCGAAGTGCGCTGCTGACCCGACGATCGCGACGTTTCCCGGTGGGGCGCTGGCACAGCCGGCGCCCCACCTCCTCCCGAATCTCGCGTCACGGGCAGGGTGTCCGCGCGCAGACATCGATGACCCTGCCGGTGAGCAGGAAGACCGCCTTCTGTTCCTGGGCGCCGGCCTGGGCGCGGGGGAACTCGTGCGGATCGTCGCCGAACTCCGGCCCGGCCGGTGCGAGGTTGGTCGGCGGTGGCGCGTAGGCCGCGCCGCTGTTCCAGATCACCATCGCCGAGCCGGTGTACGGGTAGCGGCGGATCGGCGTGATGCCCCAGTACGGCCGCACGTCCAGTGACCAGCCGCCGGCGAGCGCGGGGGTGTGCAGGCGCGCGCCGATGGTGCGCGCCTGCACCTCCGCCGCGGCGGGCGAGACCTGCTGGTCGCCGAACGCCACGTGCATCAGCACCTGGTGCGCCGGGGTGCGCGGTAGCGGCCGGTCGGTCATGTGCTGGGCGTACCCGTTGGCTTCGGACCGGTCCCACAACATCTGCAACAGCGCGAGGATCAGCTGTTGGTCGACCTTGTCCGGGTAGTAGCCGTCCAGCACGGTCTGGAACGGTGCGAAGTCCACACTGCGTTGCAGCAGCGTGGAGTAGTTCATCGCCGGTACGCCGAGCACCGACCGGGTCCAGTCCTGGGCGATGGCGGTGAGCGCGCCTCCGTTGATGCCGCCCTGGCTGTTGCCGTCGTAGTGCAACCCGCCACGGCGATCGATCAGCGGCCGGGCGGTGGCGTCCCGGAACGCCGGGTGGGCGGCGAGGCCGGCCGGGTGGATCATCGCGCGACCCAGGAAGAGGAAGTTCAGGAAGCTCTGCTGCAACCGGTCCGCCACCGCGGGGAAGGCACTGAGGTCGGTGAAGGCGCCGGCCACGTGGGGGACGTCGGCGGCGGCCATGCCGATCCAGCTGGTCGCGCAGAAGGTGAAGTTGTGGGTGTTCGACATCGTCTTGACGTTGCCGGCGTTGATTTCGGTCGGTCGGCCGAGCAGGCCGTGGCCGTAGAGCGAGAGGTGCGCGGGCCTCGCAGCCGAGGCGCTGCGCGGGATGTTGCAGACGAAGTCCGCCGCCACCGTCTTGCCGGACGGCGTGGGCAGGGCGTCCGGCGTGGGCGGCGTCCCGGCGCCCCCGGCCGGCCCGTAGTGCAGCCGGGAGCCGGGCCCGCCGTCGCCGGTCAGATAGGACGGTACGTCGATGGTGCCGCTCACCTGCCGGGCGATCAGCGGATCCTGCTCCGGTGGATAGTCGGTCACCTGGGTGACGGTGACCGACGGCGCGGCCCGGCCGAGGTCGGTGAACGCGTCGTCCCGGACCGCCACCATCCGCCCGGTCAGCCCGTGCCGGCTGGCCACTGTGAAGTCCCAGGCCAGGTAGAGGCTGTGCCGCTGGACGCCGATCCGAGTCAGCTCGCTGAGGATCCGCCTCAGCTGTGGCGCCCGAGCGTCGCGCTGGTGGAGGCCGGAGCCGGTCACGTACGCCGTGAACGCCTTCGGCGCCGGGATCGACGCCCCGTCGCCGTTCCGCAGCCCGCGCAGCCCGACGACGTAGCGGGTGCCCTCGGCCAGCGCCACCGCCGGCCGGATGATCAGCAGCTGACGGTCGGGCTGGCCGGCGGCGTGCGCGTCCAACTCGGCCCAGTACGGCGTGCGCTCACCGGTGCGGGTGTTGAGCAGCACGATCGGCGCGTCCGGCGCCAGCGAGCGGCCGATGTCGGTGACCGGCGCGATCCCGCTCGCCGCGGCGTCGAGGCCGGGTACCCGCACCAGGATGGGCGAGCCCGGACTGAACCCGTCCTGCCGGTTCCACTCCGTCGGGTCGATCGGGGTTCCGTGCACGTTGGCGGGCATCGCGGCGGCGGCGAAGCGCACCCGTTTGCCGGTGGGGCTGCTCCGGTCCGGCACTGTGAAGTAGTCGTTCGGGAAGGGCAGTAGGCAGGCGGCCGGGTCGATCGGGTCGCAGGACGGGTGCGCGGTTGGTGCGGGAGTCCTTGGCGGTGCCGCAGGGGCCGCCGTGCCGAGCAGGACGGCACCCGCTGTCACCAGCACGGACACGGCGAGACGGAGCCCTCTGGAGGTGGTCACACGCATCTCCTTCGACGCTGGACGGCGGATCGATGCAGGGGCCGACGGTGGTGGTGTTCTTCCTACGCTTGTGAAAGAAACTCAGCAAGAGTCGATGTGTCCACTCAGGCCCGATCGCGGGCGGCGCTGCAGCAGCAGGCCGCCAGCGATCCCCGCGACGATCGGGAAGGCGGCGACCAGCAGCAGTTGGGCGCTCGCCGACAGGGGGGCGGCGAGGCCCAGGAGCCCGGCGCCGATCGCCGAGGCCGCCACCTTCAACCCGGCGCCGATGGTGAAGACCTGGGTACGGATCGCCTCGGCGGCCAGCTGATTCCGGGCCAGGAACAGCGCCGCCGCGAACGGCCCGGTGCAGAGCCCCGACAGCGCGAACAGCGCCGCGGCCAGTGCCAGGGAGTGCACAGCGGCGGCCAGCGCGAGCGGTACGCCGACCGCGGCCATGGCCCAGACCGTCACCCGGGGCGCGCGGGACGCCGGCAGCGGGCGCCATGCCCAGAGCAGCGATCCCACTAACGCGCCACCGGCGGTCACGCTGAGGAGCAGACCCGCTCGGGTGGGTTCGTGCGCAGCGGCAGCGAGGGTGGTGGCGACGACGGCCAGACCGCCGAGGCCCAGTTGGCCGAAGCTGGTGGTGAGGGTGATCGTTCGCAGGGCCGGGATCCGCGCGATCGCGCGGGCACCCTCGAACAGGCCGGCCGCTCGTGTCCGCTTCGCCGTGGCGGAGGCGACCAGGCGGAGGGATGCGACGCCGAGGGCACCGAGCCCGGCGGCCACCGCGAGCGTGAGGGTGCCGGCGCCCGGACTGGCCGCCGCCGCCAAAAGCCGCACCGTCGCCGGCCCGAGCATGCCGGCGACGCTGTAGGACAACGAGTCCAGTGCGAAGGCGCGAGCCTCCTGCCCGGGGCTGGCCAGTGCGGCCAGTCGGCTGGTCAACCCACCGGTCAGCGCAGGCCCGCAGCATCCCGCCGTCGCGAGGACCAGGCAGGTCTGCCACAGCGGCGCCTGACCGAGCAGGGCGACCGAGGCGGCGAGGGCGGCGGCGAAGACGGCGATCGCGCCGGCCAGCACGGCTGCCGGCCGTCGCGACCGGTCCACCAGCGTACCGACCAGGGGCGCGGCCACGACGTGGGGGAAGAGCAGGGTGGCGACCAACGTTCCGCCGACGGCGGCGCTGTCCGTCCGGTCCAGGGCGAGGATCACCAGCGCGACACGTGCGCCCTCGTCGGCGGTACGCGCCAACAGCGCCGCGGCCAGGTAGTGGGTCAGTCGAGGGCCGTCCCGGCGGGCACCGGGATCCACGTCCGTCACCTGTTCAACCGGTGATGCCATCGCATCACTCTTGCATCGCATCACGTCACCGGTCAATATGGTGACGTGAGGTTCGAGTTCACCGCCGACCGGCCGGTACTGGACTTCCTCCCCACGCTCGCCGAGCGCGGCCACGCCGATGTCGAGCAGCTGACCGCCCCGAGAGATGTGGCCGAGTGGGCCGTCCAGGCCGGCATCGTCGACCAACCGCCCGCTGTGGACGACGTCGGGCTGAGCCACGCCAGGGCGCTCCGAGAGGCGATGTTCCGTCTGGTCCAAGCCCTGATCAACGGAACCGAAGCGACCACCGCAGACCGTGAGCTGGTCAATACGGCCGCGGCGGAGCCGCTACCCGCGCTGCGCCTTGAGGCCGACGGAGTGCACCGCGACGGCGACCTTTCCGCCGTCCTGGCCGTCCTGGCACGCGACTGCCTGGAGTTGCACGCCAGCGACGACCGTCTGGCCCTCCGCTGGTGCGCCGACGAGCACTGCACCCGAGCGTTCGTCGACCGGTCGCGCGGCGCCCGGCGGCGCTGGTGCGGCATGCGCGGCTGTGGAGACCGCGCCAAGGCTGCCGCGTACCGCCAGCGACGGCGCACCCCGGCCCCGTGAGGACAACAGACTCACGGCCGGTCGCCGGCAGCACTTTCGCGATCTGGCTGCCGGCCACCGGCCGCATTTATGACGACGGAAGGGTCACGCGGTGATCACCGGCCAGGCGTACGCGAGCAGGGCGCAGGCGGCACCCAGAAGCGCGAGCGAGACACCCCTCGTGGGCAGCGGCAGGGCGGCGAGCACGATCAGGATGACGGCGATGACGTAGAGAAATGCCTGGGCCGACATGGTGTTCTCCTCGATCAGGGGTAGAGGGCAGCTGCCCTTCATCCGCCGGGATGCCCCCGGGCGTGATCTCGGAAACCTCCTGCCGGCCAGGGCATGCCCACAGTGGTACGAGCGGCTCGTCGTCGCGGTCGCGGTCGCCGACGCGGTCGAGGGTGTGACCCAGGTTCCGGGTCACACCCTCGACGCATTCGTCAACGATGTAGGCGTCGCTGACGGTCGCCGCCCACGACCTCGACGTCAGCAGCCGATCCGGCTGGACCCCACAGCGACGTCGTCGTACCAGAGGGTGTCGGCTCCGCCGCCGTAGCTCTCCCAGCCCAGCTTCAGGTCGGTGAGCTGCGGCCGCCAGGTGCGGTTGTACCACTGGCCGTCGATGTCGTGCGTCGGTGCGCCGTCCGCGGTCAGCCCGGCGATGGCGGTCCCGTCCACCCAGGTGCGCAGCTGACCGGCCGCGCCGTCCACCATGAACTCCACACAGGTCCACCGGTTGGTGGGTAGCGGCAGGCTCTGCGCCACCCCGGCCGGGCTCTGCTCGGGCAGGGTCGCGTCGTCGGAGGCGCGGTTCCACTGCAACGCGCCGTTCTGGCCACCCAACCGCAGGTCCTTGTTGCCGTCGGCAGCATCGGTCATCGCCATCATCGTGGTGTGTTCGGTGGGCTGGGCGGTGGTGTGCCGGACCCAGATTCGGCCGTACCGGACGCTGCCCACGCTGCTGAGGTTCTTCGTGGACCTGATGAAAACGTGGTTGCAGTACCCGGCAGCGCCGTTGATCCGGACCGACCGGCTGCCGCTGTGCGTGGTGGCCGTGTCGATGGTGGCGGTACCAGCGCCGGAACAGTCCGGACTCACCACGGCCCAGTCGCCGGACGGTGTCGACCCGGTCTGGCTCTCGAAGCCGTCGCAGAGCACCGCGCCGGCACACCCGGCCGGCGGCTCGGTGGTGGGCGGCGGGGTGGTCGGCGGGGGCGTCGTCGGTGGCGGCGTCGTCGGCGGGGGCGTGGTCGGCGGCGGCGTCGTCGGTGGGGGCGTTGCGCCGTTGCACGGTACGCCGTTCAGGCTGAACCCGGTCGGCGCGGCACTACTGGAGCCGTAGCTGCCCTGCAACCCGAACTCGGTGGAGCCGCCGGCCGGGATGCTGCCGTTGTACGACGCGTTGCGGGCGGTCACCGTCGATCCGGACTGGCTGACCGTGGCGTTCCAGCCGTTGGTGACCCGCTCGTCCCCGGCGTACGTCCAGGTGACGGTCCAACTGGAGACGGCCGTGTCCCCCGGGGAGACCTTGACGGTGGCGGTGAACCCGCCGGGCCACTGGTTGGGCGTGTAGTCGACCCGGCAGCCCTGGGCGGCTGCGGCCGGGCCGGTGAGCACTGCCGCTCCGGTGGTGGTCGCGGCGGCGGCCAGCGCGGCGACGACCACCAGGGTCGACGTACGGCGGGCGCGGAGATTCGTCATGAAGGGTCCTTCTGCCATCGAGCTGAGCGGAGGCGGCACGGCGGCGCGTCCGGGACGGACGCGGCGCGACAACGTGCCCTGGATGCGGCGCGGCGGTGCGCCACAGCGACCGGTCGTGCGTACGACCGAAGTGCCCGGCTCGGGGTGGACCTGTCAGCCGCCGATGGCCCGGTCCCCCGGGCCTCGGCGGCGCCCATCCTCAATCTATTGATACATGGCTATCTAATCAAGCGTCGGCACGCCGGGTGGAGGCAGGTGACGACCGGCGGGGTCTTATTCGATGGCACTGCCGGTCCCGACTGTGCCAGCCTGACCCGAAGACGACCCGGGCCACCAACGGCCCGGCGTCATGACGGGACCGAACCGACGGGAGCACGGCGATGCGAGGCCTCGACACCTTCCCGCCCATCCGGACGCGAACTTTCGAGGACCCGTCAGCCCATGCAGACCGTCAATCTTGGCATTCTCGCCCATGTCGACGCCGGTAAGACCAGCCTGACCGAGCGCCTGCTGCACAGCACCGGCGTCATCGACCAGCTCGGCAGCGTCGACGCGGGCACCACCCAGACCGACACCGGCGAGATCGAACGCCGCCGGGGCATCACCATCCGCAGCGCGGTCACCTCGTTCGCACTCCGTGACCGCCAGGTCAACCTGCTCGACACCCCGGGACACAGCGACTTCGTGGCCGAGGTCGAACGCGCGCTCGGGGTTCTCGACGCGGCGATCCTGGTGCTGTCGGCCGTCGAGGGGGTCCAGCCGCACAGTCGGCGGATCATGCGAATTCTCCGGTCGCTCCGGCTACCCACGCTGATCTTCGTGAACAAGATCGACCGGGTGGGCGCCCGCACCGACGAACTGGTCGCGGACGTGCGCCGGCTGCTGACCCCGGCCGTCGCCCCGCTGGGCACGGTTCACGCGCCCGGCACTTCCGGGGCGGCCTTCCGGCTCTACGATCCGCGATCCGGCGGCGACGCAAACCGGCTCGCCGAGGCCCTCGCCGAGCACGACGACCGGTTGCTGGCCGCCCTGGTCGACGACCTGCCACCCGACCCGAGCCACCTGGACGAGGCACTACGTGCGCAGGCCACCGCCGGCCAGGTCCACCCGCTGCTGTTCGGCTCGGCGCTGTCCGGCGCAGGCGTAGCCGAGCTGCTGGACAGCATCGCGGCCCTGCTGCCGACCTCGCCGTCGGCGGAGCCCGAGCCGCGCGCCAGGGTCTTCGCCGTCGAACGCGACGCCGCCGGCGAGCGGGTGGCGTACCTGCGCGGCTACGGCGGGCAGTTCCGGACGCGGCAGCGCGTGGTGGCGTACCGCCGGGAGCCGGACGGTCGGTTCACCGCGACCCGCGGCCGGATCACCCGGCTCGACCTGGTCGGCGCGGCCGTCGACCAGGCCGGGCCGCCCGGGCGGGCGCACGGGCCGACCGCGCTGACCGCCGGGCACATCGCCCGGGTCACCGGGCTGACCGGGGTACGCCTCGGCGACCAGCTCGGCAGCCCGGCCGGCCTCGACGGGCGGTCGTACTTTCCGGCGCCGACCCTGGAGTTGGTGGTCCGACCCCGCGACCCGGCGCGGACGCTGGCGCTGCACGCCGCTCTGCTGGACATCGCGGACGCCGACCCGTTCCTCCGGACCCGGGTCGCCCCGGACGGCGGCACGAGCGTGCTGCTCTACGGCGAGGTGCAGCGCGAGGTGCTGACTGCCACGCTGGCCGAGGTGTACGGGATCGAGACGGAGTGTGGTCCGGGTCGACTCGTGCACGTCGAGCGGCCGACCGGTGTCGGCGCCGCACTGGAGATCATCGGGCACGGTTTCTTCGGCACTGTCGGCTTCCGGGTCGAGCCCGGCACCGGTGTGGACTACCGGCTCGATGTCGAACTCGGCTCACTGCCGCTGTCGTTCCACAAGGCCATCGAGGCGGCCACCCGGGCCGCGCTCGACCAGGGACGGCACGGCTGGCCGGTGACCGACATCCGGGTCACCCTCACCCACAGCGGCTACTGGTCACCGATCACCACAGCGGGGCATTTCCGGGACCTGGCCCCGTACGTCCTCATGCAGGCGCTCGCCGAGGCGGGCACCCGGGTGTTCGAGCCGTGCCGCCGGTTCGAGGCCGAGGTGCCGACCGACCGGCTCGGCCCGGTCACCTCGTACCTGGTCCGGCTCGGCGCCCGGATCGATGGCACCGACCAGATCGCGTCCGGCTGGCGGATCGGTGGGCTGCTGCCCGTGCGGGTCGAACCGGAGGCGCAGCGGCGGCTACCGGACCTGTCCAGCGGAGAGGCGTTGTGGTCGTCGGCACCCGGCGGCGACCGTCCGATGTCCGGCGACCCGCCGAGCCGGCCCCGCACCGATGGCAACCCGTTCGACCGGACGGAGTACCTGCGGTTCCTCGCCCAGCCGAGAAACCGGTCATGAATCGTCGCCGTCTGACGCGGCCTGACGGGCGGAGGCGCGGTTCGGGGAATCGGTTGCGTCGCGGCGAGAGAATCCTCCGGCGATGTCGATTCGCGGGCCGCTCGTTCGACGAGTGCGTGCGAGGGTCGGGAGGCGGCCCCGTCGGATGAGGAGAACACGATGTCGAGGTACATGTTGATCATGCGCGGCACCGACGAGACGAACGCGGCCATGATGGCCTCGATCGATGAGGCGATGGCCGCGACCGGTCGGTTCATCGAGGACATGATGAAGGCCGAGGTTCTCGTCGCCGCCGAAGGTCTGGACGATCCGCGCCAGGGCGTCGTGGTCGACTTCGGCGGCGAGACATCGGTGGTCACGGACGGTCCGTACGGCGAGACCAGGGAGTTGTTCGGGGGTTACTTCCTGCTCGACGTCGCCACGAAACAGGAGGCGGTCGAGTGGGCCAAACGGATCCCGGCGGTGCGTGGTTCCAAGATCGAGGTTCGGCGGGTGGCCGAGGCCGACGAGGTCCCGCAGGGCGGCGAGAGCAACGGCCAGGTCTGATGGGTACGGCCGACGTCGAGGCCGTCTGGCGGATCGAGTCGGCGCGGATCGTCGCCGCGCTGACCCGGTTCACAGGCGATTTCGGGCTGGCCGAGGATGCCACCCAGGAGGCGGTGGCCGAGGCGCTGGTGTCCTGGCCGCGTGCCTCCCCGGCCAATCCGGCCGGCTGGTTGATGGCCACGGCCCGGCGGCGGGCGATCGACGCGATCCGCCGCCGGGCCGCCCTCCAGGACCGGTACGCCCTGCTGGCGGCCGAACCCGCGCTCGATGAGGAGATCGACCCCGACCGGATCGACGACGATGTGCTGGCGCTGATGTTCGTCAGCTGCCATCCGGTGGTCTCCCGCGAGGCGCGGGTGGCGCTGACCCTGCGGGTGGTCGGCGGCCTGTCCAGCGA
Source organism: Micromonospora sp. NPDC005171 (assembly GCF_040608575.1). Classification (NCBI taxonomy): domain Bacteria; kingdom Bacillati; phylum Actinomycetota; class Actinomycetes; order Micromonosporales; family Micromonosporaceae; genus Micromonospora; species Micromonospora sp. NPDC005171. The sequence continues at coordinate 87,634 of NZ_JBEXIM010000019.1, read as the reverse complement.
GGAGATCGCCCGCGCGTTCCTGGTGCCCGTGCCGACCGTGCAGGCCCGGATCACCCGGGGCAAGAAGACGATCGCGGCGGCCGGGGTGCCGTTCGAGCTGCCACCGGCCAGGGAGCGCCGGGAGCGGCTGGGCGGCGTGCTCAGCGTCCTCTACGTGATCTTCACCGAGGGGTCGACGGCCACGTCGGGCGATCGGCTGCTGCGCCCCGACGTGGCGTACGAGGCGATCCGGCTGGCCCGCACACTTGCCGCGCTACAGCCGGACGAGCCGGAGGTGCACGGCCTGCTCGCCCTGTGCGAGCTGACGGCCGCGCGCTTCCCGGCGCGGACCGACCCGGACGGCACCCCGATCCTCCTCGCGGACCAGGACCGCCGGTTGTGGGACCTCTCGGCGATCAGTCGTGGGCTGGCCGCGCTGGCCAGGGCCTCGCAGCGCGGCCTGGGCCCCTACGGTCTGCAGGCGGCCATCGCGGCCACTCACGCGTCGGCACCCTCGATCGAGGCCACCGACTGGGCCCGGATCGTCCGGCTCTACCAGGCGCTCGGCCGGGTCGCGCCCTCACCGGTGGTCGACCTCAACCGGGCTGTCGCCGTCGCCATGGCCTCGGGCCCGGCGCCGGCCCTGGCCATCGTGGACGAGCTGATCGCCTCGAACCGGCTCCCCGGCTCACACCTCGTCCCGACCGTACGCGGTGAGCTGCTGACCCGCCTCGGCCGGCTTGCGAAGGCGCGCGCCGAGCTGGAGTTGGCCGCCCGGGGCTGCGCCAATCGGCGCGAAGCCTCAGTGCTGCTGCGCAAGGCAGCCGCGCTGGGTCACCCGGACCGTGGCCGACCGGCTACTCCTGACGGTGCAGATCCAGAAGACCGCCTCGACCAGGCCGGCCCCTGTCCTGGCCGATAGTCCGGATAATCAGGAAAGTCCAATCGCCTGAGCTGGAGGTCCGCATGCGCGTCGTCCGCATTCTGCCCAACCTTCCGGTGGCTGACGTCAGCGCCGCGAAGGGCTTCTACACCGACTTTCTCGGTTTGAGCACCGAGGCGTTCAACCTGGGTTGGGTGGCCCGCTACACCTCATCCGATCCCGACGTGGCCGTGCAACTCGTCTCCGGCGACGCCTCCGCGCCCGAGGACTCGGTCATCAGCGCCCAGGTGGACGACGTGGACGCCGCCTATGCCGAGGCACAGCGGCTCGGCTACGAGATCGTGCACCCGCTGACCACCGAGCCGTGGGGCGTGCGCCGGTTCTTCGTCCGCGCCCCGGACGGCAACGTCATCAACGTGGCAGCGCACCGCTCCTGAGGCGACCCGGCCCTTGCCGAGGGATTGACCCTCACAGACGCCCGAGGTTAACTGCACATCAACGATGTGGATCGATGTTCACCGGAATGCCGTCGACGCGGCACGGTGGCACCGCTCCGCGTCGTCTCGACATCGCCCTCGTTTCGGCGGACGTGGGCACACCGGGGCACTTTCCGGGGTGCGAGACCGCATCCGCACGACGATCCAGAGGAGATCGTGTCGATGAAGATGATGCCGCCGCTACGAATCGCGCTCGCTGTCCTGCTCGCCGGTGGTGTCATCGCCGTCGGACCGGCTGGATCAGCGACCGCGGCCCCCGAGGGCTCAACCGCAGCCGAGGCCGCAGCGCTGAGCAAGGTCCTGGTCTTCTCCAAGACCGCCGGCTTCCGGCACTCCTCCATCCCGAACGGCATCGCCGCCATCCAGCAACTCGGCGCGGCGAACGGCTTCACCGTCACCGCCACCGAGGACGCGGCCACCTTCACCACCGCCAACCTCGCCCAGTACCAGGCGGTGGTCTTCCTCAGCACCACCGGCGACGTGCTCGACGCCGGCCAGCAGGGCGCGTTCGAGGCGTACGTGGCCGCCGGCGGTGGCTTCGTCGGGGTGCACGCCGCCGCCGACACCGAGTACGACTGGCAGTGGTACGGCGGGCTGGTCGGCGCCTACTTCGCCTCGCACCCGGCCACCCAGCAGGCGAGCGTGCGGGCCGAGGACCGGGCCAACGCCTCGACCGCGCACCTGCCATCGACCTGGACCCGCACCGACGAGTGGTACAACTACCGGACCAACCCCCGTTCGGCGGTCAAGGTGCTGGCCAGCCTCGACGAATTGTCGTACACCGGCGGGTCGATGGGTGGTGACCACCCGATCACCTGGTGCCACAGCTACGGCGGCGGACGCTCCTGGTACACCGGCCTCGGCCACACCGAGCAGAGCTACACCGACCCGACCTTCACCCGGATGCTGCTCGGCGGCATCCAGGTGGCGGCCGGGTCGGTGGCGGCCGACTGCCGGCCGGAGCCCGGCTACACCCCGCTGTTCGACGGCACCCAGGCCAGCCTCGGGCAGTGGCGGCAGGCCGGGCCGGGCGGATTCACACTGACCGACGGCACTCTCACCTCGAATGGCGGCATGGGGTTGCTCTGGTACCCGGTGCGCACCTTCGCCAACTACTCGCTCAAGGTCGACTGGATGATGCCGGGGGACGACAACGGCGGGGTCTTCATCGGCTTCCCCGATCCGCAGGGCGACCCGTGGGCCCCGGTCGCCGCCGGTCACGAGATCCAGATCGACGCCACCGACGGTGACCCGACACGCACCACAGGCAGCGTCTACAGCTTCCAGGCGCCCAATCAGGCAGCGCGCGCGGCGGCGCTCAACCCGCCCGGCTCCTGGAACACCTACGAGATCGGCGTGCACGGGCAGCGGGTCGAGATCTGGCTCAACGGCGTCAAGATCAACGATTACGTCAGCAGCCGGGCCATCGCCAACGGCTACATCGGGTTGCAGAACGACGGCGCCGGAATGGACATCAACTACCGCAACGTGCGGATCAAGACCGACGGCCCGAGTGAGCCGCCCGCCACCGACCTCGCCCAGGGCCGGCCGGTCACCGCGTCCAGCGTCGAGCCGGGCAGCGCGCACACGGCGGGCAACGCCGTGGACGGCAACACCACCACCCGCTGGGGCAGCGCGTACGCCGACCCGCAGTGGATCACCGTCGACCTGGGGGCCACGTACGCGATCAACCGGGTGCGGCTGGCCTGGGAGACGGCCCACGCGCGGGCGTACCAGGTCCAGGTGTCGCCGGACAACGTCACCTGGTCAACGGTGCACACCACGACCACCGGCGACGGCGGCGTCGACGACCTCACGGTCACCGGCACCGGCCGTTACCTACGGGTGTACGGCACGCAACGCGCCACCCAGTGGGGCTACTCGCTGTGGGACCTGAACGTCTACGGCACCGCGGCCGGCGGCACCCTGCTCTCCCAGGGTCGGCCGGTCACCACGTCCAGCGTGGAGCCGGGCAGCACCCACGTGGCGGGCAACGCCGTGGACGGCAACACCACCACCCGGTGGGGCAGCGCGTACGCCGACCCGCAGTGGATCGCGGTGGACCTCGGCGCGTCCCGCACCCTCGACCGGGTCCGGCTGACCTGGGAGGCGGCGTACGCGCGGGCGTACCAGGTCCAGGTCTCCCCGGACAACGTCACCTGGTCAACGGTGCACACCACGACCACCGGCGACGGCGGCGTGGACGACATCGCCATCTCGGCCACCGGCCGCTACCTGCGCGTCCAGGGCACCCAGCGGGCGCTGCCCGCGTACGGCTACTCGCTGTGGGAGCTGGAGGTGCACGGCAGCTGAACGCGAGCCGGATCACGTCCTAACGCAGCTCCGCGATTCTGGCCCGGGTGTCGGCCGGCGCTTCGGGGTGCCCGCGCTCGACGTCGGCCCGGACGTCGTCGACGGTCTTGCCAGCCAACTCCCGCCGCCAGGCCAGGTCGGCACCCCGCATGGCCTGGGCGAACGCGCAGGACTGTCGATAGTCGACGCCCGCGTGCTCGCCCGGCCCCTTGTTGAGGATCTGGTCGCACTGGAACAGCTCCTCCGGGCCCTCTATCGCGGCCACGATGTCCAGGAGTGAGATCGCCGCCGGGGGCCGGGCCAGTTGGAAGCCTCCGCGCGGCCCCGAGGTCGACGTGAGGATCCCGGCCCGGGCCAGGGCCTGGAGCTGCTTGTTCAGGTACGCCGGCGGCAGCTCGTAGAACGCCGCGAGGGTGCCGGTCGGCACCGGGGCATCCAGCCAGCTCAGGTTGAGGCATGTGTGGAGGGCCCATTCGACGCCCTGACTCATCCGCATAATCCTGGACTCTACCTGTCCAGAATTTGTGACACAGACCATGATCGCTGGCGTCGACTGATTCTGGATATCTAGTGTCTAGGAATCGACAGGCGACGAAGGAGCCGACAATGACTTTGGTACGCGCAGCCCAGGCCGAGGTGCTCGACAACGACCCGGCCAGCGTGATCACGCTGCTCCTCGACCCCGAGCACACCGGCGGCACTCTGACCAGCAACCGCACCCTGCTCAAGCACGGCACCGACGGTGCGCCCCCGCACCTGCACACCCACTCCGGTGAGCTGTTCTTCGTGCTCGACGGCGCCCTGGAGATGCTCGTCGACGACGAACTGCACACCCTGCACCGGGGAGACATGCTCTTCGTCCCGCCGAACACCCCGCACGCCTTCGCCCCCGCCGTTGGCCAGGACGCCGACTTCCTCGTCGTCATCACCCCCGGCAGGCCCCGGTTCGACTACTACCGACTGCTCGACAAGGTGCACCAGGGCGAAGCCACCTGGCAGGACGTCGCCGAGACCCAGGACCGTTACGACAACCACTACGTGGACAGCCCGTTGTGGGCAGGTCGACGCGGCTGACCGGCTCGACCTCTCCGGGCAGGAGGTGACGGCACACGACAGTTGCCCCGTCGGCGCGGGTGGACCGCACCGACGGGGCAACGATTGTCAGTGGGGCTACTTCTTGTCGATCCTGATCGTCGCGCTGCGGTAGTTGTTGCGCCGGTCGTTCTTCGTCGGGTCGTAGTTCTTCTCGATGTTGCCCGCGCTGTCGACCGAGAACCAGCGGAACGTCGTCGTCTCGGTCACGTGGAACACCTGCCCCGGCTCGCGGAACTCGGTAGCCGCGTAGCGGGGCGACTCGAGCGTGGGCCGGCTGCCGTCGGTCGTGTAGTAGATGGTGGCCGGCTCGCTCGTCTCGAAGTGCACGTCGACGGGTTCGGAGTAGCGCCCCGCCCCGGGGACCAGCTGGGACGTCGGGTTCTTGTTGTCCCTGCCCCAGTCCGCCGCGACCCGGAACATCTCCATGATCCCGTTGGCGTACTCCATCGTCTCGGCGTGGCCGCTGACGAGCTGCGGATTCCCCTCCCACTCCGGTTGGAACGAACCGCCCTGCCAGTCACCGGTGGCCGGGTTGTAGACGGAGCCGCCAACCTCCCAGCCGAACGCGTAGATCCCGTAGGTGTGGTACAGGTCCTCCCGCACGTTGCCCGCCGAGGAGTAGAGGACGTCGGACGAGCCGCCGACGTTCTCCGGCGTGACGACGGTTTCCCGGTGCGCCTTGACCTGCGACAGGATCCGGGCGGCGGACTGCCAGTAGAACGCCTCGTCACCCAAGGGTGGACGGGGCGTGGTGATCCGGCCGTCCGCGATGTAGGCGCCGGGCTGCCAGAAGAGCTGACCGCCGTTGGAGTGCACCGACATCATGAACTTGATGTTCTTGTACTTCTCGACCAGCCAGATGATGTTCTTCGACTCGGGCTCGGACAGCTCCTCCGGCCCCTGGTAGGTGTCGCTGACGCAACTGGTCGACGCGCCCGCGTAGCCGTCGTGACCCGACCCGACCCGGTAGTTCCGGTTCAGGTCCACGCCCCAGGAGTTGCGCCGACCCGGATCGGCGTTCGCGTCCGGGCAGTGGTTGGTCAGGTTCCGTCGCTGGGAGGCGAAGTTGTAGAAGCTGTAGTTCGCCCCGTCGGGGTTGTTCGACAGGATGAAGAAGACGTCGGTGTTCTCGACGATCTTCTTCGTCTCCCGGTCGGACCGGTAGTTGTGCACCAGACGTTCGGCAGACTCCAGGCTCGTCGTCGCCGGCACCCACTCCCGGGCGTGGTCCTGCGCCTGGATGAGGACACCGGGCTTCTTCCCGTCACGGTGCTTGCCGATCCGCAGGACCGGGATCGTCACCGGGCCTCGCGGCACCTCCCCCGCCGGCGCGCCGACCCGCTTCTGGTCGAGGAAATCGGTCAGCGCGACCGGCCCAGCCGTCGGCGCGACGATTCCGGTGCCCTGGTTGGTGCGGTACGGGTGCGCCCGGTCGATGAGCCCCGCGGAGCGGGTCCGCAGCGCCTCGGCCACCTCGGCGGCCGTGCTCGCCGGCGCGCCTGACGCGTCAGTGGCGAGCAGGACACGGACCGCCTTGCCCGTGACCTCCACCGCGAGCGGTAGGTCCGGTTCGGGCCGGCCCACGAAGTCCACAGTGACGTCGTTGCCACCCTGGTGGCCCCACGCCGCCGAGGTGACCACGACCGCCGCCTGACCCGTACCGCCAATCTGGGCCTGCGCCTTGCGCTGGTATCCGTTCGTCTGGTTCGGCAGGTAGACGATCTCGGCGATGTCCGGGTACTGGCGGGCGATCTCCTTGGCGCGGCTGTAGAGCTGCTGCGGGTGCCGGTAGCCGTCCACGAAGTCCGACTTGTAGGACGGGTTCGCCGTCAGCGGCGACGGCGCGTCCTCCAACCAGTTGGAGACGACGCCGGTCGCGACGCCACCGGTGGAGCTCGTCACCTGGATCTTGTTCGGGCGTACGTCGAGCTTGAACAGGTTCCGGTGGAACATGTACTGCCCGGAGTCGACGAACCGGCTCATCGTCCGGGCAAAGCCGAACGGCGTGCCCCGGCCCGAGTCGTTCTCCAGCTGCAACCCGACGATCGGATCCGCCTGTTGCCCCTCGGTGGTCCGCGCCTCGACGTAGAGGAAGCCCTGCCCCTTTGTGGTGAACCAGTCGGCGCGGACGACGCGTACCGTCGCCTCGTGGCTCGCCGGCTGGACCGCCCGAGCGCTGGCCGCGCCGATGCCGCCGTCGGCCTCGTCACTCCAGGCGAAGCCCGCGTCGTCGCCGAGCACCTCGACGCCCATCGCCGTGAGTTCGCTGACCTGCTCGGCGGTCACCACCGCCTCGCCCTCGATGCCGTTCGGCACGCGCCGGAGGCCGTGTTCGAGGTCGAAACCGGCCGCGGCCACCTTGTCCAGCATGTCGGCGCCGGTCAGCCTGAGGTGTACCAGGCGTACCGGGTCAGGTTCCGCAGGTTGGGATCGGCTGGCGGCGGCTGCCGACCCGGTGGGCTCCGCGCCCGCAGGGCCGGTCGTCACGAGGACGCTGCTCACCAGGGTGGACAGTGCGAGAAGCGCGATGCGTCGTTGATTACGCCGCATTCCCCCTCCTTCTGCTTACGACGGGTGATTGCCGGCGGGCCGGGTCCGGTGAGCGTATGTGCGTTTACGGCCGCAGCGGTTCACGTCGATCGAATTTGAGCATTCCTTGAGGCGACGGTCGCCGATCCCCCGCCGCCGCGTCCGTAGCCCGGTCGGCAGGTCCCCCTGCGGAGGGAGCGCTTCCCCTTTCGTCGGGGAGGACCGTCGGCCCGCAGCCAGCGATCGTTGGGCCATGGCTGTCGTCGAGATACCGAGCCGTACCAGAGCGTGGGCGCTGGCGTGCGCCGTGTTCGTCGTCGCCGCGGTGGCTCAGCGGCTGTACTGGATCGCGGGTGGTCGGTGGGGATACACCGCCTGCGATCGCACCGACCTGGTCGATCCGGCGGGCGGGTGCGGCGCGGACCAGGTCGTGGCGTTGCCGTTCTGGTCGGGGTGGGGAGCGGTGGGAGTCGGTGTCGCCCTCGCGGTGGCGCTCGGGTGCACGCTCCGGTTTCCCGGCAGCTGGGCGACCATCGGTAGCGGGGCTGCGGCCGCGCTGCTCCTGGTGGTCGCGTTCCCGCTGCACCTGGTCTTCGAGATCCCGGCGGCCCTGGCCGGGCGACCCTCGGACTGGCGTGACCTCGGAGCCCGCCTCGTGCTGGTAACCGGCGGCGCCCTGTTCGCCGGGCTGGCGAACGCATCCGGACCCCGGCGCGGACCGGCCGCCGTCAGCTACCGACCGGTGCCGCTGTGGACGCGGCGCTGGGCGTACGTCGCCGTCGCACTGCCCGTGGTCGGCTGGGCCGTGCCCCACGCGCTGTGGCTGCTCGGCGTTCCGGTCGGCATCTCCGAGCGGGAACTCAACGACATCGAGCGGAACATCTCCACGGCGACCGGCGTCGCGATCACACTCGTCCCGCCGCTCGCGGGCCTGCTCGTTCTCGGGCTGGTGCAGCGGTGGGGGCAGCAGTTTCCGCGCTGGGTGCCGGGACTACACGGCCGAAAGGTTCCCCGCCAGCTGGCCGTGATCCCGGCCGGCGTGGTGGCGCTCACGCTTGTCACCTACGGCGTGCTGAGCATCGCAGTGCTCGTCGGCGAACTGCTCACGGGTGACACCCGCTGGTCCGACGTATGGGACGGCTGGGCGGTCACCGCCACGCTGCTGGTGTTCCTCGGCTGGGGAGTGTCGTTGGCCGTCACCACCGCCGGCTATGCCCTCGCCACCTCGGCCAACACCGCCGTGACCGGCCTCCCAGGATCGGAGCGTCCATGAGCCCCACTGACTCCGCCCACGTCTCGACCACCGCGCCGCCGCCCTGGGCGATCTGGGCCGCCTACGCCGTACCGCTCTGCGTCCTGCCGTCGGCACTCTGGCGCCTGTCGCTGGTGTTCACCGACGATGCCGCCACACCGTGGTACATGATCTTCCTGTCCGCCCTGTCGATGGGACTGGCGCTGTTGACACTCGGGCTGGTGCACCGGTGGGGGCAGCGGGTTCCGCACTGGGTACCCCGCATCGGGGGCCGTCGCGTCCCGGCGCGTCCGGTCGTGCGCGTCGCGCTGGTCGGCGGCTGGTCACTCGTCGCCATCTGCGTGTACTTCCTCCTGAACCAGAGGTTCCACCTTGTGCAGAGCGGCTGGGTAGGCATCGGCGACGACCAACCGGTGCACCAGCCTCCCGGCTGGGAGGTGTTCCGTTACTACGCGCCGCTGCTCGCGTGGGGCCCGCTCGTCATCGCCGTGGCCACCGACTACGGCCGCCGGGCAGCAATGGCTCGAAGACGGGAACAACACCTGTGAGAACTCCGGCGTCCGGTCCTGCCCTTGCGCGGTGTCGTACGCCGATCTCACCTTTGCGCACTGGAAAACCTCTCCGACAATGCTGCTGCGGTTCGCGCTGGTGCCCGGCGGCCGCCCGACGCTCGGTCACGACGCGGCCCGTTTCCGGCCCACCGCGGACCAGCTGGCCAGCGCCGAACCACGGCCGACCCGAACCGCGCGGGCCGGTACCGTGGGTGTGGTGGCTACCACGGCGAGAACCCCGATCAGGGCCCGTACGGTGCGGATGCTCATGCCGGTGGCGGCGCTGCTGTTTTTGGGCCTCGCCCTGCTGATCCGCGCCGTCGACGACGGCACGCTTCGGCAATACTCCGGCACCGCGCTGTACGCGTCGATGGTCTGGGCGATGGTGCTGTTCCTGTGGCCGCGGATGGCGCCGGTACCGGCCGGGATCGCCGCCATCGCCTTCTGCTGGGTAGTGGAACTCGCGCAGTTGACCGGGGTGCCAGCCGAACTGTCGGTGCGGAGCGTGGCTGCGAGGCTGGCGCTGGGTGTGCAGTTCGATCCCGTCGACCTGGCCTGGTACCCGGCCGGCGTGGTTCCCCTGACGGTGCTGCACCATCTGGTACGCGCTCGCCACCGCCGCAGCCACCCCGCGACGGACCCGATCAGATCTCCTGATGCACGCTCAGCGGCATGAAGTCCGCCTACCCGTGTGTGTGCTTCACGCCGCCCCGGTCAGAACGTGGCGATCGGGTTGACCGGGCTGCCGGACGTGCCGGCGAAGCGAACCGGTGCGACCGCGAGGTGAAAGTCGAACTGGCCGAGTTCGGCAGCCGTCGTCGCGCACGCCTCCAGGTCACAGTTGTCGAGCATCCACAGACCCATCGCGACGAGACTCACGGCGTGGACCGGCATCAACACGTCGTCGTACCCCGACGGCTGAACGTCCTGGGGGGTGTCAGCGCCGATCAACGCCACCCCCCGTTCATGCAGCCACGGCAGGCATGACGCGTGCCAGCCGGCCTGGGTGAAACCGCTGGCCGCACCGTTCTCGTGCCGGAAGCGGCCATGACCGGTCCGCAGGAGCACCGCATCACCGGGTCGCACCTGCACACCCTGACGGCGCTCGGCCTCGTCAAGATCGTCGGGGTGCACGCCATCCCCCGGCTCCAGCCACGGCACACCGCGGGCCGCCGCGACGTCCAGCAGGACACCACGCGTGACGATCCCGTTCGCAGCCGCCGTGACGGCCGCCCACGCCGAGCCCGTTTCGGCGTCGACAAGCGAGTGCGACCGCCCGTTGTACATTGTGCCGTCCCAGAAGATGTGGCACGGCGAGTCCAGGTGGGTGAGGGTGTTGCCGTGGAACGAGATGCCAAGCCGCTCGGACGAGAAGCCCCAACGCCGGTCGGCGTGGAAGGCGGGCGGCATGTTCTCGGCACCCGGCATGTCGGCGGTGCACGGGCACGTCGTCGTCGACCGCTCCATGTCTGCCGGTGCGGCAACCTCCCAGGCGCAGGACACGCTCTTGCCGTGCCGCACGGCCCGCGCCGCCGCGAGCCGGACGTCGTCCGTGATGTGGTTCAGGGTTCCGCGCTCGTCGTCGTCGCCCCACCGCCCCCAGTTCGACAGCGTGTCGAAGTATCCGAGCACATCGTCCTGGGTCGGCATGGGTCGTCCTGCCGTCATCTCCGCATCGACTCCTCTGGTCACGGGGCTTCGAGACACCGCAGGTCAGGGTAGCCCGCCGCTTGATCGACGGACGCCCGCACCTGAGTTCCTCCGCCACCCCGGTGCCGGTGTCGACCGGGACGTACCTCCGATCCGCGGTGTCGCTGGCCAGGTCCTCGTGGTTCGACGTGTCGGCATCAGCGCGGTTGCCCGGCCGGCCCGACGGTCAGAGACCCTGCCCCACCTCGACCAGGTAGCCGTCCGGGTCGCGCAGGTAGCAGCGGATCTCCTTTCCGTGGTCCTTCGGCTCGGTGAGGAACTCCGCGCCCCGGGACTTCCACTCCTCGTAAAGTTTCCGAATGTCCCGGACCCGGACGTTCATCGCGCAGCTCAGGGTGTTGGAGTCGGCTGGCGCCTTGGCCTGCACCGTCGGCTTGTCGTCAGTCGGACCGCCCTCGACATTGATGATGATGTAGCTGTTGAAGAACTTCATGATCAGCGGGTTGCTCTCGTGGACGCAGGTCGCCCCGAACACCCGCTCGTAGTACTCCCGGGACCGCGCCAGATCGCGCACGATCAGCAACGTTGCGAGGAACATGCCGTCCTCGGGCTCGAAGTAGTCGGGTGCCGGGTTGGCCAACGCCATGACCGTCCTCCTGTCGTCGCCCCTTTTCGCGCAAGAAGTTGGGCGGCGTCGGTATCCCCCGGGAAGGTTGCCGAAAACGCCACCGCGACGGGTGATGTCCCGACTCACCCCTCGCAGGCGCCGACCTCAGGAATGTGCCCAGCAGGCCGCTGACCCCGCAGGGGGAAGAGATATCGCTCTGCCGGGGGAGGCTGTGCACCGTGCGGTGGTGCGATGGTCAGGCCATGACCGGTGGCCGGCAGCGGCGGTCGGTGGTGGCAGTCGTGGCCGAGCGGGGTGGGCTGGGATGACGATGACGACGCGTGCCGTCCGGGTGGGCCGGATGTTCGACGGCGAACGGCTCGTGGACGGCGGGGTGCTGGTCCTGCTCGACGGGGGGCGCATCGCCGAGGTGCACCGGGGTGGCGCCGAGGCGCCGGAAGGCTGGCCGGTACGCGAGGAGCCGAACGGCACGCTGCTGCCCGGTTTGGTCGACGCGCATGTGCACCTGTGCGCCGACGCCGGGCCTGACGCGCTCGGCCAACTCGCGGAGCGTCCCGAGTCGGACCTCGACGGGGTCGTCGAGGTGTCACTGCGTACGCACCTGGCGGCCGGCGTCACGACGGTCCGGGACCTGGGTGACCGACGCGACGCGGTGCTCCGCTGGCGGGGTCGGGGGTTGCGTGACGACCTTCTGACGGTGGTGGGGTCTGGCGCACCGCTCACCAGCGTCGGTGGGCACTGCTGGTCGTTGGGGGGCGAGGCGAGCGGTGTCGACGGGGCCCGCGAGGCCGTACGCCTGCGGGCGGCGGCCGGCGCCGACCTGGTGAAGGTCATGGCCAGCGGTGGGGTGTTCACCCCTGGCACCGACACCACGAGGCCGCAGTTCACCGAAGAGGAACTGACCGTCATGCTGACGCAGGCCCATGATCTGGGCCTGCCGGTGACCGCGCACGCGCACGCGCTCAGCGCTGTCGAGCAGGCGCTGCGCGTCGGTGTGGACGGCATCGAACACTGCACCTGCGTCACCGCGGCCGGCGCCCGTGTCCCCGCTGAGCTCGCGGACCGACTGGCCACGTCCGGGGTGGCGGTCTGCGCCACGCTCGGCACCGACCCGGCCGTGGTCACGCCACCCGAGGTGGTGGCGATGGCGGCGCGGGCCGGGCTCAGCGAGGCCGCGCTGCGGGACGGCGTCGCCACTCTGCACCGGGCCGGGGTCCGCCTGGTGGCCGGTTCGGACGCGGGCCTCGGCCCCGCGAAGCCGCACGGGATCCTGCCCGAGACCCTCGTCGAGTACGTGGCCTGCGGCATTCCCGCCACCGCCGCCCTCACGGCGGCAACGTCGGTCGGCGCCGAGGTGTGTGGCCTGGGGCGACGCAAGGGTCGCGTCCACCCGGGTTTCGACGCCGATCTGCTGATCGTGGACGGCGATCCGACGAGCGACATCACGGTGCTGCGCCGCCCGCTCGCCGTGTATCGCGCCGGTGACCCGGTGGAATGAAGACGTCCGCGGCCCGTCCTCAGGACGCGCGAAGCTGCTCGCGGAACCAGGCCCGGTCGGGGTTGACCACAGCCCGCTCGCCGAGCACGACGGTCGGCACCGTCTCGTTGCCGCCGGCAACCGCCCGGACGGCGGCGGCAGCGGCCGGGTCACGCCAGATGTCCACCCAGTGCGCCCGCCGGGCGAGCCGGCCGAGGGAAAACCGCAGCCGCAGGCAGTAGTGACAGCCGGGACGCCAGTAGACGATCGGCCGGCCGTCCACAGCGCTGGCCCGTTGCGCCTCGGCGGTGCCCATCGAGCGGGGAAACGCCCACGGCGACAGCAGTAGCGCCAACACCAGGAAGACCAACAACTCGACGCCGCCGACGACGGGCAGACCGGCGGCCAGTTGCGTCACCGCCACCACCACGCCGAACGCCGCCATCAGAATCGCCAGAACCCACCGTCGGAGCACGTCGAGGACCCTACCCCCAGGTGCGTGATGCCCGCTGTTCCGGCCAGCTCGGCGGCAAGCACGCCTTGACATGTATCGATGTTAACGCCAACATGAACTCCGCCACCTGGTTGCAACGCCACCGTCACATTCCCAGCCCTTCGCGCCTCTCCCCCGGCCCTGCCCGACGTCGCCGCGCGACGTCGACCGGATCGGCTACGGCGTCGCCGCAGTGCTACCGGTGCTGGTCAATGGCCGTTCCCAATCCCGCGGAGGACAGATGCCGCTGCCATCCCCTCGAACCGACCCGATCGCCCACCGGGCCGTCCGCCGGGGCCCTGCCGCCCGTGCTGGCTCCCGGCGACCCCGGTCGGTGCTGGCCGCGGTGCTGGTGTTCCTCGCCGTGTCGGCCGGCCTGCCCGTGGCCGGGCCGGCGCAGGCCGCACCGGCCGTCAACTACACCAACCCGCTGGTGAACCAGCGGGCCGACCCGCACATCTTCCGGCACACCGACGGCTACTACTACATGACCGCGACGGTGCCGCAGTACGACCGGATCGTGCTGCGCCGGGCGACCACCCTGCAGGGGTTGGCAACGGCGGCGGAGACGACGATCTGGAGCCGCCACACCAGCGGAGAGATGGGCGCCCACATCTGGGCACCGGAGATCCATTTCATCAACAACCGGTGGTACGTCTACTTCGCCGCGGGCCGCACCGACGACGTGTGGCGAATCCGGATGTACGTGCTGGAGAACGCCAGCGCCAACCCGCTGACCGGTTCGTGGACGGAACGCGGCCGGATCACGACACCCTGGGACACCTTCAGCCTGGACGCCTCAACCTTCGTCGCCAACGGGGTGCGCTATCTGACCTGGGCACAGCAGGAGCCGGCGATGGGAAACAACTCCAACGTCTACCTCGCCCGGATGGGTGCCAACCCGTGGCAGATCACGGGCACGGTGACCCGGCTGGTCGTACCGACCTACGACTGGGAGACCCGCGGCTACCGGGTGGCTGAGGGACCGGCGGTGATCCAACGCAACGGCCGGATCTTCCTGACCTACTCGGCCAGCGCCACGGACGCCAACTACTGCCTCGGGATGCTGAGCGCCTCCGCCACCGCGAACCTGCTCGACGCCGCCTCCTGGAGCAAGAGTCCCAGCCCGGTGTTCGCCAGCAACGCGGCCACCAGCCAGTACGGCCCCGGCCACAACTCGTTCACCGTCTCCGAGGACGGGCAGAGCGACATCCTCGTCTACCACGACCGGAACTACCGCGACATCACCGGCGACCCGCTCAACGACCCGAACCGACGCACCCGGCTGCAGAAGGTGTACTGGAACGCCGACGGCACCCCGAACTTCGGCATCCCGGTGCCCGACGGGGCCACACCGGTGCGGCTGCGCTCACATGACCAGGCCAGCAGCTACATCCGGCACTACGACTACCGGGCCCGGATCGAACCGAACGTGACCAACCTGGCCGACTCCCAGTTCCGCATCGTCACCGGCCTCGCCGGCGGCGGATCGGTGTCGCTGGAGTCGACCAACTTCCCCGGCTACTACCTACGCCACCGGGGCTACGCGCTGTACGTGGAAAAGAACGACGGCTCGGCGCTGTTCGGCGGCGACGCGAGCTTCCGCCGCCAGGCCGGCCTCACCGACAGCGCCGGGATATCCCTGGAGTCGCAGAACTTCCCGGGCCGCCATGTGCGCCACCGCGACGGACTGCTCTACATCGAGGCGGTCAGTTCGAGCGCCGAGCGCGCCTCGGCCACCTTCCACCTGGAATAGCCGCCCACAGGTCGAGGTGCCCGCGGTCGTCGACAGCCGTCCAGGCTCGCCCGCAGCCCATCCAGCCAGGAGGAGCGATGCCCTTCACCATCACGAGAAGACCGTTCGGCGGCGGGTCGATCCGTCGCGGCCGGCGTACCGGCCTGGTGCTCGCCATGATCACCGCGCTGGTCGGCGCGGCCGGTACCGTGCTGGTCAGCGCACCGCCGGCAGCGGCGGCGACCATCGACACCACCGCCTACTACGTTCTGGTCAACCGGAACAGCGGCAAGGTCCTCGACGTCAGGGACACCTCGACGGCGGACGGCGCGGTGATCCAGCAGTGGTCCCGTAACGACGGCGCGTGGCAGCAGTTCCAGTTCGTCTCCTCCGGCAGCGACTACTACCGGCTGAAGGCCCGGCACAGCGGCAAGGTGGTCGACCTCTGGGAGTGGAACACCGCCGACGGCGCCGAGTTCCGCCAGTGGTCGGATGTCAACGGCACCAACCAGCAGTTCCAGGTTCTCGACTCCGACGGTGGCTACGTCCGGTTGATCAACCGCCACTCCGCGAAGGCACTTGAGGTCTGGGAGCGGTCCACTGCCGACGGCGGCCGGATCAGTCAGTACGCCGACCTCAACGGGACGAACCAGCAGTGGCAGCTGGTTGCGGTAGGAGGTGGCAGCACGCCACCGGCCACCGGCTGTGGCAGCGGGTCGACGAACGCCGAGGCCGTCCTGAGCGGGAGCACCTGGACGGCCCGCAATGGTTCGTCGACGGTCTACTCGGGTTCGGACATGCTGTCGGCGATGCAGGCGGCGGTCAACTCGCTCTCGGCGGGGCGTACGTCGAAGCAGCGGGTGGTCGTTCGCGGCTCCGGCTCGACGAGCGCGGGCTCGCGGTTGTCGCTGCCGTCGTACACGACCCTGGCCGTCTGCGGCACGATAAACGTGACCGGGTCCGGCTCGGGTGACCAGGCGCCGGTGTACTCGCGGGGAACCACTGACGTCGAGGTGCAGAACCTCACGCTGACCGGATCGCCGTTGTACGGGATCTTCATGCGCAACGTGAACAACCTGACCCTCGGGCAGATCGACATGCGGCTCTCCGCGGGTCTGGGCGTACGAATCGACAACCACGGTGGAGATCGAGCGGTCAAGGTACGCAACATCCGCATCGACAACGTGTACGTCTCCGGGACCGGCACCCACGGGGTGGAGACGTACGGCGTGGACGGTCTGACGATCGGCACGGTCACGGCGCGCAACACCCGGGACTCCGGCCTGCTGCTCAACGACACGATCAACGCCACGATCGGCACTGTCGACGCGCAGGGCGCCGGGGCCGGCACCGGGTACGCGGCGTTCCGGATGGCCAACCGCAACGGCCGGGTGGGCAACTCGTACCCGACCAACATCCGGGTCGGAACCGTGCTCGCGTCCGGCGGCGGCCGGGGGATCTTCTGCGTGTCCGAGTCCGGTGGCGCGGTGATCGACCGGGTGACGATCTCGAACACGGGGAACAACTCGATCCTGGTGGAGAACTGCTACAACGTCGTCATCGCCGGGGTGTCCGGGACGGTGACGGGCGGCGGCGAGGTGCGGATCGCGGCCCGGAGCGAGTTTCCAATCTCCTCCGGCATCCGGTTCCAGAACCTGACCGTCAGCGGCACCAACATCACCCAGAGCCCCTGCGGTGGCGCGAACAACACGATCAGCAACGTCACCCGGATCAACTCGACGCTGACGTGGTGCTGAACCGATGACGGGTGGCCGCCCTGGTTCGGGCGGCCACCCTCAGCGGGTCACGAGAGATCGCTGGGTTTCGCCGGCCGGCGCTTCCGGGTAGCGGATGCCCATGAACCGCAATCTCGTCAAGGCGCTGCAGGTCGCGTGGGAGCTGCCGGAGTTCCGCACCGGGGTGCGACACGTCGTCGACCTGGAGGAGATCGCGGGGCTGCTGGCCACCCTGTCCGTCCCGGACCATGACCACGAGGTGGAGCGCAGCCTGCTGAGCCTGCTGCGGTCCGGCCTGGACACGGTCGAGATTCGGGAAGCGGTGTTGCTGCTGCTGGAGCGGGACGAGGTACGCAAGCGGCTTGTCGCGGCGGCGGTGGAGCCGCTTGCCGACCGGCCGGGTCAGGCTGCCGCCATCGCGTCGGCGGCCGAGGATCCGGCGGTGCGCCGTGAGGTGCGGGCGGTGCTGGCCAGCGCCAAGGTGCGCGAGCTGATCTGGCAGGCGATCGATAACCAGCTGAGCGACGACCGGTTCGGTCTGATTCGCCGGGCGGCGGTGCTGTTCGTGTGGCACCCACGCGTCCGACGCCTCGCGTGGGCGGTGCGCCGGCACGGCGTGTTACGCGAGCTACGCCGCAAGCGGTGATCAACGCCGACCGATGTCGTCGGAGCGACGCGACCCAACCTCTGTTAGCGTTAACAGTCACGACGATCAATCAGAGCCGGAGAGGTCGTCGACCACCACGGTCAACCCCGTGACAGCGCAGCAGACCGGTGCCCGACCGGGCCGACGGCACCGGGAGCGCGCGTACCACCACCACCCAGGAGGACAAGACATGACGCACGATCAGAATGAGCCGGTGACCGGCGAACGGAAACTGCTGACCCGGCGAACCGTCCTGACGACGATGGGGGCCGTACCGGTTGCCGCGGTCGCGACGGTCGTGGGGGCCACCGAAGCCGTCGCCGCACCAGCGAGCATCAACCCGTCCGCGACGCGGCAGACGATCCGAGGCTTCGGTGCCATGGCCCACGCGGCCTGGATCGGCGACCTGACGGCCGCCCAGCGCGACACGGCGTTCGGCACCGGCGAGGGCCGACTCGGATTCTCACTGCTGAGGATCCCCGTCAACGAGAACCAGGCGGACTGGAGCCGTGACCTGGCGACGGCGCAGCGCGCGGTCGCGCTCGGCGCCACCGTCTTCGCGTCACCATGGAACCCGCCGGCCAGCATGATCGAAACCTTCACCCGCGGCAACCAGACCAACGCGAAGCGGCTCCGATACAGCTCGTACGGCGCCTACGCCACGCACCTGAACGACTTCACCACCCACATGCGCAACAACGGGGTGAACCTGTACGGCATATCGGTGCAGAACGAGCCGGACTATGCCGCCGAGTGGACGTGGTGGACGTCCACGGAGATGCTCCGGTTCCTGCGGGAGAACGCCGGCTCGATCAGCACCAGGGTCATCGCGCCGGAGTCCTTCCAGTACGTGAAGTCCGTGTCGGACCCGATCCTCAACGACTCCGCAGCGCTCGCCAACGTGGACATCATCGGTGCCCACCTCTACGGCACGTCGTACGCGAACTTCCCCTACCCCCTCTTCAAGCAGAAGGGCGCGGGCAAGGAACTCTGGATGACCGAGGTCTACTACCCCAACAGCAACACGAATTCGGGTGACGCCTGGCCCGAGGCGCTCGACGTGGGGGAACACGTCCACCGCGCGATGGTGGACGCCGAGTTCCAGGCGTACGTCTGGTGGTATCTCCGGCGCAGCTACGGTCCGATGCGGGAGGACGGCCAGATCAGCAAGCGCGGTGCCATGATGGCGCACTTCGCCAGGTTCGTCCGCCCCGGATACGTACGGATCGACGCGACGGCGAACCCCGCGTCGAACGTCTACGTCTCGGCGTACCGGGGTGGCGACACCGTCGTCATCGTCGCCATCAACAAGAACACCTCGTCGGTGAGCCAGCAGTTCACACTGTCCAACGCCACCGCGTCCGGCAGTGTCTCGAACTGGCTGACCGACGGGAGCAGGACCGTCGCGCCCCAGGGCGCGCTGAACATGTCGAACGGCTCGCTCACCGTCACGCTTCCCGCCCGAAGTGTGATGACCTTCGTGACCAGCGTGAGCGCGACCACCCCCGGGGACACCTACAAGCTGGTGAACGTCGACACCGGCCTCGTTCTCGGCGTCCAGAACATGTCCACCGCCGACGGCGGGCTGGCCGTGGTATGGGGTGACAGCGGCACCGCCGACCACAACTGGGTCAGGATCACCGACGGCACCGCGTTCCGGTTCCGCAATGTCAACAGCGGCAAGGTCCTCGGCGTCGAGAACATGTCGACAGCCGACAACGCCCGCCTCCTGCAGTGGAGCGACAACGGCACCGCGGACCATCGCTGGACCCTGGTGGCCAACAGCGACGGTTCCTACCGGATCCGCAACGTCAACAGCGGCAAGGTGCTCGCCATCCTCAACGGATCCAGCACCTGGGGCACCCAGGCCGTCCAGTACGCCGACAACGGCAGCACCAGGAACAACTGGCGCCTGACCCAGGTCAGCTGAACGGCCGCGGCTCCGGGTCGACCTTGCAGGGCCGAACCGGAGCCGCACTCCCGCGTCGCCGGCCGGGCGGATCACCGACGACGGTGGGCCATCCACTGCCAGATGTGGGTGCCGTTGAGGCTCGGGTCGTTGCGGGCCACGTAGATCCAGGACCAGTGGCCGGGGAACTGGTAGCCGTTCCAGACGACGTTGTCGTACAGGCTGAGCAGCGATCCTGGAATGAGCTCGTGGGCGTGGATGGTGTTGGCCTCGGGTGGCACTGTGTCGTCGTCGCGCGAGGTGACCAGCCAGGTCGGGGTCCGAATCGTCGCCAACTCGGCGTCGGTGATCAGCGGTGGCCCTTCCCCGCCGAGCGGCTCGACGACCCCGCAGATCGGCACCGACGCGGCGAACAGGTCGGGATAGGCGACGGTCATCTCCAGGGACATGTAGCCCCCGTTGCTGCAACCGACCACGTAGATCCGGTCGGGGTCGACACGCTTGCGGCGTACGAGGTCCTGGACGATCTCGCGGATCAGTGGGGCGAACCGGGGCCCGTCCTCCATCCAGTAAGAGGTGCTCTGCGGAGCGACGACGTACGCCCCGGAGAAGATCCGCTGAGCCTGCGGGGTGGCGAAGCCGAGCGCTCCCCGGTTGGCGCGCAAGGTGGTCTCGTTGTCGTAGTAGTCGTCCGGCAGCGAGGCGCCCTCGCCGCCACCGTGCAACCAGACGATCAGCGGTCGTCGGCCGCGCCGGGGCAAGTGGTCGGGCGAGTACAGCCGGTACTTTAGGCCCGAGCCCGAGACGTGGTAGCTGAAGGCGTCCACCTCGGGGTTCGACAGCCGACCCTGCACGAAGCGGGTGATGGTGAGCGGGGAGCCGTGCCGTCGGGCGATCGGGGCGTTCTGCGTGATGGTGTAGACGAGGTCGAGCTGAA
Organism: Micromonospora sp. NPDC005171; assembly: GCF_040608575.1. Lineage (NCBI taxonomy): Bacteria > Bacillati > Actinomycetota > Actinomycetes > Micromonosporales > Micromonosporaceae > Micromonospora > Micromonospora sp. NPDC005171. The sequence goes on along the minus strand of NZ_JBEXIM010000019.1, from coordinate 67,324 downwards.
CGTTGCGCCCCCTGCTCAGGATGTAGCCGAGGGTGCCACCGCCGGGTTGACCTTCGGCGTGGCTCAGCTCCAGCACGATGTTGCCGTGCCTGTCGAGTCGGGCCGCGGTCACCGTACGGTCCAGGTCGTACTCGCTGAAGATCTGGTCGCCGGGAACGATCGGGATCGGGCTGGTGGCCTTGGCGTGCACGCTGAACGTGCCGGGGGTCAGCCCGGCCGGGTCGATCGGCCCGAGCCGGCCGGTGTCGAGGGTGACCGAGGTGATCTGCTCACCGCCGTCGAGCGTTCTCGCGTCGAGGGTGAAGCGCACGCTTGAGGACTGGTGACCACCGGCGTGGGCGGCGACGCCGGGCAGGGCCAGGCCGATGGCGGCGCCGGCCCCACCGGCCAGAACGGTGCGACGAGTGACAGACGTGGACATGCGGGCCCCCGTACCTAGCGATGTAGAAGGTCATCGATGGCACCTCAACGTAACGCCGCGGAGATCCGCTGGCAACCGATGCCGCCACGGGTGATCAGGGCGCCCCACGAGCTGTCGGGGAGACGCCCTGATCAATCGGAGTACCCGACCAACAATCAAGGCACCCGGTCGTACTTTGGGACGATCTGGAGTCGCACCACCGTTCGTACCATGGGTCTCATGCACCCTCGCCTGCACGCGGTGTTGGCCGAGCCGCGTGTCTCCCCCACCCCGACCCGGGTGTGGCGCGACTGGGCGGTGATCGCGGTCCTCGCGCCGGCGATCGTGGTGGAAGGAATCTTCCGACCCGATCTGCCGTGGCGGGTGGGCTGCGTCGTCGTCGCGCTCGCGCTGCTGCCCACGATCCTGTGGCGGCGGACCAGGCCGCTCGCGGTGGTGGTGATCGCGTTCGGCTGCACTACTGTCGCCCCGTTCGTGCTGCCCGGTGATCCCTGCCAGCTGTTCACGGCGAGCTTCCTGGTCCTCCTGGTCTACGCGCTGTTCCGCTGGGGCTCCGGCCGGGATGCCGTGTTCGGTTCGTTCTTCGTGGTGGCCAAGGTGACCGCCGCCGGCCTGGTCGGCTCGATCGACGGCGGCGAACTGGTAGCCGGTTTCGCGGTGATGTTCGCCGCCGCCACGCTGGGTGTCGCGATCCGTTTCCGCGCCGCCGCCCGGCTGCGCGAGCTCGATCAGGTGAAGCTGTTGGAGCGGGAACGACTCGCCCGCGACCTGCACGACACGGTGGCCCACCACGTGTCGGCGATGGCGATCCGCGCCCAGGCCGGCATCGCCGCGTCGGCGAGTCAGCCGACCGCCGCCGTCGAGGCGCTGCACACCATCGAGGCCGAGGCGTCCCGTGCGCTTGCCGAGATGCGCGCGATGGTCCGCGTCCTGCGCCGCAACGAGCCCGCCGACCTGGGGCCCAACCCGCAGGTCGCCGACATCGGGCGGCTCGCCGGCCAGTTCCGCACCGGGCCGACGGTCGACGTGGATCTGCGCGGCGACCTCGGCGGCATTCCGCCCACTGTCGGCTCCGCGCTCTACCGCCTGGCTCAGGAGTCGGTCACCAATGCCCGTCGGCACGCGCGCCACGCCACCCGCATCGAGGTCAGCGTCGCGGCCGACGACACATCGGTACGCCTGCGGGTCAGCGACGACGGCGAGGCCGGCGGCGCCCGTCCGACCGGTTCGCCCGGTTTCGGCCTGGTGGGCATGATGGAGCGCGCCGACCTGCTCGGCGGCACCTGCGAGGCCGGCCCCAACCCCGACCGTGGGTGGACCGTCACGGCCGTGCTCCCCCGCGAGGGGGTCGGCGCATGACAGTTCGCGTGCTCGTGGCGGACGACCAGGAGATCGTCCGTACCGGCCTCACCATCATCCTGAACACTCAGCCCGGCATCGAGGTCGTCGGTGGGGCTGGCGACGGCCGACAGGCGGTCGAGCTCGCCCGGCGGCTCCGCCCCGACGTGTGTCTGTTCGACATTCGGATGCCGGGCATGGACGGCATCGAGGCCACCCGGGCGCTCGCCGGGCCAACGGTCCCGGAGCCGCTCGCGGTGGTCGTCATCACGACCTTCGACCTCGACGAGTACGTGTACGCGGCACTGCGGGCCGGCGCCCGCGGTTTCCTGCTCAAGGAGGCCGGCCCTGACCTGCTCAGCCAGGCGATGCACGCCGCCGCCAACGGGGACGCGCTGATCGCGCCGAGCGTCACCACGCGGCTGCTGAAGGCGTTCGCCGACGCGGACCCGGCCGCGCCGCGCACGCAGCCCGTCGAGGCGCTCACCGACCGGGAGGAGCAGGTCCTGGTCGCCGTCGCGCGGGGACGGACCAACAAGGAGATCGCCGACGAGCTCTACATCACGTTGAGCACTGTCAAGTCGCACGTCACCAGCCTGATGATGAAGCTGGGCGTGCGTAACCGGGTCGAGGTGGCGATGTGGGCGTACGAGACCAACCGCCGCCAACGGCACTGGTGACCGACGGAAGTACGACGACGGCGTCCGACCATGGGCCGACCCGATCGCGGCCCATGTGCCGATGAGTGGGGGCGGGTGCGGCGTCCACCATCGGTGGCATGACGATTCGCGAGTGGCGGCTACCGGCCGCGTTGATCCTGCTGGGTCTGATCCCGATGCTGGCCGGTGCGGGGCGGCTCACCGAGTTGGGCACCGGACCGGAGGTCACCCCGGCGAACGCGCGCTTCGTCGCCGATCCGCTGCCGGTGGTGTTGCACATCGTCGGCGCGGTGGTCTACACGATCCTCGGCGCGTTCCAGTTCGTACCCCGTCTGCGCCGCCACTCGTGGCACCGCCGCTCCGGACGGGTGCTCGTCCCCTGTGGGCTGACGGTCGCGTTCACCGGCCTGTGGATGGCCGTCGCGTACGACCTGCCGGCCCATGACAACGACGTGCTCGCCGGCATGCGGCTCGTCTTCGGCTCGGCCATGGCCGCCTCGATCCTGCTCGGCCTCGCCGCGGTGCTACGCCGCGACATCGCCCAGCACCGCAGGTGGATGGTGCGCGGCTACGCGATCGGCCTCGGCGCCGGCACCCAGGCGTTCACTCACGCGCCGTACCTCATCGCGACCGGCGAACAGCCCGACGGGAACCTCCGGGCCGGGCTGGTGGTCGCCGGCTGGTTGATCAACCTTGCGGTGGCCGAATGGTACCTGCGGCGTCCGGCCCGGGTCGTCACCGCGCCGGCCCTCAAGCTGAGCTAAGCCCGATCGCGTCGGCCGTCGGTGTCCGGCTCAGGCCGCCTCGGATGTCCTCCTCGATCCGCTTCGCGGCGGCCAGCAGCGGCGGCAGCAGCTCTCGACGGATCATCTCGAAGGACCCGCGGCTGGCGTGCGCGGAGACGTTCACCGCGGCGATCACCGACCCGTTCTCGCCGTGGATCGGCGCGGCCACCGAACGCAGCCCCTCCTCCAACTCCTGGTCCACGATGGCGTACCCCTGGGCGGCGATCTTCGTCAGGACGGCGCGCAGCCTGGCCGGGTCGGTGACGGTGCGCCGGGTCAGCGGCCGCAGCTGCGCGGCGGCCAGGTAGTCGTCCAGCCACTCCCCCGGCTGCGCGGCGAGCAGCACCCGGCCCATCGAGGTGGCGTACGCGGGGAACCGGGTGCCGACGCTGATCCCCACCGTCATGATCCGCTTGGTGGGCACCCGGGCGACGTAGACCACCTCGTCGCCGTCGAGCACCGACACCGAGCAGGATTCGTGCACCTGCGCGACCAGCGCCTCCATGTGCCGCTGCGCGACCTCGGGCAGGCTCAGGCTGGACAGGTACGCGTAGCCGAGTTCGAGGATCCGTGCCCGCAGCGAGAAGAGCCGGCCGTCGGTGTGCACGTAGCCCAGCTCGACAAGGGTGAGCAGGAACCGGCGCGCCGCAGCCCGGGTCAGCCCCGTCCGTCTGGCCACCTCGCTGAGCGTGAGCTGCGGATGTTCGCCGTCGAACGCCCGGATCACCGCGAGGCCGCGCTCCAGCGACTGAACGAACTCCGGCGACCTCGTCGCCTCCTCGCTCACGCTCACCCGGCCTCCTGCCGCAGGGTCTCCCGGGCCACCTTGAACGCCCGGTTCGCCGCCGGTACACCAGCGTAGACGCCGATCTGGAGCAGGACCTCCGCCACCTCCTCCAGGCTGAGCCCGTTGCGCAGTGCGGCCCGGACATGCATCGCCAACTCCTCGTCGTGGTGCAGGGTGGCGAGCACGGCGAGGGTGATGCAACTGCGGGTCCGCCGGTCGAGGCCCGGCCGGCTCCACACCTCGCCCCAGGCGTAGCGGGTGATGAAGTCCTGGAAGTCGGCGGTGAACTCGTCCGTGCCGGCGATCGCCCGGTCCACGTGCGCGTCACCCAGCACCTGTCGACGTACCGTCATGCCCGCCTCGTGCCGCTCGCGGTCGTTCATCGGTCACCACGTCCCTCGTGGAGGTGTTCCAGCAGGAGTCGGCACACCTGCTCGGGTTGCTCGACGTTGGCCAGGTGCGCCGCCGCGTCGACCACCGCCAGCCGGGCCCGTGGGATGCGCCCGACGATCTCGCGGGCGTGCTCCACCGGGGTGGCCGGGTCGTCCGCTCCGGCGATGACCAGCGTCGGCGCGGCGACCCGACCGAGGTCGGGTCGGAGGTCCATCGCGGCTATCGCCTCGCAGCAGGCGGCGTATCCGGCCGGCGGCGTCGCGGTCAGCATGGCGCGGTGGGTGGCGACCACCTCCGGCCGGGCCGCGGCGAAGGCCGGGGTGAACCAGCGGGCCACCACCGCGTCGGCGATCGCCGGCAGGCCGTCGGCCCGTACCGTCGCCGCTCGTTCCCGCCACTGCTCGGGTGGGCCGAGCGACGCCGACGTGCAGAGCAGCGCCAGCCGCCGGACCCGGTCGGGCGCGTACGTGGCGAGCCACATGCCCACCATGCCCCCGAGGGACAACCCCGCGTAGTGGACCCACGGCACGTCGAGGTCGTCCAGCGTCCGCAGCAGCTCCCGGCCCAGCAGGTCCAGCGTGTACGGCCCGGGCGGCACCGCCGAGCGGCCATGGCCCAGGTGGTCGTACCGGATGACCCGGAACCGCCGGGCGAGCGCCGGCAGCTGGGGTTCCCACATCGCGGCGGCGGTGCCGAGGGAACTGCCGAGCAGCAGCACCGGCGCGGCGGCCGGGCCGTCGACGGTGAGATGCAACCGGCTGGTCATCCGCCCGCTCCCCGGACGGCGGTCAGGGCCCGGTCGACGAACCGACCGGCCGAGCCGAGCCACTGGTACGGGTCGAGCGCCTCGGCCAGCTCCGTGTCGGACAGGTGGGCGCGGACCTCGGGGTCGGCGAGCAGCGCGGCGCGGAACGAGGGTTCGGCGGCGGCGCGGGTCACCAGGTCGTGGGCGACGCGGCGACCGACGGCGGGCGCCAGGCGCGCGGCGACCGCCTCGGCGAGCAGAAGGCCTCCGGTCGCGTCGAGGTTCTCCCGCATCCGCTCCGGGCGGACCTGCAGCCCGGAGAGCATCCGGGCGCAGCGGGCGGTGGCGCCACCGGCCACGTGCAGCAGATCGAGCAGCGGCTCCCACTCGGCGTGCCAGCCGCCTGCGGCCCGTTCGTGCTCCTGCACCGCCGTGGCGAACAGGGTGGCGACGAGACCCGGACCGCGTCGCGCCGCGGCGGTGACGAGGATCGAGTCCACCGGGTTGCGCTTGTGCGGCATAGCCGAGGAGCCGCCTCGTCCGGCGCCGCCCTCGACGACCTCACCCACCTCGTTCTGGGCGAGCAGTCCGACGTCGAGCGCGATCTTGCCGGTGGCCACGAGGAGCCCACCGAGGGCGGCGGCCAGATCGAGCCAGGGTTGACGGCGGGTGTGCCAGGGCAGCGGGCTCGGCGGGAGGCCCAGGTGCGCCGCGAACCTCTCGGTGACCTCGGCGCCGGCCGGGCCGAACGCGGCCAGGGTGCCGACCGCGCCACCGAGTTGCGCGGGCTGTGCGGCGCGGGCCTGACGCAGTCGGTCCCGGGCCTCGACCAGCCCGGTCAACCAGCCGGCGGCCTTGAGCCCGAACGTGCTGGGTGCCGCCTGCTGCCCGAGTGTCCGGGCGACCATCACGGTGCCCCGGTGGGCGTCGGCCAGCCGGGCGGCGGCATCCACGGCGACGTCGAGGTGAGCCAGCAGCGGCCCGAGCGCCCGCACGGCCACCAGGACCAGCGCGGTGTCCAGCACATCCTGGCTGGTCGCTCCGGAATGCACCCAGCCTCGGGCATGCTCCGGCACGGCGGCGGTCAGCTCGCCCACGAGCGGGACGACCGGGTTGCCGGAGGCGTCGGCGGCCCGGCCGAGCGCCGCCGGGTCGTACCGCTCGGCGTGGCACTGCTCGACGATCGCCTCGGCCGCCGGTACGGGCAGGATGCCGGCGTCCGCCGCGGCCCGGGCGAGCGCGGCCTCCACGTCGAGCATCGCCTGGAGCAGTGCCGGGTCGCTGAGTTCCGCGTCGACGTCCGGGGCGCCGGAGAGGCCGCCGAGCAGGCCGTCAGAGGGCGAAGAAGACGGTCTCATGGTCGCCCTGAAGGTGGATGTCGAACCGGAACCCGTCCGGGGCGGGACTCGCCAGCAGGGTGCCACGGCGGTCGGCGTCGACGCTGCGCAGCACGGGGTCAGCGGCGTTCGCCGTCGACTCGTCGGGGAAGTAGAGCCGGGTGACGAGGCGGTGCAGCAGCCCGCGCCCGAACACCGACAGGGTCAGGTGGGGGGCTTCGGTGCCGCCGTCCGGCTCGGGCAGCGCACCCGGCTTGACGGTCAGCAGCCGGTACCACCCCTGCCCGTCGGTCTCGCTCCGCCCGAATCCGCGAAAACCCGCGAGCGCGGGTGGCCGGGCTCCCCGAGGGTCGTCCGGATGGTCGAACCGGCCCTCCGGGTCGGCCTGCCAGCTCTCCACCATCGCGTCGACCACCGGCGTCCCGGTGCCGTCGACGATCCGACCGCTGATCCAGAACGCCCCCGGCGTGGCCTCGGGTACGACGTACGGGCCGTCGGGCCAGCGAAGGCCGATGTGCAGGTATGGCCCGACGGTCTGCGCGGGCATGACGCCCAACCGCTCACTCATCGTCGTCCTCGTCCTCGAAGGGGGTGCTCTCCCGGCCGCGCAGCACGATGTCGAACTCGTACGCCAGCGCCCACTCCGGTGCGGTGCTGGCGTGGTCGTACCGGGCGATCATCCGTTCCCGGGCCCTTGGGTCGCGGACCGAGTTGAAGATCGGGTCCTGGAAGAAGAGCGGGTCGCCCGGGAAGTACATCTGCGTCACCAGCCGCTGGGTGAACGCGCGGCCGAAGAGGGAGAAGTGGATGTGCGCGGGCCGCCAGGCGTTGTCGTGGTTACGCCAGGGGTAGGCGCCCGGCTGCACGGTGATGAACCGGTAGCGCCCCTGGTCGTCGGTGAGCGCCCGGCCGACCCCCTCGAAGTGGGGGTCGAGCGGCGCCGGCCAGGTGTCCCGTGCGTCGCGGTACCGACCGGCGGCGTTGGCCTGCCAGATCTCGACCAGCGTGTGGGGTACCGGTCGGCCGTCACCGTCGAGGACCCGCCCGTGCACGATGATCCGCTGTCCCTGCGGCTCGCCGTCGTGCTGGCGGGTCAGGTCGTGGTCGAGCGCACCGACCCGCCCCTGCCCCAGCAACGGCCCGGTAATCTCGGTCAGCAGCTGCGGCAGGTAGATCAGTGGGTGTCTCGGCGCCCGCGCCACTGTCGACTTGTAGCCGGGGCTGAGCAGAGGTGGGTGCGCGTCGACGTCGTCGCGCCGGTACCGCGGTAGCACCAGGCCGCTGCTGGTCCGGGTGTCCTGAGTGGTCATTGTCGTCTCCCGTCGGACTTCGTCGCCTCCAGCGCCCGCAGCACCGCGAGTTCGCGTGCCGTCGGTGGCGCACCGGTGGCCAGTCCCCCGGCGACGGCGAGGTCCCAGCCGGTGGCCGCCCGCGCCTGCTCCCGGGTCACGCCGGGGTGCAGATGGGTCAGTGTGAGTTCGCAGGTGACCGGGTCGGGTTCGAGGACGCCGAGGTCGGTGATCACCACTCGGGGGCCTCCGCCGCGCAGGCCGAGTCGCTCCCGGTCGCCTGGGCCCGTCCCGTACCCGACCGAGGTGACGAAGTCGACCCGTTCGGTGAACGTTCGGAGGTCCTGCCGGACGATCACCACGACCTCGCCGCAGGAGGCGGCGATCTCCGGGGCGCCACCGGCGCCGGGCAGCCGGACCTTCGGGGCGTCGTAGTCGCCGCCGACGACAGTGGTGTTGATGTTGCCGTAGCGGTCGATCTGGGCGGCGCCGAGGAAGCCCACGTCGATCCGGCCGGGCTGGAGCCAGTAGTTGAACACCTCGGGCACCGAGACGACCGCGTCAGCGGTGTCGGCGAGGATCCCGTCTCCGATGGAGAGCGGAAGCCGGTCCGGCTTCGCGCCGAGGCACCCGGATTCGTAGATGAGCACCAGGTTCGGGGCGTGGGTCGCCCGGGCGAGATTCGCCGCGGTGCTGGGCAACCCGATCCCGACGAAGCAGGCGGCGCCGTCGCGTAGTTGCCGTGCGGCGGCGACGGTCATCATCTCGTCCGCGGTCCAGTCCGTCATCGCGTTCCCTCGCTCGCTGCGCCGACTCACGCCGCCGCGCCGGCCTTGTGCACGTGCTCGTCCAGCCAGGCGCGGAAGGTGTCGCGGTGTCGGCTGACGGCGTCCCAGTCCCGGTAGAATTCGTTGTCCCGCACCGAGTAGCCGTGGGCGTAGGAGGGGTGCGCGCCTCCGGGCACCTCGGCCACCGCAGTGACCGCCCAGCCGGGCAGGACCACCTGCCCGGGTACGGGTTCCAACTCGTCCACGATTTCCTCGACGGTGACCAGTGACTGGTGGGCGGCGAGCACCGCCTCCTTCTGCACCCCGGTGATGCCCCACATCTGCACGTTGCCGTTCCGGTCGGCGCGCTGGGCGTGCACCACCGTCACGTCCGGACGCAGGGCGGGGACGGCGGTCAGCGTCTCGCCGGTGAACGGGCAGGTGATGGGCCGGATGTTGGTGGTGTGCCCGGGCAGGTCGGTGCCGGTGTAGCCGCGCAGGACGGCGAACGGCAGCCCGGACGCCCCGGCGACGTACCGGTTGGCCATGCCCGCGTGGCTGTGCTCCTCCAGTTCGAGTGGACGTGGCCAGGCGTGCTGCACGGCGTCCCGGAAACGGTGCAGCGACCCGACACCCGGGTTGCCACCCCAGGAGAAGACCAGGCGACGGGCACAGCCCGCCCCGATGAGCTGGTCGTAGATGACGTCGGGGGTCATCCGCACGAGGGTCAGATCCTGCCGCCCCTGGCGGATGATCTCGTGACCGGCGGCGAACGGAATGAGGTGGGTGAACCCTTCCAGGGCCACCACATCGCCGTCGCGGACCAGGTCCGCCACGCCGTCGGCCAGCGAGACGAGCTTCGCCATGGGCCTCCCCGCCTCCTGCGCGAACCGTGCTGCCGCCAGCCGTTCGCTATGCGGACTGCCGTACTCATCTCGAACGTACGACGGGGAACGACATCCGTCAACGACAGGCCGGACCGCTGTCCACAGTGCGCGGCAATCACGCCGGGCGATGCGTTGACGCGAGCCGGGCCACGTGCCAACGTTCATGGAGAGAACGGCCGTTCGGCAAGCGAACACCTTCGGGCCCTTCGTGAACGGAAGTCCGCCCGGTCACCCCGGGACCAGCCCACCGGCCCCACGCTCCGAGGAGGACCGCCATGACACTGCTGGACGTCACGACCTGGCAGGGCACCCTGCACAGCGACGGCTGGGTGGAACCGGCCGGCGGCACGGCACCCGTACGCTCGCCCGCCACCGGCGAGGAGATCGGCCAGATCGGCGTGGCGAACGCCGAGGACGTGACGCGCGCCTGCGCCCGCGCCGCCGCCGCCCAACGCGCCTGGGCCGCCACCGGCTACGCCGAGCGGGCCGCGGTGCTGCGCCGGGCCGGGCAACTGTTCGAGCGGCACGCCGCCGAGATCGGCGACTGGATCGTGCGGGAGTCCGGGTCCATCCCCCCCAAGGCCGGCGTCGAGACCGACACCGCGGCGCAGGAGTGCTACGAGGCGGCGGCGCTGGCCTCGCACCCGCTCGGCGAGATCATCCCGAGTGCGCAACCGCGGCTCAGCCTGGCTCGCCGGTTGCCCGTCGGCGTCGTCGGGGTCATCGCGCCGTTCAACTTCCCGCTCATCCTGGCCACCCGTTCCGTCGCCCCGGCCCTGGCGCTGGGCAACGCCGTGGTGCTCAAACCCGATCCGCGCACGGCGGTCTGCGGTGGTGTCTCGATCGCCCGGGTCTTCGAGGAGGCCGGCCTGCCCGACGGGCTGCTGCACGTCCTTCCCGGCGGGATCGAGGTCGGGGAGGCGCTGGTGGCCGACCCGAACGTACGGGTGGTCAGCTTCACCGGGTCGACCGCTGCCGGCCGCAAGGTCGGCGAGGCGGCGGCACGCCACCTCAAACGCGCACACCTCGAACTCGGTGGCAACTCGGCGCTGATAGTGCTCGACGACGCCGATCTGGACCTCGCGGTCTCCGCCGGCGCCTGGGGGTCGTTCCTGCACCAGGGCCAGATCTGCATGACCACCGGCCGGCACCTGGTGCACGAGAGTCTGTCCGAGCGGTACGTCGAGCGGCTGGCGGAGAAGGCGAACCACCTGCCGGTCGGCGATCCGGCCAAGGAGCAGGTGGCGCTCGGACCGATCATCGACGAGCGCCAGCGCGACAAGGTCCACGCACTGGTCACGGCGAGCGTCGACGCGGGTGCCCGGTTGGCGGCCGGGGGCACCTACGAGGGGCTGTTCTATCGACCGACGGTGCTCACCGACGTCACCCCCGCGACCCCGGCGTACGCCCAGGAGGTCTTCGGCCCGGTCGCGCCGGTGATCACCTTCGCCGACCAGGACGAGGCCGTGCAGTTGGCCCGGCAGACCGAGTACGGCCTGTCGCTGGGGATCCTGGGCCGCGACGTGATGAGGGCGATGGCCCTCGCCGACCGGATCCCCAGCGGGATCGTGCACATCAACGATCAGACGGTGAGCGACGAGGCGGTGGCGCCGTTCGGTGGGGTGGGGGCGTCCGGCACCGGCTCCCGGTTCGGAGGGCCCGCGGCGAACGTCGAGGCGTTCACCGAGACCCAGTGGCTCACCGTGCAGGGCGCCATCACCCGGTACCCGTTCTGACGCCGGGAGGAGACGAGCATGCCGGGAATGCGTACCCAGGTCGGCATCGTCGGTGCCGGGCCGGCGGGGCTCATGTTGTCGCACCTGCTGCACCTGCGCGGAATCGAGTCCGTGGTGCTGGAGAGCCGCAGCCGCGAACACGTCGAGCACCGGCTCCGCGCCGGGGTCCTCGAACAGGGCTCGGTCGACCTGCTCTGCCGAAGCGGCGTCGGTGAGCGGCTGCAACGGGAGGGACTGCGCCACGAGGGCATCGAGCTGCGCTTCGCCGGGGAGTCGCACCGGGTGCCGATGGCAGATCTGACCGGGCGGGCGATCACCGTCTACGGGCAGCAGGAGGTGGTCAAGGACCTGATCACCGCCCGGCTCGCGGCCGGTGGCGCGATCCTCTTCGAGGCCGACGCGGTACGCCTGGCCGGTCTCGACTCGGACGCGCCGGTCGTCCACTTTCGACGTGACGGGCGTGACGAGGAGCTGCACTGCGATTTCGTGGCCGGCTGCGACGGGTTCCACGGGGTGAGCCGGGGCGCGGTGCCCGAGGGGGTGCTGACCACCTACGAGCGGGCGTACCCCTTTGCCTGGTTGGGCGTCCTCGCCGCCGCGGCGCCGGCGGTGGACGAACTCATCTACGCCAACCACGAACGGGGTTTCGCCCTCTACAGCATGCGCTCGCCCGAGATTTCTCGGCTGTACCTACAGGTCGCGCCGGACGAGGACATCGCCGCGTGGCCGGATGAGCGGATCTGGACGGAGCTGCGCGCCCGGTTGGAGACGGTGCCCGGGTGGTCGCTCAACGAGGGACCGATCGTGGAGAAGTCCATCACCCCGATGCGCAGTTTCGTGGTCGAGCCGATGCAGTGGCGGCGGCTGTTCCTGGCCGGAGACGCCGTGCACATCGTCCCACCCACCGGCGCGAAGGGCATGAACCTTGCCCTCGCCGACGTCGCGTTGCTCGGGGACGCCTTCGCCGCGTGGTACGACGGGGGCCGCACCGATCTGCTGGATGGCTACTCGGCCACGGCGTTGCGCCGGGTCTGGCGGGCTCAGCACTTCTCCTGGTGGATGACCTCCATGCTGCACCGGCTGGAGCGCGACGACCCGTACGAGACAAAGCTGCAGATCGCCACGCTGAGGTACGTCGCCACCTCCGAGGCGTACGCCAGGAGCCTGTCCGAGAACTACGTGGGTCTGCCCGAGGTGTGAGCGCGAGCTGGTGCGACGTCGCCACCGCAAAGCGTTGTTCAACTTATTCATGACGGGCGTCAGAAATTATTGACTTTCAATGCCGGGGTGACTGACCATGGCCAACACAGCGGCGTGCGCCCCCACACAGCGGTAGTTCACCTGCAGATCCGAGGCATCCGCCGACTTCCGACGCACCCACCACCCCCGCCCAGGAAGGGCCTCGTCAATGAAGAAGGTCATGGCTCTCGGGCTGATCGCCGCTACCGCGATCGCCCTCACCGGATGTACCGACTCCGACGCGTCCAACCCGTCCAACCAGACCTCGGGCGACCTGCGCAAGGTTCGGGTCGCGGCGCTGCCCATCACCGAGACCGCCGCGCTCTGGGGCGGCATCAAGGCGGGCATCTTCGCCGAGCGCGGGCTCCAGGTCGAGGTGCTGCCCGCCCAGGGCGGCGCGCAGGCCATTCCGGCGCTCATGAACGGCGACATCGACTTCGCGATCGGCCAGCCCTTCGGCCCGTTCCGGGCCGACCTGCGGGATCTCGGCGTCGTCATCATCGGCAACTACGCCTCCTCGTACGCCGACGGCGAGGACATCAACGCCGTGGTGGCCTCGGCGAAGTCCGGCATCAGGCGACCGGCCGACCTCGCCGGCAAGCGGGTCTCGGTCAACAGCCTGGGCGCGGCCGGCGACGTGACGATCATGGCGGCGGTCGAGAAGGACGGCGGCGACCCGTCGAAAATCAAGTTCGTCGAGGTCGCCTTTCCGGACGCCCCGGCCCAGCTCGAATCCGGCAACATCGACGCCGCCTGGGTGCCGGAGCCCTTCGTCACCCAACTGAAGGCCCGCGGCGACACCTTCATCGTCGCGCCCTACCAGGCGGTGGTGCCCGGCCTGACCACGCTCACCACCATCACCACCAAGGAACGCACGGAGAAGGACGCCAAGCTGGTCGAGGACTTCACCGCGGCGATGAAGAAGACGTTGGAGTGGGCCAAGGACCCCGCCAACGAGGCGGCGCTGCGGCAGGCCATCAAGGACAACCTGGAGCTGCCGCCGCCGGTGGCCGAGTCGGTGCGGCTACCGGCGTTCGGTTGGGAGGTCGACCGGTCGAGCCTGCAGACGCTCGCCGAGCTCGCGCAGAAGTACAAGGTTCTCGACAAGCAACCCAACCTCGACCGTCTCATCCAGCAGCAGTAGCTGGCGCGGTCCCGCCCTCCCCGGCTGGCGGACCGGGGAGGGCCTCACCGCCCGCCTGACGACGGGAGTGACATGCGCGTGTTCCCCACCCGACGCCTGCGCGCCTTACGCAAAGCGATGCTGGGCGTCGTCGGCCTGACCGGGTTCCTTGTCGTCTGGCAGCTGATCCCGACGCTGGGCCTGATCAACCCGCTGTATCTGCCGTACGTGACGGACGTGCTGGCGCGGCTGTTCGAGCAGCTCGTCGACCTCGCGTTCTGGCGGCGGCTGGGCAGCACCATGACGTCCTGGGCGATCGGACTGACGGTGGCGACCGTCGCCGCCGTCGTCCTCGGCACTGTCGTCGGGTTGGTGCCGTTCCTGCGGCGCGCGACGCACACGATGGTCGAGTTCCTGCGACCGATCCCGTCGGTCGCCCTCATCCCGCTCGCCGTGCTGATGTTCGGCATCCAGCGGCAGGCCGCCCTCGTCATCATCATCTACGCGTCGTTCTGGCAGGTGTTCGTGCAGGTGATCTACGGCGTCGCCGACGTCGACGCGGTGGCTCGCGACACCGCCCGCAGTTTCGGTCTGACCCGGCGGGAGCAGTTGTCGCACCTCGTCCTGCCCACCACCCTGCCGTACCTCATGACGGGCCTGCGCCTCGCGGCCGCGGTCGCGCTCATCCTCGCCATCACCGCGGAGATGGTGATCGGTAACCCGGGCCTCGGGCGCATGATCGAGCTGTCTCGGTCCGCCGGAGACGCCGCCGGCCTGTACGCGCTGGTCGTGGTCACCGGCCTGCTCGGGCTCACGGTGAACATCGTCTTCCGGTTCATCGAGCGTCGGGTGCTGTCGTGGCACCAGTCGGTACGAGGAGAGGAGCCGTTGTGACCGCGTACACCGGGCGGATCGCCACCACGGCACGCAGCCGGACCGTCGGATCCCGGATCGCGGCGAGCCTGCTCTACCCGCTGGGGCTGCCGACGCTGCTGCTGGTGCTCTGGGCTCTGGTGGCGACGAGGACGACGAGTCGGTTCTTCCCCGACCCGTTGACGATCGCCGAAGCCTTCCGGGAGACCTGGGTCGGCCCGGCGTTCGTCGAGGACGTGCTGCCCAGCCTCGCCCGCCTCGGCCTCGGTGTCGCCGGGTCGATCGTGCTCGGGATCGCCGCCGGCACCGTCATCGGCCTGACCCGCTGGTTGCGCGAACTCCTCGAACCGCTGCTGGAGTTCCTCCGGGCCATCCCGCCGCCGGTGCTGATTCCGGTGGTGATGCTCCTGCTCGGGATCACCGACACCATGAAGGTCGTCGTGATCGTCTCCGGCGCGGTCTGGCCGATCCTGCTGAACACGATCGAGGGTGTCCGGGGGACGGACAGCGTCATGACGGAGACCGCGGAATCGTTCCAGGTCACCTGGTGGGAGCGGCTCTGGTTCCTCGTGCTCCCGGCCGCCAGCCCACGGATCATGGCCGGGGTCCGGCAGGCCCTCTCGGTAGCGCTGATCCTGATGGTCATCTCCGAGATGTTCGCCTCCTCCTCCGGCCTCGGCTACCGGATCGCCTACTTCCAGCGCAACTACCTGATCGCCGAGATGTGGAGTGGCATCCTCCTCCTCGGTCTCGTCGGCGTCTTCCTCGCCGTAGCTTTCGGTCTCGTCGAACGGCGTGTTCTGCGCTGGTACCACGGAATCAGGGAGGTCAACCGTGCCTGATCGGAGCACCCTGCTGCGGGTGGAGCACCTGCGGAAGGTCTACGAGTCGGCGACCGGCACCGTCGAAGCGATCGGGGACATCAGCTTCACGATGGACGCCGGTGAGCTCGTCTGCATCGTCGGGCCGTCCGGTTGTGGCAAGACCACCCTGTTGAAGTGCCTCGCCGGCCTGCTGCGGCCCACCAGCGGAGTGGTCGAGATGGACGGCTCGCCGGTGACCGGGCCCAGCCCGGCCATGGCCGTGGTGTTCCAGGAGTACGGTCGCAGCCTCTACCCCTGGCTGACGGTGCGCGGGAACGTCGAGCTGCCACTGCGGCACAAGAAGCTCACCCGCACGGGCCGGAACAAGCTGGTCGTCGACGCCCTTGAGGCGGTGGGCCTCGCGCACGCCGCGCGAAGCCACCCGTGGCAGCTCTCCGGGGGGATGCAACAGCGGGTGGCGATCGCGCGGGCGATCGCCTACCAGCCCGACGTCCTGATCATGGACGAGCCGTTCGCCGCCGTGGACGCGCAGACCCGGGCCGACCTGGAGGACCTGGTCCGCGAGCTGCACGCCAGCCGCACCATCTCGGTTGTCTTCGTCACCCACGACATCGACGAGTCGGTGTATCTCGGTCAGCGGGTTCTAGTATTGTCCACGTCGCCGACCTGGGTCCAGGAGGACCTCGCGATCGACCTGCCGCCGGAGCGCGATCAGATCACGACCCGCGCTCTGCCCCGTTTCACGGAACTGCGGACGCACGTCTACGACCAGATCCAGCGGGCCAAGCGCGGGCAGGCTGTGGCCCCGCGATCCGCGCGGTGATCGGCGGCCAGGCCAACGAGTTCGCCGAAGGGAAGCGCTGTGGGTAGTCGTCAGCCGAAGCAGTTGTTGCTCGCCTTCTTCGGCGAACACGTCGTCGACGCCGCCACGGGACCCATCCGGGCGAGCGCCCTGATCAACGTGCTGGAAGGCGCGGACGTCGCCGCGCCGGCCACCCGCGCGACCCTCGACCGTCTCGTGCACAGCGGCATCCTCGCCCGCAGCCGGAGCGGTCGGGAGACGCTGTTCTCACTGACCGAGCACGGGGCCGCGGTGCTGCGCGAGGCGACGTACCGCGTTCGCGGGCCGCGGCCGTTCGACCCACAGGGCAGCGGGTGGACCCTGGTCACCTTCTCGATCCCGGAGGGCCAGCGGATGCTGCGGCACCGGCTCCGTTCGACCCTCACCTGGGAGGGCTTCGCGCCGCTCCGGGACGGGCTCTGGCTCGCGCCCGGCGAGGTCGACCTCGCCGGGTCGTTGGAGCGGCTGCGGCAGGACCTCGCGCCCAACACCGTGGTCGCCTTCCACGCCCGCGAACTCGCCGGGTTCCCGATCGGCGAGAGCGTCCGCGCGGCCTGGGACATCGAGGCGATCCGACGCGCGCACCTCGCCTTCATCGAGGTGTGGGACGACCCGTCCGCGCTGGCGATGGCGCCGAGCGCCCTCACCGTACGGACGATGCTCGTGGCGGACTGGCTCGCGCTGCTGCGCGCCGACCCGAGGCTGCCGGCCGAGTTCATGGACGCGGAATGGCCCGCCGCGAGATCGGTGCGGACCTACCGCCGGGTGCACGACAAGCTGGCCGAGGCGTCCGCGGCGGAGTTCGCCGACCTCGTCGCGGCCCGACCCACGACTAGGCGCCGAATCGGGTCCGCAGATCGGCCTTCCGCACCTTTCCCGACGCCGTCCGCGGCAGCTCGTCCACGATGACGACGTTCTTCGGGAGCTTGTAGCGCGCGATCCTGCCGTCCAGGCAGGCCCGGACGCTGGCGGTGTCCACGGACACCCCCTCCCGCACGGTCACGATCGCCCACGGCACCTCCCCCCAACGCTCGTCTGGTACGCCGATGACCGCCGCCGAGGTCACCCCGTCGACCTCGGTGAGCAGCTGCTCGAGTTCGAGCGGGTAGATGTTCTCGCCCCCCGAAATGATCATGTCCTTGAGGCGGCCGGAGATGTAGAGGTATCCGTCGGCGTCCAGGTGGCCGAGGTCGCCGGAGCGGAACCACCCGTCGGCAGTGAACGCCTCGGCGGTTGCCTCCGGCAGCCCGTGGTAGCCGGGGAAGACGTTGGGGCCGGCCACCTCGATCTCACCGACAGCGCCGGCGGGCAGCACCGCACCGGCCGCATCGGTGATCCGCACGTCGGTGAAGAAGTGCGGCAGGCCGACACTGCCCTGCTTGACGCGGGTCATCGTCGGCGGCAGCGCGGTGGCGCCCGGCGCGGCTTCCGTCATTCCGTAACCCTGGGAAAACGACAGGCCCCGCGCCTCGTACGCGTTGAGGATGCGGGCCGACACCGCCGAACCTCCACAGGTGAGCTTCGTCAACGTCGACAGGTCGGTCGACGCCCAGGCGGGGTGGTCGGCCAGCAGCTGGTAGGTGGTCGGCACGCCGCTGAGCATGGTGACCCTGTGCCGCTCGATCAGCGCGAGCGCGCGGCCCGGCTCGAAGCCCCTCTCGATGACCATCGTGGCGCCCTTGAGGATGACGGGCAGGGCGCCCATGCCGAGCGAGGCGACGTGGAACAGCGGCGAGATCATGAGCGCGACGTCGGTGGAGACGACGTCGTAGTCGACCACACAGTTGAGCGCCACCCAGGTGAGGTTGCCGTGGGTCAGCACCGCGCCCTTGGCCCGGCCGGTCGTGCCGGAGGTGTAGACGATCGCCGCCGGATGCTGGTGGGCGGTGTCGGCATGGTCGGTGAACCCGGCGACGGCGGCCCGGGTCAGCTGGGCCAGCCCGGGTCGGTCCGCGGTGCCCTCGCCGTTGACGATGACGTACGGGGTCCGGGCGGCCGCCGCCGCGGAGGCCACCGGCACCGCGAAGTCCGGGTCGTGGATCAGCACCCGCGCCGCGCAGTCGGCGAGGACGTAGCCGATCTCGGGCGCCGCGAGCCGGGTGTTGACCGGCACGAAGACCGCCCCCACCTGCGCCGCCCCGAACATCACCTGGAGGAGTTCGGGGCTGTTCTCGCCCAGGTAGGCGACGGAGTCGCCGGCGCCGACGCCCCGCTCCCGCAGCACCGCCGAGACCCGGTCCGCGGCGTCGGCGAACTGTCGGTACGTCATGAGCGACCGGTCGCCGTGGATGATCGCGACCTGGTCCGGGGACTTGAGCCGGCGTTTGGCCAGCCAATGGCCGATTCCGTGCTGGTGCATCATCATTCTCCTGGGGGTGGAGGTGGTGTGCTCGCCCGGCTCGACGGATGCCCCCGGGCTCAGGCGTGGAAGCGGTACAACCCTCGCGCGACGACCGCCGGCTTGGCCCCGCCCTCGATCTCGATCGTCTGGTCGACGGCGAGCTGGTAGCCGCCGCGGACCTCGACGACCTCGACGACGGTGGCCCGCATCCGCACCCGCGCCCCGACCACGACCGGCGCGGGGAAGCGCACCTTGTCGAGGCCGTAGTTCACCTTCGTGGTCACGCCCTTGACCTCGAGCAGCTCGGTCCAGAGGGGAACCGCCAGCGAGAGGGTGAGGAAGCCGTGCGCGATCGGCGCGCCGAACGGGCCGGTCTTCGCCCGTTCCGGGTCGACGTGGATCCACTGGTGGTCGTCCGTGGCGTCCGCGAACAGGTCCACCTGGTCCTGGGTGACAGTGCGGTACCCGGTGTGGCCGAGATCGGTGCCGGCGAGGTCACCGAGCCGGTCGTAGGTGATGGTCGTCGTCATGGCGTTTCCTCTCGTCGTCACCGGGCCAGGCCCAGCAGTCGGACCGCGTTGTCCTTCAGGATGCCCGGGAGCACATCCGGTTTGAGGTCGGTCGCCCGCACGTCGCGAAGCCACCGGTCCGGGGTGAGCATCGGGTAGTCGGTGCCGAAGAGCACCCGGCGCTTCAGCAGCGAGTTCGCGTAGCGCACCAGCTCGGCCGGGAAGTACTTCGGGCTCCAGCCGGACAGGTCGATCCAGGTGTTGTGCTTGTGCGTGGCCACCGACAACGCCTCGTCCTGCCAGGGCACCGACGGGTGGGCCATGATGATCTGAAGGTCGGGGAAGTCCGCCGCGATCGGGTCGAGCAGGATCGGGTTCGACCGGCCGAGGCGCAGGCCGTAGCCGCCCGGCGTGCCCGCGCCGATGCCGGTCTGCCCGGTGTGGAAGAGCGCCGGGACGCCGGCCCGCTCCAGGAGGCCCCACAGCGGCGCGTACTCGTCGTGGCTGGGGTCGAAGCCCTGCACCGTGGGGTGGAACTTGAAACCGCGTACGCCCTCCTCCCGGATCAACCGGTCGGCGAGTTCGAGGGCCGCTTCCCCGGTGCGCGGGTCGACCGACCCGAACGGGATGAGCACATCGGCGTGCTCGGCCGCCGCGCGGGCGATGTCGGTGCTCGACAGTGGCTGGTGCTTCAGTTGGGTACGCGCGTCCACTGTGAAGACGACGGCCGCCATCTCTCGTTCGCGGTAGTAGCGCGCCACCGCGTCGACCGCGGGCCGTGGGCCGTCCGTCTTGAAGTACGCCGACGCCGCTGCCACGAGCGGTTCGGGCAGTGAGGTGTGACCGTGGTCGTCGACCTCGATGTGCACGTGCATGTCGATCGCCGTGACGTCGTCGAGGTCGATCGCGGGCTGGTACATGGGGCCAACCTTCGTCAGGCGGGTCGGTGCGGGCAGGTCTGCTCGGGCCGGTCAGGACGGCGTGGGCTCGAACTCCTCGGGGAGTTTCGGGAAGCGTTCGCCGACACTCTGCGCGGCGCCTGCGAACGTCGTCGGCCAGGCCTCCACGAGCGCGTCGTACGTCCAGCCGCCCTCGCGGTGCGCGGTCAGCGCCGCCTCCGGGTGGGTCCAGATCTGCAGGCGGTCCCCGCCGACGCCGATCACCTGCCCGGTCACCGAGGCCGCCGCGTCGGAGCCGAGGAACGCGACCAGCCCGGCCACGTCGTCCGCCGTGCCGAATCCCAGCTCGTGTCGGAAGAACGCGGGCATCGGCTCGCCGTTCGCCTCGGCCCGCACCGCCGCCGCGAAGTACGGAACGGTGGCCGTCATCGCGGTCGCGGCGACCGGGACGACGGTGTTGGCGGTGATGCCGGCCCGCTTGAGTTCGAGCGCCCAGGTCCGGACCATGCCGACGATGCCCGCCTTGGCGGCGGCGTAGTTGGTCTGGCCGAAGTTGCCCCGCTGCCCGGTGGGTGACCCGACGCAGATGATCCGCCCGCCCTCACCGGCCTGCCGCATGTGTTGCACCGCCTCGCGGACGGTGGTGAACGTGCCGCGCAGGTGCACGTTGATGACTGTGTCGAAGTCGTCGTCGCTCATCTTCCACAGCACCGTGTCGCGCAGCACGCCGGCGTTGGTGACGAGGATGTCCAGCCGCCCGAAGTGCTCGACCGCCGTGCTGACGAGCTCCTTCGCGGTCTCGGTCGGGCCGACCGGTGCGACCACCGCGACGGCCCGGCCGCCGGACGCCTCGATCGCCGCCACGGCGGCCGCGGTGGCTTCGGCGTCGACGTCGTTGACCACGACCGAGGCGCCCCGCCGCGCCAACTCCTGCGCGTAGGCGAGGCCGAGACCCCGCCCGGCGCCGGTGACGATGGCGACCTTGCCGTCCAGTGACATGAGTGCTCCCTTTCGTCGATGCCGATCTGCGCACGAAGGTGGGGAGTAACACGCGCACGGGCAACGTAATGCAGAATTTGATCGGGCGTCAACGATTTGCAGTCTGTCTACATCAGACGCCGCGGCGGTTGGGGCCGGCGGCGACGCTCGGTGAACTCGCCGTCAGCCCTGGTGGGAGCTGTTCAGCGCCCGGGATACCACCCGGCCGGCGGCCTGGACCAGCGGCGCCAACGCCACCGGGTCCGCCCGGTCGTGGGCGACCACCAGCGAGATCGCCGCCACCACACCCTCCGGTACGCGGATCGGCGCGGCCACCGAGAGGGCGTCCATGGTGACCTGACGGTCGCTGACCGCGTACCCGACCCGGCGCACCTCGGCGAGGCAGCGACGCAACCGCCTCGGGTCGGTGATGGTCAGTTCGGTGTACCGCTCCAGCGGCGCGGCCAGCACCTGCTCCTGGACCTCGGCGGGCGCGTGGGCGAGCAGGACCAGCCCGACGCCCGTGGCGTGCAGCGCGAAGCGACCCCCCACCCGGGTGAGCACCGGCACCGCGTGTCGCCCGGCGATCCGTTCGATGAAGACGAGTTCGAGGTCCTGCCGGACGGCGAGCTGGACGTTCTCGTGAGTCACCTCGTACAGGTCCTCCATCACCGGCAGGGCCAGCTCCCGCAGCCCGAGGCCCCTCGGGGCAAGGGAGCCCACCTCCCACAGCCGCAGGCCGATCCAGTACCGCCCGTCGTCGCCGCGCTCGAGCGCCCCCCACGCGACCAACTCGGCGGCCCGCCGGTACACGGTGGGCAGTGGCATCCCGGTGCGACGCGCCAACTCGCTCAGGGTCAACGCCGGGGTGGCCGGGCTGAACGCGTCGAGCAGCGCCAGCACCTTGCTCGTGACCGACCGTCCCGGTTCTGCGCGCACCCCGTCATCATCCCCGCCCACGTCGGGCGGTCACAGCTCCAGCACGAGTCGGGGCGTACGGGCCCGGGAGACGCAGATCATCATGGTGTCCCCGGCGGCCCGCTCCTCCGCGGTGAGCAGGCTGTCGCGATGCTCCGGCACACCGGCGAGCACAGGCGTCTCGCAGGTGCCGCAGGTGCCCTCCCGGCAGGACGAGAGGACCTGCACCCCAGCCTCCTCCACCGCCCGCAGGATCGGCGTGCCCGGCGGCACGGTCACCGTCCGCCCGGAGAGCGCGAGTTCGACCTCGATCGTCGTCTCCGGCCCACCGGTGTCGCCCCGGGCGGTGAACCGCTCGACGTGCAGGCAGCCGGCTGGCCAGCCGCGGCAGTGCTCCTCGACGGCGGTGATCAGTGGTTCCGGGCCGCAGCAGTAGACGAGACCGGTGCCGGGCCGGCCCAGCAACCCGGCCAGGTCGAGCAGCCCGGTCTCGTCCTGCGGGTGCAGGCTCACCCGGTCGCCGTACTTTTCCCGCAGGGTGGTGGCGAAGGCCATTGTGGCGCGGCTGCGTCCGCCGTACACCAGCCGCCAGTCGGCGCCCGCCGCGTCGGCCGCGGCGACCATCGGCGCGATGGGGGTGATACCGATGCCGCCGGCGATGAAGAGGTAGCGCCGTGCCGCGACCAGCGGGAAGGTGTTGCGCGGTCCGCTCACCCGAACGGTCGCGCCGACGGTCAGCCGCTCGTGCGCCAGCCGGGATCCGCCGCGCCCGTTCGGTTCGCGCTGCACCGCGATCCGCAGGACGGACCGCTCGGCCGGGTCACCGCAGAGGGAGTACTGGCGGGCCAGCCCGGCCTTCAGCTCCAGGTCGATGTGCGCGCCCGGCGTCCACTCGGGCAGGTCACCGCCGTCCACGCGACAGAGGCGAATCGCCACCACCTCGGCCGCCACCTGATCGCGGCCGGCGACCACCAACTCGACACCGGTCAGCGCCTCCACTGTCACTCGCGCATCGCCAGCCGCCTCGACGGTCCGGGCACCGGCACGGCCACGCCCTGGTGGCCCTGCGGGTGGCCGAGCAGCCACTCCCACAACTCGACCGGTTCCTCGGCGAGGCGCTCGGCTCCGCAGTGGCAGATCCCGCGCAGGGTGTCGGTGCCCGGCACCCAGTGGATCCGGTAGACCCGGTCCCCGGTGAGGGAGCCTGCTCGGGATCTCACCGCGCCGCTCCCACCGTCCCCGACTCGACCATCCGCGCCAGCAGCCGCCGAGCGGCCAGGCCACCGGTGTCGATGTTGATGCTCAACTCCTGATACCTGTCCGGCTCGGTCGCGATCACCTGCTCCAGGATGTTGAGCGCTGTCACGTCCTGCATGACAACTGTGTGATTGCTGTGGTGGAGGTATTCGCTGACCGACTCGTCGTCGATCGCGAAGTCGCGCGCCACAGCCCAGAAGTCATAGGTGGTGTGCTCCGTCGACGGGGTGATGGCGTACACGATCTCGGCGTGGAACGCTTCGCTGTCCTCGCCCTCGGCGGGCGGGAGGACACCCTGCGGCGCGATCCGGCTGTGCAGCAGGTAGAGGCAGGGCGGGTGGTACTCGATGTCCTGCCACCTCGTGATCCGGCCCTGGATGCCTGTGGAGCGCGCGTAGAACGGCGGGCACTCGGCGTCGTCCATGTGCCGACTGACGTAGACGATTCCCCGGTCCTCGTCCACTTCGGTGGTGATCGGAGTGTTCGCCACCTCCGGCGTGCCGATGTAACCGCCGTGCAGATAGGTCTCGTGGGACAGGTCCAGGAGGTTGTCCACCAGCAGGCCGTACCGCGCGTTCAGTGGCGCCATACCCCGCACCACCGCGTAGCGCGGGTCGGCCAGCCACGGTGCGCGGGGAATCGCGGCCGGGTCGGCCCGGTCCAGGTCGCCGATCCACACCCAGATGAAGGAGTCCTGTTCCACCACCGGGAACGAGACCACCCGCGCGGTACGCGGGATGCGCTGTTGACCGGGTACGAAGACGCAGGCGCCGGTCGGATCGTAGGTGAAGCCGTGGTAGCCGCAGACGATGGTGTCGCCGTCGAGCCGGCTCTCGGACAGCGGGAAGCGCCGGTGTACGCACCGGTCGGCGAGCGCCACCGGCTGCCCGGCATTGGTGCGGTACAGCACCAGCGGCTCCCCGAGCACCGTCCGGGCGAGCAGGCTTCGCCCCACCTCACTGCCGTAGGCGGCCACATACCACTGGTTACGCGCGAATGCCATGCGACCGGACCTCCATGCCGACGGACGTCGATGGAGCCGGATCGTCCCGTGCGGTGTCCCCGCTGGGGAACCGGAGCTTTCACTGAATGAAAGGCCGGACTCTGGCCCGTGCTGGTGTGGCTGCCGTGCCGGCGGCACGGCAGCCACACCGGGGCGTCACCTGTTCTGCTTCTCCTGGCAGGGCACGCAGAAGCGAGCGTGCGGAAGAACAGCGAGCCGCTCGGCCGGAATGCGCTGGTGGCACTTCTGGCAGGCACCGTAGGTGCCGTCGCTGATCCTGCTCAGCGCACCGGTGATCTGCTCGATGTTCTGGCGGGTGGCCACCAGCAGCGCGGCCCGGTTGTGGGCCTCGCCGGGGTCGCCGGTGTCCGCGTTGAGTTCGGTCAGTTCCCGCAGCCGAGCCGTCTGGGTGGCGAAGTCGTCCGCCAGGGACGCTCGCACATCAGCCAGCCAACTCTGATCGAGGGTACGACGATGATCGACGGTCATGGTCTGCCTTTCCAGGGGATTGGGCGGGAAAAACAAAAAGGGCCGAAGCTGGATAGCTTCGCCCTGGCGGTCGTTCTGGGTATGCAACGATTCCGCAGGTGGGCCTCGGCCGGTTCGCGTCGGGCTCGACATCTTGTGCGTGAGCGCGGTGTGCGGCGCGCGGACAACCGGCACCCGCATGTCGGCCTTGAGGCGTGTCACCGTCGGCACCTGGACAGCACCGCCTACCGCCACCTCGGTGGCGGCGGGCGAGCGGAGGGTCACCGGCGGCATGCCCCCACCATAGATTGGTGTTTGCCGTAAAGCCAACGTCCGCGGTGGGACCTCACTTCGGCCACGAACTGCGGCTTTCCGACGCAGCAGGGTTCTTGCCCGACGCGGCGGGCACCGCGACCTGACTGGGTCAGCTCGGGGTGAGGAGGCAGAACTCGTTGCCCTCCGGATCGGCGAGCACCCGCCACGGGACGCTCTGACCCAGGTCGATGGGGGTCGCGCCGAGACTCCGCAACCTGGCTGCCTCGGCCTCCAGGTCGTCACCGGGGTACGGGCGGACGTCGAGATGGACGCGGTTCCATCCGCTCTTCACGTCAGGTGTACGGATGAACTCCAGGTAGGGGCCGACGCCCTTGGCGGAGCGCAGTCTCGCCCCCTGGTCGGTCACCTCGTGCAGCGTCCAGTCCGTGGCCTCGCTCCAGAACCGGGCCATGGCTCGCGGGTCGGCGCAGTCGACCACGACGGCGGCGACCGGCCCGGTGCCCTGGTAGATCGGTCGGGGGTCCAGCACGCAGAACTCGTTGCCCTCCGGGTCGGACAGGACCGTCCACGGCACGTCACCCTGGCCCACGTCGGCGGCTGTCGCGCCGAGATCCTTCAGGCGCGCGACCAGCTCCGCCTGATGCTCCGTCGAGGTGGTGGCGAGGTCCACGTGCACGCGATTCTTCACCGTCTTGGGCTCCGCAGACACGATGAGGTCGACGCAGACAGCGACCGGGTCGGGGTAGACGAAACCCTCGGGTTCGAGGTTCGTCACGCCAGGTCCCTCGCTGGAGACCCCCCAACCGAGCGCCTGCGCCCAGAACCCGCCCAGCGCGGCGTCGTCCCGAGCCTTCATGTTGATCTGCACAAGCCGCGTTGCCATGCCGGCGATGCTAGGGCCTGTGACGCAGTCCCGCTGCCCACCATCGCCGTCTTCGTCGGCTACCGTCCGCGCTCAGCGGGAGGCTGCTCCTTCGTCAGGTGGAGCAGCCACCCCTCGCCGGTGCGGATCAGCGCGTATCGCCGGGGGCCGGTGCGGCCGTGCAAGGTGAACAGCATCCGGCGGTCGGTGCGATCGTGCTCCTCCCAGGTGCCGATGTCGGCGATCGACTTGTCGACGTCCTCGTAGGTGAGGTGATCGAGGTCGTGGTCGGGCACGGCGATCGCGAGCCGGTTGTCGCTGGGGCTGTCTGGCAGACCACGAGGCACCGCCCACGAGCGCAGCACGCCGTTCTCCTCGAGCCGCAGGTCGAAGTGCGGTCGTGGTTTGCGGTGGTCGTGCAGGACGAAGGCGGGCGCCACTCCCCCATTGTCGGCGCCGGCCGGCCCTCGCGCCTGTCGACGCGATCACCTCGCGCGGCCGGCACCCGTCACATGGCAACTTCTTGCGTGGCGCGCATATTTGCGTGTCCCGCAAATAGTGCTAGCGTTGTGGCATGACGGGGCTGCGGGAGCGCAAGAAGGCCGAGACACGCGCGGCGCTCGGGTGGGCCGCGATCCACCTCACCGCGGAGCGCGGCTACGACAATGTCCGCGTCGAGGACATCGCCGAGGCCGTCGGTGTCTCCCCGCGCACCTTCAACAACTACTTCTCCAGCAAGGCCGAGGCGATCGCGTCCCGCCACCTCGACCGCAGCCTGCGCACCGCCGCCGCGCTGCGCGAACGTCCCGCCGACGAGCCGCTCTGGGTGGCGCTCACCCAGGCCGCACTGGAGCAGTTAACCCGCGGCCCCGAGGTCGAGGCGATGCCCTCCCCCGGCCACGCGCAATGGGTTGCCGGCGTCCGCACCATGCTCGCCGAGCCCGCGCTACAGGGCGAACGGCTGCGCGCCACCGCGGTCGCGGAGGCCGAGCTCGCCGCCGCGGTCGCCGAGCGCACCGGCACCGACCTCGCCACCGACATGTATCCGAGGCTCGTCGCGGCTGCCGCCAGCGCCGCCGTCGCCGTCGCCATGCAGCACTATCTCGACAGCGCCGACCCACCCGCCCCGATCGACCGCCTCATCACCGACGCGTTCAGCCAGGTCGCCGCCGGCCTCCCGGCCCCGTCGCACTGAGCTGCCCCTCGTCCACCGCACCACCTCACCCACGTCTCCAGCCGCGTCCCACTCCCGCGGCGGGCCGGCCCCGTGCCGCGCCTGCCGTGGCGATGACGCACACCCCGAAGGGATCACGATCATGATCGATGTCGTCATCGTCGGAGCAGGCCCCAACGGCCTCATGCTCGCCTGCGAACTGGCCCTCGCCGGCGTGCACCCCGTCGTCCTCGAACGCCACCCCGCGCCCGCCGGCGAGGCTCGCGCCAACGGCCTCGTGGGCCAGGTCGTCCGCCTGCTCGACCGACGCGGCCTCTACGCGCGGCTCAGCGGTGAGAGCACCCCGCCGGTCCCCCAACCTGCCTTCACCTTCGGCGCGTTCCCGCTGGATCTCACGATGCTCGCGGAGAACCCGCACTACGTGCTCGGGGTGCCACAGGCCCAGCTCGAGGCCGCCCTCGCCGCCCGGGCCGTCGAGCTCGGCGTCGACCTGCGCCGCGGCCACGAGGTCATCGACCTCCGGCAACGCCCCGCCGGGGTCGAGGTCGCACTCGCCGACGGTACGCAGCTCACCTGCCGTTTCGTCGTCGGCGCCGACGGTGGCCGCAGCGCGGTGCGCCGCCTCGCGGGCATCGACTTCCCCGGTGTCACAAACGACCGGTCGATCTCCCGCACCGCCACGGTGACAGTGCCCACGTCTGCCCTCGACCCCGAGACGGGCGGCCTGCGCGTGCCCGGCTACGGCGTCGTCCCGCCGTTCCAGCACACCCGCACCGCGCGTGGCCTGATCGCCTGGGCCCCCTTCCCCGGCCGCCCGGCGATCCTGAGCACGACGGAGTGGCCCGACACGCCAACGAACGACGAGACCCCGATGAACCTGGCGGAGCTGCGCGCCAGCGTCGCCCGGGTGCTCGGAGCCGACATCCCCCTCGGCGCGCCTGACGGCCCGGGCCTGCTGCGGCGGCTGACCGGCCGCAACACCCGGATCGCCGCCCGCTACCGCGCCGGCCGGGTGCTGCTCGTCGGCGACGCCGCGCACGTGCACCCCGCGATCGGCGGCCCCGGCCTCAACCTGGGCCTGCAGGACGCTGTCAACCTGGGTTGGAAGCTCGCCGCCACGGTGCGCGGCTGGGCACCGCAGGGCCTGCTCGACACATACGAAAGCGAGCGTCGCCCCGTCGCCGAACGGGTCGTCATGTCCACCCAGGCGCAGTCGGCGCTCATCGGCCCCGGCGACGAGATCACCGGCCTGCGGCAACTCTTCGCCGAACTGCTGTGCAAACCTGAGGTGACCGGGCACATCGCGGCGCTGATGTCCGGCGCGGACATCAGCTACCCCGCCGATCCCACCGACCCGATGGCCGGCCGCTGCGCCCCCGACGTGGTCGTGCACGACGACCACGGTCCGACACGCCTCGCCGAGCTGACCCGCACCGCCCGGCCGCTGCTGCTGGACTCCACGGGTGTCTACGCCGAGATCGCCGCGCCCTGGCGAGACCGGGTCGACGTGGTCACCGGCTCACTGCGGGGCACCACAGCGACCGCGTTGCTCGTACGCCCCGACTGCTTCGTCGCCTGGTCCGCCGGGGACGCCGATACGCTGCGCGCCTCGCTCACCCACCACTTCGGCCTTCCTCGATGACCACCGGAGACCATCCACGAGCGCCAGCCCGCTATCAGCGGCTGCGCTGACCGTTGGCTCTCCGTACTGGCCGGCCAGTGGGCATGGTCAGTAAGGTACGTCGATGGGCAAGCGCTCGACCCGAGCCACGAACGGTGACCGTGTCTCTGTGATCACGTTGGTCCACGGCACGTTCGCACCCGACGCCGCGTGGACCAGGCCGGACAGCGCCTTGAGCACATCGCTGCGAAAGGCCGGCTGCCACGTCACCCGGTTCGTGTGGTCGGGCCGCAACTCTCACCGGGCGCGAGCCGGCGCCGCGCACGGCCTGGCCGAGCATTTGCGGCAGCAGCTCACCGAGCATCCTCGCGCCCGACACTGGGTGATCGCGCACAGCCACGGCGGGAATGTCGCCCTGCACGCCGCCGACCAGTTACGTACCGCGCGGGGCGGCGCTGCGCCCGTCACCACAGTGACCCTGGCGACGCCGTTCCTGCACGCGCGCTCTCGCCACATCGCCGGTTGGCCGCTGTTCGTCATCGTGCTGTTCAGCGTGCTGCTGCTCAGTTCGGCTTCGGCGACAGCCGTGACCGGCCCGCGCTCACCGGCCGACGCGGCGCTGGTCCTCGGTGGCGGCGTGTTCGCGGCCATCCTGGCCTTGTGCGCCGTCGGCGCGGTCCAGCACCGGCGATCCCTGAGGCCGGGCTGGCGGGGCCGGCTCATCAGCGCTGTTCACGCGCCCACGGCTCGACCCAACGAGATCATTGTCATCCGGGCCGCCGGCGACGAGGCATCCGGGTTGCTCGCGGCCGGCCAGTTCGTCGGCTGGCTGAGCGCGGCAGCCACCCGGCTGCTGACCAATCTGTGGTTCTGGACCGTCCTCATCGGGCTGCCGCAGCTCGCGATCGTGGTGGCCACTCTCGTCGGGCACGGCGGGCGGATGGCGTTCAACCTGCTGGTCTACGGGTTCACCACACCCGGCCTCGTGGTGGTTGCCGTGGTGGCGGCGATGGCCGGCTCGGCGGTGGTGTTCGGCATCGATGGCCCGTTCGCCGGCCTGGTCGCGTCCTGCTCGGCCGAGGCAGCCCCGCCGGGCACGGCGACGCTGCTGCAGCTCGAGCCTCGCCCCAGCGCCACCAGGAGTGGCCTCGCGCACTCCAGCCTCTACAACGACGAGCAGGTCATCTGCTACATCCTGTCCGCCGTCCGCCGGTCGCTGCGGAACTGACCGAGGGCTACCGACGTCACATGGGTACGGGCCCTTCCGGAAGCGGAGGCGTCTCAGCCCTGTCTGACTCCCGTCAACGTCCCTACACCTTCCAGCCCTCGACCGGAGTGAGCGGAACCGGTGCGGGCCGCTGCACCGTCGTCGTCAGCTCGATCCGTCGGCCTTCCGCCGCCGACCGGAGCAGGCTGGTCATCGTTTCGAGCACGTGCAGTGCGACGTCGCCGCCGGCCCGCGACGGACGCTTGTCGTCGGCCCTGACCAGGTCGATCAGACCGATGCCCCGGGAGCCCTCGGCGTAACCGGCCCCCGGTTCGAGGGCACGCCATTCGGTGTCACCGAGCGCGAAGAGGCGGACCTCACCGTCGAAGTAGTTCGGGTCGGGGACGGCGAGCGTGCCGGCCTCCCCGTGCACCTCGATCGGGGCGGCAGTCGTCCGGACGCCGTCGAAGCTCGTCGTGATGGTGGAGAGCGCACCGTTGGCGTGCTCGAGGACGCCGGTGAGGTGGGTGTCCACCCCCACCGGGATCCGTTCGCCGGTGCGCGGACCCGAGCCGATGACGCGCTCGGTGCGCAGGCGGCTGGCGGCTCCGGTCACCGCCCGGACCGGCCCGAGCAGGTGGATGAGCGCCGAGATGTAGTACGGCCCCATGTCCAGCAGTGGGCCGCCGCCCGGGGCGTAGTAGAAGTCCGGGTTGGGATGCCAGCGTTCGTGACCGGGAGTGACCATGACGGCCGACGCGGACATCGGGCGTCCGATCAGCCCGCCGTCGATCGCCGCTCGCGCCGTCTGCGTACCCGTACCCAGGACGGTGTCCGGCGCGCACCCGACGCGCACGCCTGCCGACGTGGCCCGTTCGATGATCGAGCGGCCGTCCGTGAACGTCACGGCGAGCGGCTTCTCGCCGTACACGTTCTTGCCGGCGTCGATTGCACCCAGCGAGATGTCCGCGTGCGCCGCGGGGATGGTGAGGTTGAGCACCGTCTGCACGGCCGGGAGGGCGAGCAGGCGGTCGACGCTCATCGCCTCGGCTCCGGGAATCGTGGCCGCGACCGCTGCCGACCGGGAGGCGTCGAGGTCGGCCACCGCGGCGATGCTCACCTCGGGGTGGTCCGCGAGTGTGTCCAGGTACGCGCGGGAGATGACCCCGAGACCTACGACGCCGACGCGGTGCGGGTCGCCCACACCATTCCCCTCTCGATGACGGTACGGACGCCCGCGTGCTCCAACACGTCGAGGCTGTGCCCCGGGGTCGTCACGACGACGCGCCCGGCACCCCACTGTCGGGTCCAGATCGCCGGCGAGGTGACCGGCCGGTGCCACGGATGCCACGCCTGGGTCGGGTGGGTGGTCACGGCCAGCACGTCGATCAGGTCGTCGTGCAGCACCCAGTACTGTTCGGTGACCAGGTCGAAGTCCTCGATGCCCACGGTAATCGGGTGCTCCCGGCCGAGGTCGGTGATGCGCACCGTGTGCGGCAGGAAGTTGTCCTCCGGGCCACCGTGACGCTCACACGGCTCCAAGCCCGGATGGGTAGCGAACTGGCCGCCCACCAGGTGCAGGTATTCGGAGGACGCGCGGAACGAGTCCACGATGCCGCCGTGCCAGCCGGTGAAGCCCGTGCCGGCGATGACCGCCGCACTGAGGCCCGCCACCTGGTCCGCGGTGATCTGCGACATCGTCATGCACTGCACGACGAGGTCGGTCTCGGCCATCTCGGCGGCGTCAGCGTAGATCTCTGTCGACTCCTCCACCCGCACGGCATAGCCGCTGCCTTCGAGGAAGGGGAGGAACAACTCGGTCGCCTCGACCGGCTGGTGCCCCTCCCAACCGCCCCGAACCACCAATGCTCTCCGCTGCGCCACCCTCGCTCCCTCCCACGGCCCGTCGCCACCGGGCTGGCTGCTTCCGCCCCGACAACGTGCCGCCGATGCCCGTACGTGTCGAGCACCGGAACCGTACCCGTGGTCGCCGGCAAAGCCGACGTACGCCGGCCTCCGGATTCGACTTTGCCCGGTCCGCCTGGACCGCGCCAGGGACGACACAAGTGCCGGATCGCGCAGAGGTTTCCGGGCCTACCGGGTTGGGAAAGCGCCCATCGACGGATCAGCCGCTACGGCGGTTACCCCACTGGCGAGGGCTCTGGACCGAGCCACGGCCGCCGAGGTGCTGACCCTTGCCATGCGGTTGAGGTGAGGCGACCTTGCCCTTCGCGCGTCGGGCAGCCCGATTCGCGGGAACGGCAGGCGGGTCGGTCTCGGTCTCGGCCGGTGTTGAGGTGTCGGCAGCCACCGCTGGGACGTCTTGGGCGGGCTCAGGCTCCGGCATCGGGCTCTCCTTGAATGTGGTGGGGTCCTGCACGGGCCATCGACGGCCGGCGGACGCAGGCTGATCGACGGCGGGTTACGGGCCTTGACGGTAGCGCAACACCAGGCCCAACCGAGTGGTCCCCCGCTCCGATGGGACGGCCGTTACCTGCTGCCCGCCGGGGCGGCCCGAGCCCCAGGGCGCGGCCGCATCGCCACACCTGGATACCTCCCCCGGCACGATCTGACGGGCGCCCGTGCCGAAGCTCTCCGTGGTCGCCCGGAACGACAGTCAGACGGTGGTGCGCGACCACTGCTGGTTGGCGCCGGTGTTGCACGAATACTGTTTGAGGACCACCCCATCCGCGGTCGCCGCGGCCGGCACGTCCACGCACTTGTTGCTGTGTCGTGCCCGGAGCTGGAAGTAGCCGCCGTTGGTGACCATCTGGAACTGTTGGTTGGCGCCGGTGCCGCAGGTGTACTGGACGAGCTCCGCGCCGTCGGCGGTCGACGCGCTCACCACGTCGAGGCACTTTCCGCTGTGCCGGCTGATGATGCGCCAGTAGCCACTGCCGGCGTCCTGGAACTGCCACTGCTGCCACGCACTGCCGCCGTACGTGTACTGGCCGACGCGCGCACCGTTGTCGGTGTTCGGCTGTTGGACGTCCATGGCCTTGCCGCTGTGCCGCACATCGATCCGGTAGAACGTCCCCGTCGACGGCGGCGGCGTGGTCGGGCCACCGTCGACGGTGTCGCCCCACGCGTACCGGATCCGGTCCGCGCCGGAGGTGTTGCGGACGGTCAGGTTGAGGTCGGTGCCGCTGCCGCTGAGGGCGAACATCGAGTACCAGTCGTAGCCGATGCTGCCGGTCTTGCCGCCGAGGGCGGGCCAGTAGGTGCCACCCATCTGGTTGTCCCGCATGACCTGGGCCATGGCGCGGATGTAGCGCACGAAGTTGTCGGTGCTGCCCGCGTCGGCGTAGTTGCGGCCGTCGTTCATGGGCGCGCCGAACTCGGTCGCGACCGCGCGGGAGGCGCAGTTGCCGAGACGGGCCTGGATGTGGCTGCGGAAGGCGTCGTAGGTCATCGCGCCGTAGAAGAAGGCGTAGTAGTGGAAGGACAGCAGCGTCGAGTTGAAGCGGCTGTCGTTGCAGATGTCGCGCAGGTCCTGGCTGAAGCCGGTGCCGCCGATCAGCACCCGGCCGGGCACCGCCGAGTAGTGGTAGCTGAGCCAGTTCGCCGCGACGTCGCGCCACTCCGCCGAGCTGTAGCCGTGCGGCTCGTTCATGGGCTCGAAGTAGACGTTGGTGTTCGAGCCGTACGTGTTGGTCACCGTGGACCACATCGCGTTCCACGCGGCGAGGTTCGTGATCCTGCCGCCGGAGGCGGCGCCGTCCTCCCAGTAGGCGAGGATGACCTTGAAGCCGCGGGCGGTGGCGGCGTCGATGGCGCCGCGGTACGCCTCCCACCAGGCCGTCCCCACGGTGTGGGTGTTGATGGGCAGCCGGACCGTGTTGACCCCCATGGTGGACGCCATGTCGTCGTAGAGGGCATTGGCCTTGGCACGTACTGTCGCGTTGCTGTCGGACGAGTTCAGGCCCTGCACGACGAGTGGGCTGGTCTTGAAGTTGTCACCCAACACGGCCCAGTTCATGCCTCGGAACTGGCTGGTGGCGGCAGTGGCCGGCGACGATGCGACGACGACGACGCCAACCAGCGCGGTCAGCGCGGCCACCAGGGCGTACAACGCCCGTCGATGTAGTGCCACAGTCGGAACTCCTTGGGACAGGGACCAGCTTCAGCTGGTCAGGCGGAAGGTGGCGTCGGCGCGGCTCTGCGCGTCGGCGACCGGGTCGAGCCGCAGCAGGTAGGCGTAGTGCCGGAGGTAGCGGTCCGGGTGGCTGTAGGACTGGAACGACGTCCACGAGGAGTTGGCGAGGCCGGCGACCTGCCGGAAGGTGGCGTCGGCGGCGAAGGTGGCGGTGCCTTCGTTGGCTTCCAACCGGAAGTCGAACCCGTAGTGGCGCAGGTAGTAGCCCGGATAGTTGACCGACTGGATGGAGACCGTGCCGGAGCCGACCAGGCCGGGCACCAGCCGCCACTGGCCGTCCTGGGCAGGGCTGACGTTCGGGTCGATGCGGACGTCGTAGTCGTAGTGCCGCACGTACCGGTCCTGGAAGTTGTACGACTGGATCCGGTTGACCGCGGTGGCCGGCCAGCGGGCGAGCACCCTGTTCTGTTCGGCGGCGGTCAGGTTGAGGAGCGAACCGTGCCGCTTCTTGGTGCCACCCATCGCGTACGAGCCGGACGCCGGGAGCCGGTAGCTGCCCGGGCTCGACGGGTCGGTGGTCAGGACCGGCAGGTAACCGCGTCCGCTGGAGTACTGGTCGAGGTAGAGGACCCACTCGTTACGGCTGTTCATCTTCATCCACATCGGGCCTTCGACCTGGGAGCCGGTCAGCCCGATGCCGGAGAGGTTCCCGAGGCTGGTCCAGGTGCCGAGGATGGAGTTGCTGCCCTCAATGGCGATCTGGCCGTCCCGGGAGGCCCGCACGTAGCGGTAGGCGCTGACGCCGGCCGGCACCTCGACGATCTGGGTGTCGATGATTTCCTGGTTTCCCGGCCGGTCGACGTAGACCTGCGGCGTGGTGACGCTGCGGAAGTTCGCCGTCCGCGCGTAGTAGATGCGGTGCTTCGTCACCCCGTTGAGCGGGACGTTCGTCGCCCAGTAGAGGACGTAGTCGCCGGTGGCCGGGTTCCAGATCGCCTCCGGAGCCCAGGCGTTGCGTCCGTCCGGAATCGCGCCGGCGACGTTCAGCAGCCACGGCGCCGACCAGGTGACCAGGTCGGTGGACTCCCACACGACGAGGTTGCGGCTGCCGTTGTTGATCGCGGTCGACCAGTCCTGGCCGCAGCCGATGCACAGGTCCGTGGCGATGATCCAGTACCGGTCGCCGGCAGGTGAGCGCACCAGGGCGGGGTCGCGGACGCCGCGGGTGCCGACTGTGGACCGCAGCACGAGCCCACCGTTGTTGAGGTCCGTCCAGCGCAGGCCGTCGGTGCTGTGGGCGAGGTAGATCTGCTGGTCGGTCGAGGACTCGCCGGTGAAATGGGCCATCAGGTAGCCGACGGTCGGGTCGAGCGCAGCGGCCTCCTTCGGTGTCGCCGCCGACCAGGTGGTGAACAGCAGGCACGCGGCGACCGCAACTGCACCGAGCCGGGCGAGGACTCTCGACATGTGTCTCTCTCCTTCGCGCAGGGGCATACGAGTCAGCTAGAGGGTCGGTACGACGGGGCGGATGGTGCCGTCGGTGTTGAACTCCATCCGATCGATGGCGGTCTCCCGGTTGGTGCCGTTGCCGGCCGGGACGGCGAACCGGTGGTAGGCGATGTACCAGGTGTCGCTGCCGGGCGCCCGGACCACGGAGTGGTGGCCGGTGCCCTTGATGCCAACCTCGAGCCGCTTCTGCAGCACCACGCCGCGCCTGGTCCATGGCCCGAGAGGTGAGGAGCCGGTGGCGTAGGCGACCCGGTAGTCCTCACTGCGCGTGTCGTTCTCCGACCACATGAAGTAGTACAGACCGTTGCGCTTGAACACGAACGGCGCCTCGTTGTAGCCCGACGGCGTGATGACCCGCGCCTGCGCCGCGTCGAAGGAGACCATGTCGGAGTTCAAGCGCACCGCCCGCGCGACGCCCTGCCCCCAGTACAGGTACGACTGCCCGTCGTCGTCGGTGAACACCATCGGGTCGATGGTCTGTCCGCCGGAGAACTGGTCGCTGCGGATGAGCGGTCGGCCCAGCGCGTCACGGAACGGCCCGGTGGGGCTGTCGGCGACCGCCACGCCTAGTTGCTTGGCCGTGTTGCCGCTGGCCGTGCCACCGCTGAAGTACAGGTAGTAGCGGCCGTTGACGCTGGCCACCGCGGGCGCCCAGGCCGAGTTGTCCGCCCAGGACACGTCCGGACCGTGGTCGAGGATCACGCCGTGGTCTGTCCAGTTGACCAGGTCGGTGGAGGAGAACGCCTTGTAGTAGGTGCCGGACCAACTCGCGTAGCCGTCGGTGGTCGGATACAGGTAGTAGCGGCCGTTGAACACCGCGAGATGCGGGTCGGCGAAGAGGCCTGGAATCACCGGCCCCTTGGTGGTCTTCGGCGCCCAGGGCGCGACGAGGCGGAAGGCGCTGTCGGCTCGGAACGCGGCGGTGTCCTGGTAGGCGTCGAGCCAGAGTGCGAAGTCGCGGTGCCGGATCCGTCGGTTCGGGTAGTTGTACGAGGCGAGCGCGACCGATCCGCTGACCGAGCCGTCCACGGCACAGAAGGTGGCGTCGGCCCGGAACGCCGCGTCGCCGGTGTTCGGGTCGACCCGGAGCCGGTAGTCGCGGTGCCGCAGGAACAGACCTGTCTTGGTCTGCAACGAGTAGCAGGTCGGCGACGCCAGACCGTTGACCACTGTGAAGGTGGCATCCAGCTTGGTCTGGTTGGCGCTGCTGGAGGTGACCGGGTCGAGCTGACCGAGATAGTCGATGTGGCGCACGTACCGTCCGGCCTGGTTGACCGCCTCCAGCGAGACGGCGCCGGTCGGCAGCGTGGCGGCATTCGCCGGCCCGTCGGCCACCACCACGACAGTTGCGGCGGCCACGGCGGTGAGCACGAGGAGGGCACGTAGACGCATGGTCGATGCTCCCGACGGAATCACCATCCCGGCCCCTCTCGCAAGATCATCTATGTTAACGTTAACAAGCGCAGGCAGAAAGCGGGCTCAGGCTTGGGCGGCCCCGGCGTCGGGTGGAGTCTTCGCATGCGGCACCCCTGACGCGTTACGCGACCGCAGGCACAATGTGTTCGGTTCGTTAAGTTCGCGTTGCGGACAAGTGTTAGCGATCGCATCTACGAGTGTCAAGGGATCGACCATGGCCGCTCCCCCGCGACCCCGGTCACGTCACCCCGTCGTCCACAACCCCGGTCAGACCGTGAAGTGACCCTCCTGAAGCCATCGATGGACGACGGCAAAGTCCGCCTCGGTCAGACCCGTGTACGGGTCAACGCGATGCAGCAGCGCCCGCGCCGGGTGGTGAGCCCTCACGAATCGACGGTCGGCGTCGGTGATCTCGTCGTCGAGCCACACGAAGGGGCCACCTGTCACCCACCGGGTCAGGAACGCGGTCTTCCAGTGCAGGCCACGCCCCGGTTCCTCGTCGTCGTCGGGCCAATCAACGACGGGCAGGTCCGGAAGCCCGAGCCGGGGGGAGACGACCTCGTTCGCCTCCGCCATCCACGTCGTTGCCCAGACCAACTGGCACCCCAGGGCGAGCAGCCGACGACCGTCATCTGGGTTGAGACGATCAAGGAGGGGGTTGCCGGTATCTTCCGTCTGCCGCCTGGCGGTATCGCCCGACGGACGTCTCTGGCCAGCCGGTCGGGCCTTGAACGGGATCAGCGGTCCGTCCACATCGACGAAGATCACCAGACGTCCGGCGAAGCCGGAAGTCACGCCGGAACCGTCCCCTGCCGACAGTGATCCCTGAGCGCCTCACGTACCTGCATGAGCGCGAAGCCGAGCAGGTTGAGCCCTCGCCAACAGCCGGGGTCACCAGCAGCCGGATCGTCGCGGTTCAGGCCGATGCCCCAGATCCGGTCGACCGGGCTGGCCTCCACCAGGACTCGCTGCCCGGTGGCCAGCAGAAATGCTCGTAGCGCGGGATGCTGGTCGAATTTCGCAAGGTTGCCGGCCACGACGATCGCGAACCGGTGTTCGCTCCACGTCTGCTGATCGAAACCCGCGACGCGTCCTCCCAGCACCTTCGCGGCGTGGGGATGTGGCGCGGCAAGGATCTGTTCCGCCATGGCGCGGTCGTCGAACAGAGTGGCCTTGCGCCACATCATGTAGTGCTCCGCAGTGGCGAACCGCAGCTCGTCGACGGTGAACGGCGCCGGCCACCACTGACTCAGGCAGCCTGCGCCGACGGCCCCGTCACGCTCGGGCTGGTGCCCCCAGAAGAACAGGAACTTGACCTGATGACCCTGCGCCTGCGCAGCGGCCAGGTCCCCGACGCTACGAACCGATGCCAGCATGATGGCGAGTGTGCGGCACCAGCGATGCGCGTACCTCGCATTTTCGACCACGACGACGTGCTCGCGGCCGCCCGCCACGCCAGGCATGCCCACGGCGCTGTGACATATTGCCCACGTCCGGCGGCCATCGGATCCGACGGTCGATGCCTACAGTCGGACCATGAGCACCGACGACCGCGTGCGGGTCTGGCTCCGCCGGCAGGGAGCTGAGCAGATCGCCCATCCCGGAGGCAACCTGTACGCCCACCTCTGTCGAGTCAGCGAACGGCTCGCCGTGCTCGGCTGCGCCCGTGACGTGCAGGCAGCAGGCCTCACCACGCCGTCTACGGGACCGACGGGTTCGACCTCACCCTGCTTGATCGGGCCGATCGTGCGGTGCTGCGGGATCTCGTTGGCGCCGACGCCGAGGAGATCGTCTATCTGTACGGCGCCTGCGACCGTGGACGCAGCTGGCGGGACCTGGCAAGGACCGGCGAGGTGTTCGACCGCTTCGCACGTCAGGTGCGGACGCCCGGTGAGACTCAACTCCAGTCGCTCGTGGACCTGAGCATCGTCAACAAGCTGGACGTCATCGAGCACGATCCTGCGGTGGCGGACCGGCACGGGGCCTACTTCCGGGAGCTGTTCGCGTCGTGGGCCCCGATCGCCTCGGAGCAGGTCATCAGCGATGCGCAGCGGGTCTTGCGGCAGTGACACCCGAATCGTCGCGTCCGACAGCACGGACCTCCGGCCGCGTACGGGTCCGAGCCGTTAACCCGGCAGCTTTGATCCCTTCACTCCGGGGCATCTGAATGTGGTCAGCCGGGCACGCGCTCTCTTCGACGAAGTGGTCGTGCTCGTCGCGGTCAACAGCATCAAGCATCCGGGCAGCGACGAAGAGGAGCGGGCGACCGCCGTCCGGGCCGTGCTGCCGGCCGAGTGGACCTCGGTCACTGTTGCGGCCTGGAGCGGGCTGACCGCCACCTACTGTCGTCTCCGGGAAGCAGGAGTGATCGTCCGCGGAGTGCGTAACACCACCGACCTCCGGGCCGAGTACCAGCTCGCAGCGATGAACCAGTCGCTGGGCGTGCCCACGGTGTTTCTGCCGGCGCAGCCCGAACTGGCCGCTGTGTCGTCGACAGCGGTGCGCACGCTAGGGGCGTGGCGGGCCGAGTAGGGCGGCGATCATCGTTTCGGGCTCGATGGTGGTTGGCCGATCGCTGACCTGCCCGTCGCCCAGTTCGATGACCCGCCACACGCCGTCGGCGCGTAGGGCGAGGTCCACGGTGACGAAGGGCAACCCGAGCCCGGCGATCATCGGGGCGACCGGCTCCAGGTCGACCTCGACCGACGGGCGATCGTTCGGGGTGTCCGGGTGTGGGCCGATCAGGACGCACTCGCCGTTGACCCACCAGGTGCGCACCTCGGCGGAGGTGAACCGCTCGAAGCGGCGCAGCACGAACCCGCCCACGAAGTCGTCCTCGCGCAACTCCAGGAACCGGCTCGCCACTCTCCGGACGGCCACCGCGTCGTCGAGCTCGGGGATGAAGGCCGCGTCGTCCCAGTAGTGCTTCATCGACTTGGTGTAGTCCCGCAGTACCGCCGGTCCTGCCCCGAGCCCGACGCGCGCATGGTCAAGATCTGCCTGATCCGAGCCCTGGGTCCACACCGACGCGGGAGTGACCGTCGCCAGCGCCGCGTACCAGCCGGGCAGCTCATGTGCCCGCCGATACTGCTCACCACTGGTTCTCAACACCACACCGCGCTCGCCGAGGGCCGCGGCGAACTCCGCGTACCGCTCGCTGCGCAGCATCCAACCCCGATAGACCGCCGCACTGGTGCCCGAAACCGAAGCCACGGCCCGACGTACGTCGCCGCCCCCCGCCACGGCATCGTGGTCGACGACCGCCACCTGGAACCCGGCGGCACGGGCCGCCTCAGCCTCGGCGGTGAAGTGCTCGTCCGGTTGGCGTGGACGCAGCGGATTCGCGGGAACGATCAGGATCACCCTCGTATCCTGCTCCGGAAACCGGTTGCCCGTCGCCGGAGTCGCGCCGACGATCAGTCGATGCCCAGTGACCAGGCGACCCCCGAATTCTCGATCAAGCCCACCCTCACCGGGGTGCGGGTGATCCTTCGGCCCTTCGTCGACGATGACCTGGACACCTTCCGGGCGGCGGTGGCCGACCCCGAGGTGGCCAGGCTGACCGGCAGCCCGGCCGATGACGTTCCCGACGAGGAGCGGTTGCGTTCCTGGTACGGCGGTCGCAACGCGCAGGCCGACCGGCTCGACCTGGCGGTCGTGGACCGCGCCACCGGGGCCTGCGTCGGCGAGGTCGTCCTCAACGACTGGGACCCCGTCAACCGGAACTGCAACTTCCGGACCCTGCTCACCGCGGCCGGCCCTGGGTTGACGCCACTGTGATGTCGATCCTCGCACCCGAGTGGGCCGCGCACCGGGGCCATCCTGAGCGCCGAGGCTCATAGCCGGCGGACCGAAGGCGTCAGCTCTGGATGGAGAACGTGGCGACGACACCGTTGTGGTCGGACCTGGTGCCACCGACGATGTCGTAGTCGGTCATCCACATCAGCTGGTGTTCGGGCAGCCGCTTCCAGAAGTAGACGTAGTCGATGTGCCGGTTGCCGTGCGTCCCGGTGCCCTTCTCGCCGTAGAGGTTGTAGTTGGAGCGCAGATTCGGCAGCTCGTTGGCCTCGAAGACCTGCCACGGGAACTTCGCGTACCCGTAGCTCCGGTCGGCGCTGAAGTCGACGTTCAGGTCACCGCTCACGATGACCTGGCCCTCGTCCTGCTTGTCGACAGCCAACTCCTTGAGGCCCTGGAACTGCGCCTCGGCGCACCTGGTGCGCGGCAGGTCCTCCGGCCGGCCGGCGGATTCGATGCCGGCCACCGCGTGGGCGTTGATGTGGGTCACGTTGCGACCACTGGCCTTGTGCCGGTACTTCACCCAGTTGTTGTAGCGCGCGGGCGGCACCTCGCCGGCACCGTTGGTGTCACAGACGAAGATGGAGCCCTTGTCGAGCACCTCGAACATGCTTTTCTTGGCGATCAACGCTTCGCCAGCCTGGTTGGTCCCGCCCGGCGCGTACAACCACCAGCCGTTGGCGGCGGCCCAGCTCGCCAGGAACTCCTTGCGGGCACCGACCTCGTTGAGACCGACGAGGTCGGCCTTGGACGCGATCAGGTTCAGGTCGTGTACGAAATCGGCCTGACTCAGTCCGTAGTAGATGTTCAGCGTGGCCGCCTTGAAGCCCACGCTCGCAGCAGTCGCCGGGGCCGCCGGCAGCAGGGCCGCCACCAGCGCGACAGCGCCCGCGAGGGCGCCCAGGGCGCGGGCCGACCACTCAGTTGTCCTGCGCATCGATGTCCTTCCGCACGAACCGCCGTCGGTGGCGGCCAACGCACCCTATCGATTCGAGTCGACGCGACGCCGAACGTCCGGTTACCAGATATCGACCCGCCTGAGTCGGGGGTAGGTGACTCCCCGGTGGTGGAACTACGCGAAGGTGAGACCGTCGGACCGGGCTCGTTTGAGTTCGGAGAAGGCCCGGCAGCCGGCCAGCAGGCGGGCGCCGTCGAAGACCCGGACAGCCTCCTCCCCACGGGGAATCGCGTTCAGTACGGGACCGAAGAAGGCCACGTCGTCGACGACGACAGTCGGCGTGCCGAGGTCCTCGCCCACCAGGTGCTGTGCGCGGGCGGTGCTGGCCCGCATCTGTGGGTCGACGTCGCACCGATGGGCGGCGTCGGCCAGGTCGACGGGGAGGCCGGCCTCGGCCAGTGCCAGCGGGACGACTGTGTCGAAGTCCTTGTCGCCGGCGTCGTGGATCCGGCGGCCGAGCGCCGGGTACAGCCGGGCGAGAGCGGCGGAGCCGTGTTGCGCGGCTGCCGCCACGCACACCCGCGCCGGCCCCCACGCCCGGTCGTTGAAGTCGCGGTACCAGGGCTCCAGGTCGCGATGCTCGTTGATCACCGCGAGGCTCATCACCTCGAACCGCAGAGCGAGCGGCCGCATCTTCGCGACCTCCATGAGCCACCGGGAGGTGGTCCAGGCGAACGGGCAGGACGGATCAACGTACGCCGTGACGACCGGAGCTGACGGTAGGGACAACTTGTCTTCCATGGAAGACAAGTTATCTTCCTCGGAAGGTAAGATGCAACAGTGGATGACGACCGGATCAGCGAGATCGTCGGCCAGTGGGGCCGAGAGCGACCAGACCTCGACCCCACTCCGTTGCTGATCATCGGCCGCATCCAACAGCTGGCCGCCGTACTCGATGTGGCCCTGCGGCCGCCGTTCGCCGCGGCGGACCTCGGCAACGGCGACTTCGACGTGCTCGCGGCGCTGCGCCGCGAGGGCCAGCCCTACACGCTCACTGCGGGCCAGTTGAGTCAGCGGATGCTCGTGACCACCGGAGCGGTGACCAAGCGGGTGGACCGACTGATCGCCCGCGGCCTCGTGTCCCGCTCGGTCTCCGCAGCCGACGCGCGCGGCAGAGTGGTCGGGCTGACTCCGGCCGGCGTGACGTTGACCGACCGGCTCATCGAGGAACATCTGGCCAACGAGGCGGCCATCCTTCGTGGCCTCACCGACAGCGACCGCAGGGCCCTTGAGCGCCTGCTCGCGGCGATGAGTCGGACCCTGGACTCCGGAGATCTCGGACCTGGGGGTGGGGGTCCGACCGGATGACGGCCTCGGTCGTGATCGCCAGTTCGCCGACTACCATTTCGCCATGGACGACACCACCGGTGGCGTACGCATCAGACGCGCCGGCCCGGCCGACGCGACTGCCGTACTGGACATGCTCGACTCCGCGGTGGTCTGGATGAATGACCGCGGCAACACCG
Organism: Micromonospora sp. NPDC005171; assembly: GCF_040608575.1. NCBI lineage: Bacteria > Bacillati > Actinomycetota > Actinomycetes > Micromonosporales > Micromonosporaceae > Micromonospora > Micromonospora sp. NPDC005171. The sequence continues at coordinate 24,524 of NZ_JBEXIM010000019.1, read as the reverse complement.
AGCAGTGGGGCACGAGGCCGTTCTCGGAAATACCCGCACGGGCCGAACAGGTCGATCGGTATCTGACCGAAAACCTCCCCTTCGTCGCGGAAGTGGACGGGACGCCGGCCGCGGCCCTGGTGTTGGGCGCCGGGCCCGATCCGCGTGCACCGATCGCGCCTGCGGAAGAACCTGAACGGTACGTCCGCCTCCTGGTCTCCAACCGACGATTCGCCGGCCGGAAACTGGGGTCGGCCCTGTTGACACAGGCCGTGCAGGAAACCCGGCGAGCCGGCGTGCGGTTGCTACGGGTCGACTGCTGGGCGGGCGGCGGAGGCGAGTTGGTGGCGTACTACGAGCGCCACGGGTTCACGTCCACCGAGACCTTCCTGGCCGGAACCTGGCCCGGGCAGGTGCTGGCCCAACGGGTCAATTGATCCGGGCTCTCGGGTCAGGCGTCCGACGCCCCTCAGTCATCGCACGCGACCGGCTGCTAAGAGCGTGTGGCCTGGTAATCGAGGAAGCCACGGGAATCGGCCTTGACCTGAGGCGACGCCGATGGATGGCCAGTGGAGGTGGGCGTCTCTGCGGCGGCACGGGCAGGGGCAGGCTCGCGGAGCATGGTCAGCAGCCCCGGAAAGCGTTGTTCCACGTCGTCGTAGCGGAGGGTGACCAGGCGGCGGATGCCGTCGACTCGCGTGCGGATCAGGCCGGCATCGCGCAGCACCTTGATGTGGTGCGACACCGTCGATTTGCCAATGGTGACGCCGGTCTCCTTGAGGATGTCGCTGCCGCATGTCCAGTCCCCGGCGGCGTCGAGGGCGCGCACGAGCGTGAGCCGTACCGGGTCGGCGAGCGCGCTGAGCACGACGTCGATCGTCACGGTCTCGATTGCGGGTTCGATCACCTCGGTCACGAGACGAAGCCTAGCCAGATCTTGCGGAAAGTACGACCCTCGTCGTACTGTTCGATCCTGCTCGAACGGTACGACGCAGATCGAACATTGGACGGATCATGAAGGCGATCATCTACCGCGACAACGGCGGCCCCGACGTTCTCCAGTTCGTCGAGCGTGACCGACCCACGCCCGAACCCGGTGAAGTCCGCGTCAGGGTTGCCGTGTCCGGGGTCAACCCGACCGACTGGCAGGCCCGCTCCGGCAACGCCCACCGCAAGCTGTTCCCCGAGATCACCCCGCACCTCGACGGTGCCGGTGTGGTCGACGCCGTCGGTGCCGGGGTCGACCCCGGTCGGGTCGGTCAGCGTGTGTGGCTGTTCATGGCCGCCGCTGGGCGGCCCACCGGCACCGCCGCCGAGTTCACCGTCGTACCCGCCGACCAGGCCGTGCCGCTGCCAGACGAGGCCGGTTTCGACGTCGGCGCCTCACTCGGCGTTCCCGCGCTCACCGCACACCGCGCCCTCACCGTCGCCGAGGACGGGCCACGCCGCCTGCGCCCCGGCGTACTCGACGGCAAGGTGGTGCTCGCCGCCGGCGGAGCCGGCGCGGTCGGGCACGCAGTGATCCAACTCGCCCGATGGGCCGGCGCCACCGTGATCACCACGGTCAGCGGCCCGGAGAAGGCGACGCTGGCCACCGCGGCCGGAGCCCACCACACCATCACCTATCGCGAGGGTGACCCTGCCGCCGCCATCCGTGCCATCGCGCCCGACGGCGTGGACATCGTCACCGAGGTGGCGTTGGGCGCAAACCTGGCTCTGGACCTGGCCGTGCTGCGCACCCGAGGCACCATCGCGACGTACGCCAACGTGGGTGGACATCCTGTCGCGCTGAACGTGGGCCAGCACATGGTGCTGAACACCCGCCTGCAGTTCCTGGTGCTCTACACGGCTGGCCCGCACGCCCGCGCCGCAGCCGTCGAGGACGTCGCCGCCGCGATCCGAGACGGCGCCTTACCTGTTGGCGAGGAACACGGCCTGCCACTGCTCCGCTTCCCACTGCACCGCACCGCCGACGCTCATCGAGCGGTGGAAGCCGGCGCGGTCGGCAAGGTGCTGGTGGACGTCGCAGACACGACGATGCTCTCCTCGTAGCCGTCCGCGATGCTCCTGTCCCGGGCGACCGGGTTCGCCCGCGTGGTCAGATCCGGCAAACAGTGTGGTCCCGCGAGGCTGGCAACGGCGAGAGCCGACGACTACGGTGCTGCCGTGATGGTGTGGGAGCTCTGGCGGCAGGACGACAACGGCAACCAGGTCCGGGTAGGCACCTTCCCTGATCGGGTGGAGGCGCTGGCCAAAGCCCTGGCGCTGGAGTCCGGGGTGGCGCACAAGCAGACCTACTGGGTCGACGGCCCACCCGGCCCGGCCTGCCGCACGAACCGCGACCTCTACCGACGCGTTGTTGGAGAAGGCGAGCACATGAACGCCTCCGGTCGCGGTTTGGACGAGTTCCTCCGTGCGTGGCGGCAGGTCGCCCGGCCGCTGTCGGGTCGGGTCCGGCTGGACCTGGACACGGTCGCCGCGATGGTCACGGCGGCGGGCATGGTCGAGCCGGCACCGCCGCAGGCCTCCTGGCGTTCCGCTTCGTTCCGCTACATGGACGAGCCGACCACGTATGCCCACTGGGAAGCCATTGTGCTGTCTCAGCTCGCGGACCTGGCCGACTTCGCCGACCAGGGGCCACTCGACGAGCACGCCTATTTCGGCATTGACGCACCCCGTGCGGCGGGACGTGTGCGCGCCACCGGCATCCGCTGGTACAACTTCGACCCCAAGGCGTACCTGGAATGCGGGCTGGCCGGGGCACTGGGCGGCTGGAGCGAGGACGACGGCCTGCGAATGCCGGTTCCTGGCCCCGTCGTGCCGTTGGTGAACGAGCCGGAGCCAGGCGATCACGCCATCGATTCCCTCGGCTGGGACGATCTGGCGGAGCTGGCCCGGTGTGGGCAGGAGTACGAATAGCAGACCGCGTCAGGCGGTGGCCAGCCGGACCATGAACTGGCAGCCGTCGCGGGTGTTGCGCACCTCGACCCGACCGCCATGTGCCTCCACCAGGCCATGAACGATGGCCAGGCCGAGCCCTCCGGACGCCCCATCGTCGCCGGGGCCGGGAGTGCGGGCCGGTTCGCCACGAAACGCGACGTCGAACAGCCGGGGAAGGTCGGCCGGGGGGATGCCGCCGCAGGTGTCGGCAACCGACAGCCAGGCGTGGTCCTCCTCTCGGCCGGCTTCGATACGTACGGTGCCGTCCTCCGGGGTGTAGCGGACCGCGTTGAGCAGCAGGTTCGCCACGACCCGAGCCAGCTCCGGTTCGCTGGCGGCGACCGTCGGCCATCCCGACTCGCTGGCAACCAGCTTGATCCGGCGAGCGTCGGCCAGCGGGACGGTGCTGGCCAGCGCGTCCGAGACCACCTCTCCGAGCGGCACCGCCGTCAACGACAACCGCAGCGCTCCCGCGTTGATCCGGGACAGCTCGAACAGGTCGTCGACGAGTCGGGTCATCCGGTCCGTCTCCAGCCGGATGCGTCGGTGGTACTCGTCGACCGTGTCCGGATCACGCACCACCCGGTCCTCCAACGCCTCCGCCATGGCCCTCAGCCCGGCGAGCGGGGTCCGCAGGTCGTGGGAGACCCAGGCGACCAGGTCGCGCCGGCCCTTCTCCAGCTGCCGTTCCCGCTCCCGGGCCTGGTCGCGCCACACCGCGGCGCGGGCCAGCCGCCGACCGAAGTGCCCGCCGACGGCGAGGCTGACCACCGCTGCCGCCGCGACGGTGATCAGGACCACCTCACTGTCGTGTGCGGAGAGGAACATCGCTTCCGCGACCGCCATCACCCCGACGGCGACGGCGACCACCGTGGTGGTGAGCAGCACGCTGAGGTGCACGGTGATCGAGCTACGCCGAAGCGCGCGGAGCAGCACCGCGCCGGCGAGCCCGATGCCGAGTGCCGCGCTGAGGGCGATCGCGAAGATCAGGAGTACGTCACGCATTGGCTGGCTCGTAGCGGTAGCCGACGCCCCAGACGGTCACGATCCGCTGCGGATCGGCCGGGTTGGCCTCGATCTTCTCCCGCAGCCGGCGTACGTGCACGGTCACTGTCGAGTGGTCCCCGAAGTTCCAGCCCCAGACCTGCTCAAGAAGTTCGGCCCGGCCGAACACCCGGGACGGATGCCGCATGAGGTGGACGAGCAGGTCGAATTCGCGCAGCGTCAGCGCCAGATCCGCACCGGCGAGGCGGGCGGTTCGGGAGGCCGTGTGCACCACCAGATCGCCGTCGGTGAGCGCCTCCGGCCGCTCGGGTGGCGTTCCGCCGCCGGCGCGACGGAGCACCGAACGGACCCGCAGCACCAGTTCCCGGGGGGAGAACGGCTTGGTCAGGTAGTCGTCCGCGCCGAGCTGCAGTCCGAGGATCCGGTCGGCCTCGTCGCCGCGCGCGGTCAGCATCACGATCGGTACGCCGTCCGGCCGTACCCGCAGCGCCCGGCACACCTCCAGGCCGTTGATCCGGGGCAGCATCAGGTCGAGCACGACCAGGTGTGGCGCCTGCCGCTCCACCGCCGCCAGCGCCGCCGCGCCGTCCGCGGCCAGGCTGACCTGGAAGCCGTCGTTCTCGAGGTAACGGCGGATGACGTCGCTCACGGTCTGATCGTCGTCGACCACCAGCACGCGCTGCGTCACGGGCCTTCCCCGTCCCGCCCCGTCACCGTCTCCCCCCAGATGTCCATCGGCCCAGCGTAGCCACGCACCGGGGTCCGCCCGCCCTGGCAAACCTTGTGGGGTTCTTACGGCTGCGTGCGGAAACCCGAGCGGGCGTACGCGAGGTCATACGGTGACCGGAATGCGGATACTTGTCACCGGTGCGGCCGGGTTCATCGGCTCACACGTCGCCGACCTGCTCACCGAGAACGGGCACGAGGTGGTGGCCGTGGACGCGCTCCTGCCCGAGGCGCACGGTGCGACAGCACCGCCCTGGACCGAGCGGCACGACCTGGTGGTCGGCGACGTACGCGACAGCGAACTGCTGACCCGGCTGTTGGCCGGGGTCGACGCGGTCTGCCATCAGGCGGCCATGGTCGGCCATGGCGTCGACCCGGTCGACGCCCCCCGGTACGCCGCGCACAACGACCTCGGCACGGCCACCGTCCTCGCGGCGATGCACGCCACCGGGGTACGCCGACTGGTGCTGGCCAGCTCGATGGTGGTCTACGGCGAGGGTCGCTACCACTGCCCTACCCACGGGATCGTCCGGCCCGCCGGCCGCCGGGCCGTCGACCTGGCCGAGGGCCGGTACGAGCGGACCTGCCCTCGCTGCGACCAGGTGCTCTCCCCCGGTCTCGTGCCGGAGGACGCGCCGCTGGAGCCGCACAGCACGTACGCCGCCACCAAGCTGGCCCAGGAACACCTCGCCGGCGCCTGGGCCCGGCAGACCGGCGGGTCGGTCTGGGCCCTGCGGTACCACAACGTCTACGGTCCACGAATGCCTCGTGACACGCCGTATTCCGGGGTCGCGTCGATCTTCCGGTCCGCCCTGGCCGCCGGGCAACCGCCCCGGGTGCTGGAGGACGGCCGGCAACGGCGCGATTTCGTGCACGTGACCGATGTGGCCACGGCCAACCTGTTGGCCCTGACGACACCGGCACCGGATCCCCTGACCCCGGTCAACGTCTGCTCCGGTGAACCGCACACCGTCGGCGAGTTGGCAGGCGAGCTGGCGTCGGCGATGGGCGGGCCAGCGCCGGTCACGGTCGGGGGCGGGCGAACTGCGGACGTACGGCACGTCGTGGCCGATCCGGCCCGCGCCGCCCGGCTGCTGGGTTTCACCGCCCGAATCGGCTTCGCCGCTGGCATCGCCGACTTCACCACAGCGGTGATGCGGGATCCGGCATCGGTCACGACACCGTCCACAGTAGGTGGTTGACGGCGAGAGCCGTGGCGGCCTGGGCCGCCAACCACCACCGTCGGTGACCGGTGGGCAGGTGCGCGGTGGCGACCAGCAGCCAGACGGCGAACGGTAGCCAGATCCGCTCCACCTCGGCCTTGCTGAGCCCGGACAGGTCCGCCGCGAGCACCGCCACCGTCGCCGCGATCGGCAGCCACACCGTGGGACCGGCGCCGGCGATCCGCTGTCGGAGGGCCGCCGCGAGCGGCGGGTGCGGTGATCGGACCGACACTGCGGTCACCGCCCGTCGCAGCGCCGGCCCGACCACCGGACCGACCGAGAGCAACAGGGCGGCGAGATTCGCCCAGACCCAGTAACCGTACGGACGTTCCGCCGCCCAGCCCTGGTAGTAACGACGTGCCACCAGGTGGTAGCCGTCCAGCCACCAGAAGCCGGCGAGGGTGAACACGGCGACGACCGCCGCGACCCCCGTCGCCGCGACCAGGAGCACGCCGAGGCGGTCCCGCGCCCGGAGCAACACGACGGTCAACGCGAGCAACCCGACCAGGACGAACCCGTACGACAGGTAGAGCGCGAAGCCGAGCAGCAACCCGCTCAGTGCGGCCCCGGGCCGGCCGCCGACCGCCAGCAGTGCCAGCCCGGCGGCGACCACCGCGGCGAAGATCCCGTCCGCTGACGCGCCCACCCAGACCGCTCCCGGGAAGAGCACCAGGAACGGCCACACCGCCCGGGCCGCGTCCTCGGCGCCGAGCGCCCGCAACATCACCGGAACCGACACCGAGACGGTGGCGCCGAGCAGCACACAGGCGAGCCCGGCGGCAGTCCCGCCGCCCAGACCGATCCGCTCCAGCCAGACGAAGAGCAGCAACGCTCCCGGTGGATGACCCGCGGTGTGGGTGGACCACGAATCGGGCTGGAAGTCGAGGATCCGGTCGGCGAAGCCGGACAGCATGACGCCGACATCCGTCACCCGGGGCACCTCGTGCAGATACTCGGCCTGCACCGTGAGCCGCTCGGTCAACCCCGCCGACCAGCCGTCCACCAGGGCCAGCGACAGTGTCCAGAGCACCGAGGCGAGATAGCCGACTGCCAGCAGCCGCGGCCACGGCGTGCCGGTTCCCCAGCGCGTGCCCCGCCAGACGAACAGAGCCGCGACGAGCAGCGCGACGGGGGTACCGGCCCCCAGATGGGGCTGCCAGGAAGCGTAGAGCGGCGCCGCGTCCGCATGAAGCCGCACACCCCGCTGGTTGAGCAGTGCGCCGACGGCGACGGCAACGGCGAGCAGGGCCACCTCGGCGCCGAGGACGATCAGGTCGGCGGACCGGGGTCGTCCCGGTCGGGTCATCATGGTCATGGTGACGGCCGACGCTACGACCTCGACCAGGGATTCGACGGCCGGACGGTGAGACGTCAGGGAGTCGTAAGATCCGTTGCCGCGTAAGCGATTCGTAAGGTGCAACGGCGGTCCGGACGGCCGGCGGCGGGCCTAGCGTCGCCGGTATGCACACAGCGATCGACGTGGTGCTGCCGTGTCTGGACGAGGCGGCCGCACTGCCTGCCGTACTGAGCGGGCTGCCGCCCGGCTACCGGGCCATCGTGGTCGACAACGGCTCCACCGACGGTTCGCCTGTCGTCGCGACCGCGCACGGGGCCCGGGTCGTCCACGAGCCGAGGCGCGGTTACGGCGCGGCCGTGCACGCCGGCCTGCTGGCGGCGGAGGCGGACCTGGTCTGCGTGCTCGACGCGGACGGCTCGTTCGATCCAGCCGAGTTGACCAGGCTCGTCGCGGCCGTGCGGGACGGTCGGGCCGATCTCGCCGTCGGGCGGCGTCGGCCGGTCTCGGCGGATGCCTGGCCGTGGCACGCCCGCACCGGGAACGCGCTGGTCGCCGCCCTGCTGCGGCGTCGCGGCGTGCCGGTGTACGACATCAGCCCGATCCGGGTGGCCCGCCGCGCGGCGCTGCTGGGCCTCGGTGTCAACGACCGCGCGTTCGGCTACCCCCTGGAGCTGCTACTCCGCGCGGCCGAGGCGGGCTGGCGGATCCTCGAGCTGGACGTCGCGTACGCGCACCGGGCCGCCGGCACCACCTCGAAGGTCTCCGGGTCGGTCCGGGGCACGTGGCGGGCGACCCGGGACTTCGCCGGAGTGCTCCGCGCCGACGCCGGTGGTGGTCGGTGAACGTCCTGCTCCTGGTCGCGAAGGCACCGGTCCCCGGGCTGGCCAAGACGCGCCTCTGCCCGCCGGCTGACCCCACCCAGGCGGCCCGGATCGCGGCGGCGTCGCTGTTGGACACCCTCGCGGCGGTACGCGCCACCGCCTCGACCATTCCCGTGCTGGCCCACACCGGCCGGTTCGCCGATGCCGAGTACGGCGCTGAACTGGCCGCCGCCCTGGTGGGTTGGCACCTGCTTCCGCAGCGCGGCGGCACGTTCGCCGACCGCCTCGCGAACGCTCACGCCGACACCGCCGCGACGTTTCCCGGCCGGCCGGTGCTGCAGATCGGCATGGACACACCGCAGATCCGGCCGAGCCTGCTCACCACCGCGCTGGAGCGGCTCGCCGATCACGAGGCGGTGTTCGGGCCGGCGCTCGACGGCGGGTGGTGGGCGCTCGGGTTACGCGACCCGTCGTCCGCGAGCGCGTTACGCGACGTACCCATGTCGACAGGGGACACCGGTCGCCGTACCCTCGCCGCCCTGCGCCAGCAGGGCATACGCCCGGCGATCCTGCCCGTTCAGCGGGATGTCGACGACTGGCCGACGGCGCTTGCCGTCGCGGCCGACCTACCCGGCACCCGGTTCGCGGAGGCCGTCGCGTCGGTGGGCCAGTTGGTGAGCGGACGCCCCCGGTGACCTCGACGATCAGTCTCGACGGTTTCGACGTGGCGCTGGGCAGGCTCGGCGGGTGGTCCGCCGAGCAGGACCTGCGCGACGGGCAGGTCGGCCCGATGCCCGCGGCCCAACCCGACCATTGGCTGGTGCACGCCGACGGGCGACGTGACCTGTTGCCGGTACGGCGCTGGCACGGCCCACCGGAACCGGCCGTCGAGTCCGTCGCCGCACGCTGCGCCGGGCCCACGATCGATCTCGGCTGCGGCCCCGGCCGGCTGACCCGGGCACTCGCCCAACGCGGCCTCGTCGCACTGGGGGTGGACATCTCCGCCGAGGCGGTACGCCTGACCCAGGGCCGGGGGGTGGTCGCCCTGCGACGCGACGTCTTCGCACCACTTCCCGGCGAGGGCAGGTGGGCGCACGCCCTGCTCATCGACGGCAACATCGGCATCGGTGGCGACCCGGTCCGACTGTTGCGCCGGTGCGGCGCCCTGATCGCGACCGACGGAACGCTCGTGGTCGAGGTGGAACCGCCGGGGGCCGGGCTGTGGCAGGGACAGGCGTACGTCCTGTCTGGATCGTCCGGCGATGGACAGCTGCGGGGGCCGGCGTTTCGATGGGCGCGGGTCGGGGCGGAGGCGGTGGCCCGGGCCGCCGACACCGCCGGCCTGCGGGTCGCCGACCGTTTCCGGTTCGGCCGACGCTGGTTCGTCGAGTTGGCGCGCTCATGATCCGCCGACCACGCCTCCCCGCCCCCGAGGACTTCACCGCGCCCTCGCACTCACCGCTGGTCACCGCCCGGCTCGGCCTCTGGCTCGGTGTGGCGTTCGGGCTGTGTTTCGGCACCGGGCTGCTCAGCCACTACCTCCAGCACCCGCCGGGCTGGTTCACCTGGCCGACCCGGCCGGTCAACCTGTACCGGGTCACCCAGGGCGTCCACGTGCTCTCCGGTGTCGCGGCGATCCCGCTGCTGCTGGCCAAGCTGTGGAGCGTCTACCCCCGGCTGTTTGCCCGTCCGCCCCTGCGCCAGCCGATCCGGTTGTCAGCCCACGCCCTCGAACGGATCTCCGTCCTGGTGCTGGTCTGCGCCGCGTTCTTCGAACTGGTCACGGGCCTGTTCAACGTCGCCCAGTCGTACCCGTGGGGGTTCTTCTTCCCGACGGCGCACTACGCGGTCGCCTGGCTGGTGGCGGGGGCGATGCTGCTGCACGTCGCGGTGAAGCTCCCGGTCGCCCGCGCGGCGCTGAGCGCGCCACTGCGGCGCCGACGAGCGGCACTGGGGGCCGACGATCCGGAGTCGGCGCAGCGACGGGCGTTCCTGCGTACCTCGGCGGGCGTCGCCGGCATCGCCGTGCTGGCCACCGCCGGGGTCACAGTGCCGTGGCTACGTCGAGCGTCGCCGCTGGCGTGGCGTTCCGCCTCCGGGCCGCAGGGCGCGCCGATCAACCGTACGGCGGCTGCCGCGCGCATCGTCGTTCCGCCGGACTGGCGACTGGAGATCGTCTGGCCGGGCGGGCGGGACACCCTGTCCCTGCTCGACCTGGCGGCCCTGCCGCAACGCACGGCGGAACTGCCCATCGCCTGCGTCGAGGGCTGGAGCGCCTCGGCCCACTGGACCGGTGTGCCCGTCGTCGAACTGCTCCGACGGGCCGGCGCACCGACCGGCCGACCGGTTCGGGTCACCTCACTGGAAACCGACGGCCTGTACGCGGCCAGCACACTCCCGGCGGCTCATGCCAGCGACCCGCTGACCCTGCTCGCCCTGCGGATCAATGGCGAGCAACTGTCCCCCGACCACGGTTACCCCTGCCGACTCATCGCTGCGAGCCGGCCGGGCGTCCTGCAGACCAAGTGGGTGGCCCGGCTGGAGGTGCTGCGGTGAGAACCGTCCGAAGGCTCCTGCTCGTGGTCGGCGTCGCGTTCACGGCCTACGGCGGTTGGCTGCTCCTCCCCCAGCTCGGCACCACAGTGCCGTGGCTGATCGGCGGTCCGGTGCTGCACGACCTCCTGGTGGCGCCGCTGGTCGGGCTGGTCGGGCTGGCGCTGGGTCGGCTGGTGACGAACCGGGCACGCCGGGCCTGGATCACCGCGGGTCTGCTGGCCAGCGCCACGTTGCTGCTGATCGCGGTGCCCCTGCTGTGGCGACCGCCCTCGGCACCTCCGAACCCGGGCCTACCGGACCGCAACTACCCGCTGGGGCTCGCCGTCGCGCTGGCCGTCGTCTGGGCCGCGATCGTGATCGTGCTGGTCGTCGCCACGGCGGTCGACCGGCGCGTCACCGACCGGCGAAGAGACCGGCCCTGAGCCGGCCCCACGCGTTCTTCACCGTTCGCCCAGGAGGGATACCCATGTCAGCAGGAGACATCAGCACGACCGACCGACCGCCGATCGGCGTGATCGGCGGATCCGGGTTCTACGAGTTCCTCGACGACGTCACCGAGGTCACCGTCGACACACCGTACGGACCGCCGAGCGACGCGCTGTCCGTCGGGAGTCTCGCCGGGCGGCCGGTGGTGTTCCTGCCCCGCCACGGACGCCGGCACACCCTCCCCCCACACCGCATCAACTACCGGGCCAACCTGTGGGCGCTGCGAGCACGCGGCGTCCGCCAGGTGCTCGCCCCGGGCGCCGTGGGCGGCCTGCGACCGGAGCTGGGCCCCGGGACCCTCGTCGTGCCGGACCAACTGGTGGACCGGACCAGCGGCCGCACGCAGACCTACTACGACGGCCAGCAACGCGCCGACGGGCAACTCCCCCAGGTCGTCCATGCGCCCTTCGCCGACCCGTACTGTCCGATCGGACGGGCCACGGTCCTCGACGCCGCCCGATCCGCGGGTTGGCAGCCGGCCGACGGGGGAACCATGGTCGTCATCGAAGGGCCCCGGTTCTCCACCCGAGCCGAATCACTGTGGTACGGCCGGGAGGGCTGGTCGATCGTCGGCATGACCGGTCACCCGGAAGCAGTGCTGGCACGTGAACTGGCACTGTGTTACACCGCGCTGTCCCTGGTGACCGACCTCGACTCGGGCGTCGAGGTCGGTCACGGCGTGACGCAGCAGGAGGTGTTCACGGTCTTCGCCCGGAACATCGATCGCCTGCGCCTCCTGCTCGGCGACGCGGTGAAGACGATGCCGGCAGACCAGGGCGCCTGCCCGTGCGCGCAGGCGCTGGCAGGCACGCCGTCGTAAGGGTTCGGAAAGGATTCGCGGCCAGTTCGACGGCGACCGCGGCCGTACGCTGCGGGGGTGGGAAAACGGATCTTCCGGTCGCCGGTGGCCCGGGCCAGCCTCGCCGCAGCTTTCGTCGTGGCGATGCTGGCTCTCTACTGGTTCCAACCGTGGAAGCTGTTCACCGACACCTACGTCGACGAAGCGGTTCCCGGCGGGGGAACGGCATCGGCCACCCCGCCCCCGGCGTCCGCGAGCGCGGCCCCCGCGACGTCGGCACCTACCCCTGCGGGCAACGAGATCCTGGCCGCCGGTGAGTTCGTCACCCATGAGCACCGGACGACCGGCAGTGCCGAGATTCACCGGCTCGCCGACGGACGCCACCAGCTCGTCATCCGAGACCTGAACACGTCGAACGGTCCGGACCTGCGGGTGTGGCTGACCGACCAACCGGTCATCCGGGGCACGGCCGGCTGGCGGGTGTTCGACGATGGCGCATGGGTCGAGCTGGCGAAGCTCAAAGGCAACAAGGGCAACCAGGTGTACGCGCTACCGGCCTCGGTGGACCCACGCGACTTCCGCAGCGTCTCCATCTGGTGCAAGCGGTTCGCGGTTTCCTTCGGCGCGGCCGATCTCACCGTGGCCTGACCGGCCACCCGGGACGCAACCTGCCGGACACGGCATTGACATCTGTCACTGTGAGATCTAGCGTCGGGGCGAATCGATTCGACGCCGACACCAGGTGCTCCGGCATCGTCGGGCGATCGGTCGCGTGGTGTTCGGGCGCACGGTGTGGCCACCATCGATTCGACGACCGACTGGTCCTGCGTGGGCGGCGAGACCAGCGGCGGAAACCTGCGTCGATGAGCCGGCCGGGCGTCGTCGGCACAACGCGTCTTCCGGGGTTCGCCCGCGGCGAACGTGGTCGGTGGGAGTGACCCGCAGTGGCGCGTCGTGGCGGCGTGCGGGTTGCGGCGGACCCCCTTTCAACCAGTTTCGTGCCGAGTGGCGGGAGCCCCTTCATGACAAGACGTAGACCCATCCTTGGATTGCTCGCGACGACGGCGGCGGTCGTCGTGACAGTGAGCGCGGCGGCAGTGGCCGGCGGCTTGAGCACCACCGCGTCGGCCGCGAACATCGGAGCGGCCGCAGCGACCGCGGGGTGCGGCAAGGCGCCCACGTTGACCAGCGGCCAACGATCCATCCAGAGCAGCGGCCAGAACCGTAGTTTCATCCTGCGGATTCCTGACAACTACGACAGGAACCACACCTACCGGCTGATCTTCGGATTCCACTGGAACGGCGGCACCGCCAACGACGTCGACGGTGGCGGGGCCGACGGGGCCGCCTGGTCCTACTACGGGCTGCGGCAGCAGGCGAACAACAGCACCATTTTCGTCGCCCCCCAGGGCAACGGCAACGGCTGGGCCAACCCCGGTGGCCAGGACGTCACCTTCGTCGACAACATGATCAGCCTGATCGAGGCGGACCTCTGCGTCGACACCACGCAACGCTTCGCGCTCGGCTTCAGCTACGGCGGCGGCATGAGCTACTCGCTGGCCTGTTCCCGGCCAGGTGTCTTCCGCGCTGTCGCGGTCTACTCCGGCGGGCAGCTCAGCGGGTGCAGCGGCGGCACCCAGCCGGTCGCGTACATGGGCATCCATGGCATCGGGGACCCGGTGCTCAACATCTCCGCCGGACGGTCCCTGCGGGACACGTTCGTGCGGAACAACGGGTGCACCGCACAGAGCCCACCTGAACCGAGGGCGGGCAGCCTGACCCACATCACCACCACCTACTCCGGCTGCCGGTCCGGCTATCCGGTGGTCTGGGCCGCCTTCGACGGCGGGCACACCCCCGGGCCGGTGGACGGCGGCGGGGACAGCGGAGCCAGGACCTGGACCAAGGGCGAGGTGTGGAAGTTCTTCACCCAGTTCGGTAGCACCGATCCCACGTCGCCGCCACCGACCACCCCGCCGCCGAGCGGCACGTCGACCCTGCGCAACACGTCCTCCGGACGGTGCCTTGACGTCAACGGCGCCTCGCAGACCAACGGCGCGGCGGCGATCATCTGGGACTGCCACGGCCAGAGCAACCAGAGCTGGACCTTGACCGCCGCCCAGGAGCTGCGCGTCTTCGGCAGCAAGTGCCTCGACGTCAACGGCGCCGGCACCGCGAACGGCAGCTCGGTGATCATTTGGGACTGCAACGGCCAGTCCAACCAGAAGTGGCGGCTCAACGCCGACGGATCGATCACCGGAGTTGGTTCGGGCCGGTGCCTGGACCTGGTCGGCAACGGCACGGCCAACGGCACGCGCGTCCAGATCTGGGACTGCACCGGCGCGGCCAACCAGCGCTGGAGCCGGAGCTGATCCCGGCGAGGTTCCCGGGACGGGGACCGGTCCAACGGATGTTCAAGCACCCACAAGGAGGCTCAGCCGTGCCACTTCGCAGATTCTCCGCCCCCTGGCTGGGGGCAGCCATGGCGGTGATGGTCCTGATCGCCGTCGGAATGTACGTCGTCACGACCGTCGCACCGGCGGCCGCCGCCACCACTGCCGGCTGCGGCAAGGCGCCCGGGCTGAACAGCGGCACCCACACCATCCAGAGCAGCGGGAAGAGTCGCAGCTTCATCCTTCGGCTGCCCGACAGCTACAACAACACCTATGCCCACCGGCTGGCCTTCGGGTTCCACTGGTTGGGCGGCACCGCCAGTCAGGTGGCGTCGGGCGGAACCGACGGCGCCGCGTGGGCTTATTACGGCATGCTCTCGCAGGCGAACAACAGCACCATCTTCGTGGCCCCGCAGGGCCTCAACAACGGCTGGGGCAACTCCAACGGTGAAGACGTGACCTTCACCGACGACATGATCCGCGTGATCGAGAACGCTCTCTGCGTCGACACCACCCAACGCTTCTCGGTCGGGTTCAGCTACGGCGGCGCGATGAGCTACTCGTTGGCGTGTTCCCGGCCGACGGTGTTCCGTGCGGTAGCGGCAATCGCGGCCCCGGGGGCGATCAGCGGATGCAGCGGCGGCACCCAGCCGGTGGCCTACCTGGGGATTCACGGCATCAACGACAACATCCCCAGCGGACGGTCGCTGCGCGACAGGTTCGTCCGCAACAACGGATGTGCCGCGCAGAACCCACCCGAACCGGCCGCGGGCAGCCGCACCCACATCACCACCGCGTACTCCTGCCAGCCCGGATACCCGGTGGTCTGGGCCGCGTTCGACGGCGGCCACCAGCAAGGTCCGGTGGACGGGTGTGCCGGCTGCGAGAGCGGCGCGCGGAGCTGGGTCAAGCCGGAGGTGTGGCGGTTCTTCAGCCAGTTCGGGTCTGACGTGCCGCCCACCACTCCCCCGCCATCGACCCCACCGCCCGGCCAGCAGAACGTGCTGATCGTGGGTAGCCCGTCCGGCCGCTGCATCGACATCCCCAACTCCAGCACGACCAACGGCGCCCGCCCGCAACTGTGGGACTGCCACGGTGGCACCAACCAGCGCTGGACCTACACCGCCAACCGCACCCTGACCGTCTACGGCAACAAGTGCCTGGACGCCAGCGGGGCGGGCAGCAGCAACGGCACTGCGGTGATCATCTGGGACTGCAACGGCCAAGCCAACCAACAGTGGAACCTGAACTCCAACGGCACCATCACCGGAGCCCAGTCCGGGTTGTGCCTGGACGCCGTGGCTTCCGGCACGGCCAATGGGACGCAACTCCACCTCTGGGCCTGCCACGGCGGCGCCAACCAGCAGTGGAGCAGGCGCACCTAGTACGCGTCAGGCAACGCCCACCAGGTCGGTGACGCGCCGCTCGGGTCCTGTCCCGGGCGGCGCGTCGCCGTCAGGCAGTGAGGGCGGCAGAGACCGGGCGCGCGGACGGGTAGCACCACAGGCACGGCCACCCTTTGCTCTGCACCCGCCCGCGCACCACGCACGGTCCGTAACGGGCGCGTCGGCGGGTGCAGAGCAAAGGGTGGGTGGATCCCGGGCGCGACCTGTGGCGGCCGGTGCGGTCTCGGGCGACCGGGATGCGCAGTCGAGCGGTCGACCAGTCTCTCCCCGTGTGATCTTCAGGAGCCCCGAAGAGGTGCCGTCCGTCCGGTTCGACCCGCCGACCTGGGGGTAGGGCCACATGCTGGAAGGTGGTCGAGGTGAGAAGGGGAACGTGATGGGCCGAGCGGGGCGCTCCGCGCACGCCTTCGTCGGCGGCGCACTGGCCGTGGCGCTCGCTGGGCTGGTCGCGCTCGTCACCCACCAGCCGTGGCTCTTGGCCCTGCTGGCCGGGTACCTGTTCCTGCTGGTCTGCGGGCTCGCCGACGAACCCTCGGCGCTCCAGGAGGGGGTGACCGGGCCCAGGATCGTGGCGGGGGTCGCCGGGTCGCTGGCGGTGACCATATCGGTGCTGGTGCTGCTGAAGGCATCACACGCCCCGGCGGGTGCGACGACACTGATCGTGAGCCTCGGCCTGCTGCGTACCCCGACCCAGTTGCTCGTCGCGGCCCGCGCGGTGGTGCTGGTCACGGTCGTCGACTGGCTGTACGGACGGGTGTCGGGCCGACCGATGCCGCTGTGGGCGGCGCTCGCGCCGTCGCCGGAAGGAGGACATCGTGGTGGACCGGATCGCCGACCCGTGGGGTGAGCGGACCCCGTACGGGTCGGGGCAGCAGTGGCCGGTGCGGGTGGACCGGTACCTGGCCGACGGCCGGGCCGATGCCGACGTGGACCGCTGGGTGCAGTCGGCCTCGGTGCTGCACTCCAACGGCGACGCGCTGGACATCGGCGTCGCCGACGGGCGGATCGTCGGGGTGCGCGGGCGGGCCGTGGACCGGATCAACCGGGGTCGGGTCGACCCGAAGGACCTGTACGGCTGGCAGGCCAACCACAGCCCGGACCGGCTCACCCGACCGTTGGTCCGCGACGGCGATCGTCTGGTCGAGACGGACTGGGACACCGCGATGGGCCGCATCGTGGCCCGGTCGAAGGAACTCCTCGACGGGCCGGGCGGGTGGGGGCACTTCGGCTTCTACACCTCCGGGCAGCTGTTCCTGGAGGAGTACTACACGCTGGGTGTGATCGGTAAGGCCGGTCTGGGCACGCCGCACATGGACGGCAACACCCGGCTCTGCACGGCTACAGCGGCGGCGGCGATGAAGGCGAGCTTCGGCACCGACGGGCAGCCCGGCTCGTACACCGATGTGGACCACTGCGACGCCATCGCCCTGTGGGGTCACAACGTCGCCGAGACGCAGACGGTGCTGTGGATGCGGATGCTGGACCGACGCCGTGGCCCCAACCCGCCGGCGATGCTGGCGGTGGACCCGCGCGCGACCCCGGTCGCCCGAGAGGCCGATCTGCACCTTGCGGTGCGTAACGGCACCAACGTGGCCCTGATGAACGGCCTGCTCCGCGAGATCATCCAGCGCGGCTGGTACGACCACGACTACGTCGACGCGCACACAGTGGGTTTCGACGAGCTGTGCCGGGTCGTCGACGGCTACCCGCCGCAGCGGGTCGCCGACATCTGCGACGTGCCGGCCGCCGATGTGGAACGTGCCGCCGAACTGCTCGGCACCTCGCAGCGCTTGCTGTCGACCGTGTTGCAGGGCTTCTACCAGTCGAACCAGGCGACCGCCGCCGCCTGCGCGGTCAACAACCTGCACCTGGTTCGCGGCATGATCGGCCGGCCCGGCGCCGGGATCTACCAGATGAACGGCCAGCCCACCGCCCAGAACACCCGGGAGACCGGCGCCGACGGCGACCTGCCCGGCCTGCGCAACTGGTACAACGAGCGGCACATCGAGGAACTGGCCCGGCTGTGGAACGTGGACGTGGACACCATCCCGCACTGGGCGCCGCCGACGCACGCCATGCAGATCTTCCGGTACGCCGAGCAGGGCTCGATCAAACTGCTGTGGATCTCCGCCACGAACCCGGCCGTCTCGCTGCCGGAGCTGCGCCGGATCCGGCAGATCCTGAGCAGGCCGGAGCTGTTCGTGGTGGTCCAGGATCTTTTCCTCACCGAGACCGCCGAGCTGGCCGATGTCGTGCTGCCCGCCGCTACCTGGGGTGAGAAGACCGGCACGTTCACCAGCGTCGACCGGACCGTGCACATCTCCGACAAGGCAGTCGATCCGCCCGGCGAGGCCCGCCCGGACCTGGACATCTTCCTCGACTACGCCCGCCGGATGGACTTCCGCGACCGGGACGGCCAGCCGCTGATTGACTGGACCGGGCCGGAGGAGGTGTTCGAGGCGTGGAAGGAGTGTTCGCGGGGTCGGCCGTGCGACTACACCGGCATCACCTACGACAAGCTGCGCGGCGGCTCCGGCATCCAGTGGCCCTGCACCGACGAGCACCCCGACGGCACCGAGCGCCTCTACACCGACGGACACTTCCACACCGACCCGGACTACTGCGAGACGTACGGCCAGGACCTGGCCACCGGTGCGGAGTTCACCGAGGCGGAATACCGGGCCAAGGAACCGAACGGGCGGGCGTTCCTGCACACCGTCGACTACCAACCCTCACCCGAGGTGCCCGACGACGAGCATCCGCTGCTCCTCACCACCGGCCGCACCGTCTACCAGTTCCACACCCGCACCAAGACCGGCCGCACCCCACAGCTCAACCAGGCGGCACCGGACGTGTGGGTGGAGCTCAACCCCGCCGACGCGGCCCGGCTCGGCATCGTCGAGGGCGACCTGGTCGGCGTCTCCTCAGCCCGCGGCACCATCCAGGCCCACGCCCGGCTCTGCGGCATCCGCCCCGGCGTCGTCTTCCTGCCGTTCCACTACGGCTATTTCGACCAGGACCCCGCCGGGCGCACCCCACGAGCGGCGAACGAACTGACCATCACCGCCTGGGACCCGGTGTCCAAGCAGCCCCTCTTCAAGGTCGCCGCCGTCGCGGTGACGAAACTCGCCGACGGGCGGGGCGTACCCTCGCCGGCGCCGACGGTCGGCGGCAGCGCACCACCAGCGGACGCTGACGTGCCACCCACCGTTGGCGGCCCGACGGCCGAAGCCACCAGTGGGAAGGAGTGAGTCGTGCAGCTCGCCCACTACCTCGGTCTCCTGCACCGCGCGCAGGTCAACCTTGCCGACGCGTTCCGGCAGGTCGCCGAAGCGCACGCCGAGGAACCCGACATCGAGCACCTCTGCCAGCAGCAGGCGCAGCGCTGCGACGGATACGCCGAACAGCTGCATCCATTCGTGGTCCGCTACTCCGAGGACGCCCCCGACGAACCCGACCGGCTGTACTCGCAACTGTTCACCGGCACCCGCACCGGCGGCATCGGCCTCCTGCGTGACCTGCAGGACCTCTACCTGATGGCCGCCGAGTGCGACATCACCTGGACCGTCGTCGGCCAGGCCGCCTACGGTGCCCGCGACAAGGAGCTGCTTGCGGTCGTACAACACTGCGAAGGAGAAACGGCGATCCAGCTCAAATGGCTGCGAACCCGGATGAAGGCCGCCGCGCCCCAGGCGCTCGTCGTCGCCGACTGACAACCCGGACGGGCGCACCGACCGTGAGGACTCGGTGCCATGACCCACTCTCCGACCGAC
Organism: Micromonospora sp. NPDC005171; assembly: GCF_040608575.1. Classification (NCBI taxonomy): domain Bacteria; kingdom Bacillati; phylum Actinomycetota; class Actinomycetes; order Micromonosporales; family Micromonosporaceae; genus Micromonospora; species Micromonospora sp. NPDC005171. The sequence goes on along the minus strand of NZ_JBEXIM010000019.1, from coordinate 5,120 downwards.
GACCCGGGCAGGGCGGCACGTCGGCCCGTTGATCTCCGGTCGTCCGGCGGCGTCTACCCGGTGTGTCTCGGGGCTCTTCGGGTAGGGCATCAGGAACCGAGAGAGAGGGCTTCCTGATGAGCACCACCACCATGGCAATGCTGGAGACGTACCCCAAATCGATCAACCTGGACCGGACGAAGCTGGCGGCGGCGATCGACGCGCTCAACGACTGCGCCCAGGCCTGCACCGCGTGCGCGGACGCCTGCCTGAGCGAGGACATGGTCGCCGAACTGACCAAGTGCATCCGAACGGACCTGGACTGCGCCGACATCTGCACCACCACCGCTCGGGTGCTCTCCCGACACACCGGCTACGACGCGAATATCAGCCGCAGCCTGCTGGAGGCGTGTGCCATCGCCTGCAGGTCGTGCGGAGACGAGTGCGCCGCTCACGCCGACAAGCACGAGCACTGCCGGGTCTGCGCCGAGGTGTGCCGGACGTGCGAGCGGGCCTGCCGGGACCTGTTGGCCACCATGAGCTGAGAAGCAGGCGGGACGGTCACCCAACCCGGACCGCTACTCCTCTGGGACGCGCGGCCCGACCTCGCCCCGCCTCAGGTGCTCCGCGTTGCGGTCGGCCTCGCTCTCGGCGTTCGCGGCACCGGAGCCGGGATCTGTCGTTCGGCGTCCCTCGGCGTCCTGATACACCGCGCCGGTTTCGAGGGCTCTTTCCTGCTGGCTCTGCTCAGGCGTAGTCATGGATTCCCACCTACCCTCCGGCTCCACCAGCAAACGGTCCCGCCGGCGCTGCTCGATCGGCACCTGCTCGGCGGGGACGCCATCAGCCCGCGAGGTCGCCACGGCGGTGATCATGGCATCAGGCGACGCAGAACTCGTTGCCCTCGGGGTCACTCATGACGATGTGCCCGAGGACATCGTCACACCACTCCTCGCGGACCACCGCCGCGCCGGCGGCAACCAGGTCGGGCACCTTCTGCCGGATCAACCGGGCACGGCGGTGGTGGCTCAGTGGCCACGGAACGCCTCCTCCAGCCACCACGAGCCGCGCTCCGCGCAGACCTTCGCGTCGACCACGAACGGCCGGGTGCGGGGACCAGCCAGCCACTGGCGTACCGGTCGGAGATCGTCGACGGTCCGGACGGTCAACCCGTCGCAGCCGTAACCGCGGGCGATCGCGGCCAGGTCGGTCTCGGGGAAGGTGACGGTCTCCAACGGGTGCCCGTCCGGGCCGAAGTGGTGCACCTCGGCGCCGTACGCCGCGTCGTCGTAGATCACCACGAGCACTGGTAGCGCCAGCCGGACGGCGGTGACCAGTTCGATCGCGGACATCACGAAGCCACCATCGCCGACCGCGGCGACGGTGAGCCGGTCCGGGCGGGCGACCGCCGCGCCGAGCGCACTGGCCAGGCCGAGCCCGACCGACTGGAACGCCTGGGTGAAGCAGAATCCAACCACGTCCGGCACGTCGAGCCACATCGACGGGTAACCCATGAAATTGCCCGAGTCGACCACCACCGTCCGGTCGGGCGGCAGCAGGTCGTCCAGGGCTGCCGAGAGGGTCCTCGGGTCGATCGTCGCCGCTCCGTCGGGCCGCCCCGTCGCACTCTCGTCCCGGTACGGGACCGTCCGCCAGCGGCCGTGGTCGCGAATCCGTTGTGCCAGCTCCGGCGTACGCCACCCGCCGGTGGTGGCGTCCCCGGACCCGGTGGTGCCGACGCCGAGCCGGGCGAGCACCGCCTCGGCGACCGCCGTCACCTCACCGGCCACCGCCAGGTCGACCGGGCGGTTCACCCCGAACGCGGCCGGGTCATGGTCCACCTGGACGACGACCGCGGAGGGCGGGATCAGTTCGCCGTGCCGGGTGGTCCACATGTTCAGCGTGCTGCCCCACGCGACGACCAGGTCCGCCGTGCCGATCAGCTCGGCGGCGAGCGGGGTGGCGAAGCCACCGGCCACGTCGAGGTTCCACGGGTTCCCGGCGAACAGTCCCTTCGCCGCGGCCGAGACCGCGAGCAGCGCGCCGCACGCGTCGGCGAGCCGGATCAGCGGTTCCCGGGCCGACCGTGCCCCCCTACCGGCGATGAAGACCGGTCGACGGGCGGCCTGGATCGCGGCCAGCAACGGCTCGACGTGCGGGGCGGTGGCCGGGGTCGGCGGGACCGCGGGGACCGGACCGGACCACGGTTCGGTCACGGCTTGCTGCACCTCCAGCGGGAGGCCCAGCACCACCGTCGCGCCCCGGGCGGCGGCCCGGTACGCCGCGCCCGTGTCCTCGGCCGCGTGCGACAGGCGTACCCGGCGGAAGTCGGCCCCGACCGCGACGGCGAGCGCCGGCAGGTCGATGAAGAAGTTCGACCGCGGCGCGGTCGCCTCCGGGGCCAGGACCACCATCGGGGTACGACTCTTCGCGGCCTCGGTGAGGCCGGTCAGCGCGTTGGTGACACCCGGACCCTGGTGCACCGAGAGCAGGCCCACCCTCCCGGAGGTGCGGGCGTACCCGTCGGCCATGCTCGCCGCGCCGCCCTCGTGGGCCGCCGCCACGAACCGGGCACCGGCCGCGACAAGCGCGTTCGTGACATGGAAGTTGCCGCTACCGACCACCCCGAAGACGTGCCGTGCGCCGTGTCCGTACAGGACCCGCCCGACTACCTCGGCTACCCGCATCGGTGGCCCGGCCTACCGTTCGACAAGCGCGAGGACCCGGCACGGGCTGCCGGACCCGGAGACGATTGGCAACGGTCCGGCGATCACCACCGCGCCGGTCGCCGGCAACTGCGCCAGGTTACGGAGCTGGGTCAGGCCGTACTTGTCCTGGCCGAGCAGGAACGAGTGGCACGGGAACGGCGGGTCGAACGAGTGCGCGGCGCCCGCGTCGGTCCCGACCGTCTCCACCCCGACGCCCTGGATCGGCGACTCCTCGGCCAGCCAGCGGGCGCACTCCACCGAGATGCCCGGGGTACGCCCGGCGTTGGCGTACCGCTGGGGGTCGTCGCCGTACGCGTCCCAGCCGGTGCGGTAGAGCAGCCAGCCACCGGTGGGCAGGGCGCCGTGTTCCGCTTCCCACGCCTTGACGTGGTCGACCTCGAGCAGGAAGTCACTGTTGTCGGCGGCGTCGGCCGCGTGGTCGATCACCACCGCCGGGGCGATCAGCTGGCTCACCGGGACCTGCGAGACGTCGGCGCCCTGTTGACCGGTGACCCAGTGCACCGGTGCGTCGAAGTGGGTGCCGGTGTGCTCGCCGGTGGAGAAGTTGTTCCAGTACCAGGCCGGACCGCGGTCGTCGTACCGGCTGATCTCACTGAGCCGGAACGGCCAGGTCTGGCCGAACTGCTCGGGCAGACCCAGGATCGGGGTCTGGTCCGAGAGCGGAGCGGTGAGGTCGACAACCTGGATCCGGCCGCTGGAAAGAGCGGCGACAAACTCCTGCAGCACCGTCATGCGGCGACGGTACACCCGCTCACGCTCCACGATGGATCACGACCAGGGCTGCGGTCGCAGCGGCCGGCCGGGCCGTGCCCGTCATTCCGGCGGGGTAAACTGCCGCCATGATCAAAAGAATCGAGTCCTCCGTCCGCCGGTGAGCGCGCCAACCGAGCCTGGACTGCTCGGACCCCCGGTGACCCTGTTCGCCCATGCCCTGCGTCTGCATCAGCAGGATCCCGACGGTGTTCTCCCCCATGACGGCCAGCCATATCCGGACGAGGACCGCCACCGAGCGCGGGCGCGGACCAGGCCGTCCAGGAGCGACCGGCGACTCGACGGAGCCGATGTCGCCATCATTCTCGACAGGCACTTCAGTCAGCCTGACGCGCCGGCAAGCGAACTTGCCGAGGCGTTCCACGATTCCGACGTCCCCATCCATCGCAACGAGCACATCTCTGCCGCAGCGCTACGCGCGGACCGGCAGCGTGTGCGGCAGACCGGTCGGTGGCTGGTGCGGCACAGCGTCGACCGCAGCGCGGCCACGGTAGGTCTGGCGCTGCTGGCCACCGACTGGGCCGAAGACGACATTCCACTGATCCAAACCATCGGCCTGCTGTCGGACCACTTCGGGCCGTTGGCCGCTGACGCACTGCAACGCCGCCGCGGAGGCGACGAGGCGTTGCTCTGGCTCGCCGCCCGTGTCTCCGGCTGGGGCCGGGTCTACGTCGTCGAAGCGTTGTGCCGTCACGGCCTCTCCGGCTCCAGGCCGTGGCTGTTGCGCAACGCCTGCGACGGTGACGTCCTCAACGGCTACTTCGCCGGCCGGGTCGCCACCGCAGCCCACCTACACGAAGCGATCACCAGCACCGAGGTCGACGATGACCTGATCGATCACACCGGCCGACTCCTGAAGACCATGGCCCACTGCGGTGGCATGGGCATGACGCTCGAGCACTATCCGCCGGCACCCATCGTCCTCGCCGCGCACGCCGCCCACCTCGCCCGCCAGGCGCCGACTGTGAACCGGTACGTCGACGCCGCTGTCATCGCCAACCATCTGACGGTCAAGCCCTCGTATCAGTGCGGATGCACCGCCGAGGAGCGAGACCGCATCGTGCAGCAGTACCTCGCAGTGCTCGAGCAGCCCGCCTGGCGCCACGAGGTCCGCGCCGGCCTCGACCCGGCGAGCGACTTCTTCGCCTGGTTCGCCAGCGACATGGCGGCGCGCCTGCACCTCGGCGCGTTCGCCGACGTGACAGGGGGTGACGACTGCTGAATCCCGTCATGCCAGCCCTCGACCTGACGCCGCCGTGTCGCTGGACACCGCCGCCGCTGACCTCGCGATTTGCTGCTCAGGCCGCCGCTCTGGCTCGGTCGGGCGGCCGAGCTGCTCAACATCATCCGTCCCACCGTCGCGCTCCCCCGAATACAAGCGGCCGGATCCCGCTGAGGGACGTCGACGGCGAAGCCGAACAAACGGCGGCGCCCGCCGCCTCCGCCGTTTACGGTCGAGGCGGGGTGCGTCGACCGGAATCGGACACGCCCACCACACCGGGCCATGATCGGACCAAGTCTTCCGGGGGACTCATGTTCGCCAATTCCGAGGAACTGCTGCGATACCTCAAGAACGAGGACGTGAAGTTCGTCGACGTTCGTTTCTGTGACCTGCCCGGCGTGATGCAGCACTTCAACCTG